>CAMWVQ010000022.1 GCA_947177635.1 uncultured Porphyromonadaceae bacterium | reverse complement strand
TAGGCCGACGCAAGGGAGACGCGGTGGACATGCCACCACTGGCGGTGGGCGCGGACGCGGACGTCGCGCAAGGGCGCACGGGGGATGCCGTGGGGCTTGACGATGGGTCGGGTCAGGGTCAGGGGGCCGTTGACATCGGCGATGTCGTAGCGGTGGATTTCCTTGCGCCGTTTGTCGAACAGCGCGTCGGTGGCCACCGGCATGCCGGCGGCGCGCCTCACCCAGTAGTCGACGGAACCGAAGTATCTCGGCAGTTCACCTTCCATGAGCCGTTGGTCTGTTGGTTGGATGGTATGGGTCACTTGTCGGGGTTGGCGTCCTTGAGGATGCGGTTCCAGCGGATTTTGCCGTCGAGCCACCCCTTGTCCTGGTCGAAGGAGATAAGCACGCGCAGGGGGGTGCCGACGATGTGGTCTTCCGGCACGAATCCCCAGTAGCGGGAGTCGAGGGAGTTGTCGCGGTTGTCACCCATCATGAAGTAATAGTCCATCTTGAAGGTGTAGTAGTCCTGCGGTTTTCCGTCGATGTATAGCTTTCCGTCGCGGAACTCGGCGGTGGGGTTGTTCTCGTAGACGCGTATCACGCGGCCGTAGATGTCCCAGACTCCCCGGCTCATCTCCATGACCATCCCCTTGCGGGGTATCAGCAGGCCGTTGGCGCCGCCGTAGTCGGCGCGGGTCCAGTCGGCGGAGATTGCCTCGGGATAGAGTGAGTAGAGGGTCTCGGGGGCGGGCTGCTGCCGCTCGATTTTCCCGATCCGGGGGTTGGCCTCGGCGGCCTCGACCATCGCGGGGGTCATCGGGGAGACATAGATGGGGGGCACGGAGCCGTCGTCGTTGACGTGGTAGCCGAGCATGGCGAGCTGTTCGGGGGTGACCTGGTCAAGTTCGGCCACTCCACGGTCGAGCACCGGTATTCCCATCTGCTCGAACTCCTCCTCGGTCAGGGGGGCGCCGTTGACCTGGTAGAAATGGTTGAACTGCACATTCTCGGGGACTATCTCGAATGGTTCGCCGTCGATGTAAATCACTCCGTCGACTATCTTGATGCGCTGGCCGGGGAGTCCCACGCAGCGTTTCACGTAGTTCTCGCGGCGGTCTACCGGACGCCATATCTTCTTGCCGAACTCGGCGGTCTCGGTGTTGAGTATCGCCTCACCTTTCCATTTCTTGAGGGTGTAGTAGTCGGGGTTGGAGACTTTCGACATCACGGTGTCTCCGGCGGGGAAGTTGAACACCACAATGTCTCCGGCCTCGATGTCGCGGCGTCCCTTGAGGCGTTTGTAGCCGTTGGAGGGGGAGTCGAGGTAGCTCTTCCCGAGTCCGAAGGGGAGTTCGTTGTGGACGAGCGGGAAGTAGACGGGGGTCATCGGCACTCGCGGGCCGTAGACGGTCTTGTCGACAAAGAGGTAGTCGCCTGTCAGGAGGGTCTTCTCAAGCGATGAGGAGGGTATCTGGTAGTTCTGGCCGACGAAGGCGAAGACGAAGTAGACCAGCACCAGGGCGTAGACGATGGCGTCGACCCACGACATGACGCTGCGCACCGCGGGGTTCTTCGACCGTTTCCACCATGTGAAGGGGATGTAGCCGGTGATGTAGATGTCAAACAGCAGGATTCCCCCGAGCAGAAGCCAGGGGTTGCCCATCCATATTACCCAGAGGATGAATATCAGGAAGACGACGCCGAAGCGAACCCAGCGGGTCGGTTTGTTCTCCTTGACGCGACGGATGAAATCGGCCTTGAAGTCTTTGTTTGCGTTCATTCAGATTGGTTTATTGTTGTTTGCGTCCCTACTTCTTGCCGAGGATTCCGCGGTATCGGGCGGCGTCGTGGAGGACGTTGGCCGCCGAGTCGACATCCTGGTCGGTCTTGAGGGTCTGTATTATCGAGCCGCGGGTGCCATGCCACCGCATCACCATCTCAGGGGCGAGGTATGAGGCGATCATGTCGCGGTTGAGGTTCAGGTCATGTTCGAGGTCGTGCTGGAGCAGCGAGCGGAGGGCGTCGATGCGGGCCTGCACGGAGTCGTTGAGGTAGCCCTCGGTCTTGGCCGACTTCTCGAGCTGGTCGAGGACGAGCTCGCAGGCGCGGTCATATTTGAATTTGCCGGGGTCTATGAATTTCTTGAATTCCGAGAAGATGGTGTCTGTCACCTCGAATTCCTCGGCCGGCACCCCTTCGGGATGGTAGGCGGCGTAGCGGTTGGCGAAGTCGAAGCTCCAGCCGTCGCGGACGATGTTGTAGACCAGGCGGTTGCCTTCGGGGTATTCACCCTTGATGTCGGGGGTGATACCGCCGCCGTCGCGCACCTCGCGTCCGGCGCGGGTGTGCCACACGGTGGTCAGCGAGTCGGGTATGCGGGCCACAGAGCCGTCGGGGTTGCGGTGGCTGTAGTCGATGGCCTGGATGAGGCGTCCCGAGGGGATGTAATATTTGGCGATGGTGACCTTCATGAGGCCGTTGTAGGGGAGGGCGCGGGTCGACTGCACGAGACCCTTTCCGAAGGTGCGTTCACCTACAATCACCCCTCGGTCGAGGTCCTGGATGGCGCCGGTGACAATCTCGGCAGCCGAGGCCGAGGAGCCGTTGACAAGCACGGCCAGGGGTATCTCGGTGTCGACAGGCTTGTGGGTGGTCTTGTAGATTTTCTCGTTGAGCAGCCCCTTGCCACGGGTGCGTAGCACTTCGGTGCCTTTGGGCACGAAGAGGCCCACGATCTGCACGGCGCTTTCGAGAAGTCCGCCTCCGTTGTTGCGCAGGTCGAGGACGATTGACTTCACCCTGGGGTCTTTCTTCAGCTCGGTCAGGGCGTCCTTTACGGCCTGGAAGCTTTTCTCGTTGAATGTGGTCAGCTGTATGTAGCCGATGTCGCCGCGAACCACGCCGTAGTACGGCACGGGGGCGACGTCGATTTTCTCGCGTGTGATTTCAAACGTCAGCGTGGTGTCAGAGAGGGCGGCAGAGCCGTAGGGGCGGTTGACGGTGACGTTGACTTTTGTCCCGGCCTGTCCGCGGAGCTTCTTGGAGATGAGGTCGGAGGTGAGGGTGGTTACCGAGTCGCCGTCGATTTTGATGAAGATGTCGCCCGGCCTGAGGCCCGCGCGTTGGGCGGGGCTTCCCTCGTGGGGTTCTGACACGAAGGTCTTCCCCTCCCTGGTGCCGATGTATGACCCGATTCCGCCGTATTCCCCGGTGGAGATGGTCATGAATTCCTCCTGTTCGCTTTCGGGGATATACTCCGTGTATGGGTCGATTTCGTCGAGCATCGCGGCAATGGCGGTGTTGATCGACTTGTCGGCGTCGATGGAGTCAACGTAGCTTGTCTGGAGGTTTTTGTAGACAGCGGTGAAGATGTCGAGGTTGCGGGATATGTCGTTCTTTGAGCTGCGGGTGGCGGCGCCTGCCACTATCGCGGCGGCTGATGCTCCCAGCAGCAGTAGGGGAAGTTTTCTCATCGGTTGCTGACGTCTGTGTTTGACACGCGAAGTTACGATAATTTGTGGCAATCCGGCAAACGGATTGCCACAAATTAAGTTAAATTATTTTTCCTTTGGAACCGGCTCAGTGGCAATGGCCTCCGCCGCAGCAACCGTCTGAGCAACCGCCCCCATGCTCCTCGCCGCAGTGGTCGTGGTCGCAACCGCAGCCGCATCCGTGGGCGGGGTGGAGCTCTTCGGGAGTGGCGTCGCGCACGGCGAGAATCTTGCCGTCGAAGCGCACCGACTTCCCTGCGAGGGGGTGGTTGAAGTCCATCTTCACCTTGTCGGCGGTGACCTCTTTGACCAGGCCGTTGATGCGGAATCCGTCGGCGGTCATCATCGGCACGAGCGCGCCGGGCTTGATGGCCTCGTCGTCGAATTTGTCGTCGATGAGGAAGAGGTCTTTGTCGAGGGTCACTACCTGCTCGGGGTCGTAGGGGCCGAAAGCCTCGTCGGCGGTGGCGGTGACGTTGAAGGTGGCGTCCTTCTCCAGGCCGTCGATGGCCTTTTCAAGGGGGACGATGACCCCCTGGGTTACTCCGAAGACAATCTTCTCGGGGTCTTCGGCGTCGGTCTGGTGGACGAGTTTCTCGGTGCCGTCAGGCTCGACAGCGTAGAGGTCGTAGCCGAGTTCGACATATTTTCCGGGTTGGATTTTTTCCATGATGTTGTATATTTTTTAATGGGTTGTTTCGAGGTTGAGTATTTCGGAGAGAATCGCGACGGCGGTCTCGACGTCGGGGACGTTGGAGAAGGCGAATGAGCGTTTCTGGCCGTTCTCGCGTATCTTCACGGTGGAGAGATGGCTCTGCAGGTAGGCGATCATCCGGCCGAACATCGGCGACTGGTAGTAGGCCAGGTTCTGGGAGTCGACGAAGTAGGTGTACATCGTCCCCTGTTTGAGGGCCACCTTCTCGATGCCGAGCTGGCGGGCCAGGCGGCGCAGGCGCGGCACCCGGGTAAGCTCCGCCGCCTCGGGGGGTATCTTGCCGAAGCGGTCGACAAGGCGTGAGCGGAACTCGCGGATGTCCATCTCCCGCTCCATCGAGTCGAGCTCGCGGTAGAGGGAGATGCGTTCGCTCTCCTGCGGGACATACCAGGCGGGGAGGAGTAGTTCGAGGTCGCTCTCGATCACGCAGTCTGCGACATATTCGGTCTCCTCCTCCGGGGAGTGGCCGTGCTCCTCTTTGGTAAACGTCCCGGCGAACTCTTCGGTTCGCAGCTCGGTGACCGCTTCCTTGAGGATTTTCTGGTAGGTCTCGTAGCCGAGGTCGGCGATGAAGCCGCTCTGCTCCGCCCCGAGGAGGTTTCCGGCGCCACGGATGTCGAGGTCCTGCATCGCGATGTGGATGCCAGACCCCAGGTCGGAGAAGCCCTCGATGGCCTGGAGGCGGCGACGGGCCACGGGGGTGAGGGGGTTGCCCGGCGGCACCATCAGGTAGCAGAAGGCCTTGCGGTTGCTGCGCCCGACACGTCCGCGGAGCTGGTGGAGTTCCGAGAGGCCGAAGTTCTGGGCGTTGTTGACAATCATAGTGTTGACGTTGGGCATGTCGATGCCGCTCTCGACGATTGTGGTGGCGAGCATCACGTCGTAGTCGTGGTTGGTGAAGTCGATGATTGCCTGTTCGAGCTTCTCGGGGGGCATCTGGCCGTGGGCCACGATTGTGCGCGCGTCGGGAACGATGCGCTTGACCATCTGCTCGAGCTGCATCAGCCCCTCGATGCGGTTGTTGATGATGAACACCTGGCCGTTGCGCGACATCTCGAAGTTGACGGCCTCGGCCAGGAGGTCGTCGGTCAGGGTGTTGACCGAGGTCAGGATTGGGTAGCGGTTCGGCGGCGGGGTGGTTATCGACGACAGGTCGCGGGCGCCCATCAGGGAGAACTGGAGGGTGCGGGGGATGGGGGTGGCCGACATCGTGAGGGTGTCGACGCTGACCTTCATCTGTTTGAGTTTCTCCTTTACGGCCACGCCGAATTTCTGCTCCTCGTCGATGACAAGCAGCCCGAGGTCTTTGAACTTCACATCCTTCCCGACAAGGCGGTGGGTGCCGACCAGGATGTCTATCTTCCCGTCGGCGAGGTCTTTGAGTATATCCTTGACCTGCTTGGAGGTGCGGGCGCGGGAGAGGTAGTCGACCCTGACAGGGAAGTCCTTCAGGCGGTCGCGGAAGGTGTTGAAGTGCTGGTAGGCCAGCACCGTGGTCGGCACCAGCACCGCCACCTGCTTGCCGTCGGTGGCCGCCTTGAATGCCGCGCGGATGGCGATTTCAGTCTTGCCGAAACCGACATCGCCGCAAATCAGGCGGTCCATCGGGCGTTCGCTCTCCATGTCGGCCTTGACATCGCGTGTGGCCGTCAGCTGGTCGGGGGTGTCCTCATATATGAACGACGCCTCAAGCTCGTGCTGCAGATAGCTGTCGGGGGAGAAGCTGAAACCCTTCTCCTCCTTGCGGGCGGCGTAGAGCTTGATGAGGTCGCGGGCGATGTCCTTGAGTTTCTTCTTGGTCTTCTCCTTCATCCGGTTCCAGGCCCCCGAGCCGAGCTTGTTGATGGTAGGCTCGACACCCTCCTTCCCTCGGTATTTGGCAAGCTTGTGGAGGGCGTGGATAGAGACGAAGATGCAGTCGTTGTTCTTGTAGATGAGCTTGATCATCTCCTGGGTGGTGCCGTTGACCTGGGTGCGCAGCAGCCCCCCGAATTTACCGACACCGTGGTCGACATGGACGATGTAGTCGCCTGTCTCGATGGCCGACAGCTCCTTGAGCGACAAGGCGAGTTTACCCGAACGGGCGCGGTCGCTCTTGAGGGAGTATTTGTGGAAACGGTCGAAAATCTGGTGGTCGGTGAAGAGGCAGAGTTTCATCCTGTGGTCGACGAACCCCTCGTGGAGGGTGGCCGACGCCGGGGTGAAGGGAATCTTATCCTCCCGCTCCTCGAAGATGGCGTGGAGTCGCTGGGCCTGCTTCTGGGAGTCGGTCAGGATATAAATCTTGTAGCCCTCACTGAGGAATTTCAGGAAAGAGGCCGAGATTAGGTCGAAATTCTTGTGGTAAAGCCCCTGCGGGGAGCAACCGAAGTCGAGGGCCGTCTCCGACTCCTTTGGGGGAGTGGCGGCGGTGTACTCCAGGCGGGTGAACCCGGCCAGCTTCCGGGCGAATTTCGCCGGGTCGACAAGCTGCTTCATCGCCTGGACGTCACCCTCCCCGGCAATCACCGCCGAGGATGAGAAACTGTCGTTGGCGATAGCCTCGATTCTCCCTACGAGCCTTGAGAGGTCGGCAGCCGCTATGACGGTGGATGGGGGGATGAAGTCGAGCAGACTCTCCCCGGCGTCACCATCGGAGGAGACATTGGCGGTGATGGCAACCGAGTCAACCTTCTGTTCCGACAGCTGCGTCTCGATGTTGAAGGTGCGTATCGACTCTATTTCGTCGCCGAAGAGGTCGATACGGTAAGGCAATTCCCCCGAATATCCGAAAATATCTATGATTGAGCCACGGATGGCGAAATGCCCCGGCTCATACACATAGTCGACCGGGAGGAAACCATTGTCGAGGAGCCATCGGCGCGTCTTCTCCAGGTCGATTTCCTCGCCGACAGAGAAAGTCGCCGTCTTGTCGTTGATGACCTGCCGCGACGCCACCTTCTCGGCCATCGCCTCAGGGTAAGATACCACGAAACGCAGCTCTGGGTCGGAGGTCCAGTGGCTCAGAGCCTCGGTGCGCAGAATCTGCTGCGGCGGGTCCACCTGGCCATACTTGATGTCGCGGCGGTAACCCGACGGGAAAATCATCACCGCGCTGTCACCCAGTATCTTGACAAGGTCGTTGTAGAGATACCCCGCGTCATCCATCGAGTCGGCGACAAGCAACGCCGGCACATTCTCCGGTGTCCCTTTCTGTTTCCCGGAGGTATTCCCATTGGCCTTTCCATTGGCAGCGAGGGCCATCCCCCCGAACAGCATAGCCACGGAGGAACCCGCAAGCCCACCGAGGGTCACGACATTTCCCCCGCGTGCGAGTTCGAGCGCGCGGTCAATAGCCATCTTCCTGGCGGGAGACAGAAATCCCTTCGCCAGAGACTCCAGCAGGCATACCCCCTCAGCGGAGGCGGCTGTCACAGATTCTGACATATAATTCTCAATTAAGACGGAATTGCAAAATTAGCAAAAAATGTTGTGTTTTTCACTCAAATTTTATTTTCCAAATGCCTTTCTTTGTCGCTCCTATAGACAAATAAACACACCCTTATTTTCCATCTTCTTTCTCAAAGTCCGAACCTGATCTATGGTCATATCCAATTCTTCCGCCATCTTGGTCAATGTTATAGAGGGCATTGATATAATCAGAGACAACAGATTGCATTGAACTTCCGTCAAACCGCGATTATTGATTGCGTCAATAATTTCTTTGGGCAGTTCTTTGGTTTCTCTGTCGTGATTGCCAGCGTGTATGTCGTCCCCTTTGCCGTTCGATTTGATGCTTTCTTTGGGAGCGATGTTTCCAGTATGGCGTTTGAAAGTGACGATTACGAAGCCTCCATCCCAACGCCATATGGGTTCTTCTACACCTTGCTCGCGGCAAGCATCCATTATTCGTTTTGCCCCGGAACCCCAGCTTTCCAGATAGGTTGACTTATATAGAGCTTCGGCAATCTTTAGATTGTAGGGGTATGACTCGTGTGGTTCCTTGATGGATTCGGGTGATATTTGAGGAGGGAATATGCCGGGGTTGGCAATCTCTATGCGGTCATCGTATATTGCGATGCTGCCAGTCAGATTATTTAATTGAGGTTATCGCCACTTGGTTTTGATAGATTGTAGATACTGCAAGATTTGTGTGCTTTCAATATTACGCATATATGTTTCCATATACTCCCAATCGGGGAAACCGTCATTATCAACTGGCAAAGAGATAATTTCTTTGGATAGACGAGCCGCACTACGCTTATATCCAAAATTATATTTTCCTCTGACTCGGTCTGCTATGGTAGTTATGAAAGTCCCCGTATATCTATTCAAGTGTTTATTATAACCTAAAGTCATATCTGAGGTGGCTATGAAATTCTCAGCCTTATAAACTGAATATCCCATAGACCCTTCGCCATTCCGAATAAAGGCAATGCAATTCCCTTTTTGGATAAGGTCATCAATTCGATTTACAAAGCATAGCACACCATTGTTTTGATTGGTAGCACCAAGATAACTTATCCCATTGTCTGTTTTTTGTATGTGATTAAGTCCTTTTGATTTCCCTGGGACAAGAGTTGGAAATACATCACGTATGAGAAAGTTCTTCCATTTTACCCCCCCCATATTTAGATTTGTTAATAATTGCTCTATTTTTGAAGATTTTAAGTGTGGAATTTAGGATGTTACATTCAACATCTTTCATAAAAGCAGACATAAAGGCAAAATCAATTTCGCCCGTATTAGTGGCAGGTAAATATATTCTACTCTTTCTCAATCTTGTTAAAGTTGCGCCATAACTACCCCAACTAAACTTTCCTACGAGTTTTTTTATCGCGACAATTAGGAACAATGCATTATATCTATCTAATTGAGAGTGCCTAATGATTTGAATGTTTTGTCCAGTATAAAATGAGGTGGGCTGATAGAAAACAGTTTGAGTGTCAAGACCGATAGTAATCACGTTACCTTCATCAACCTTATATCGGGGTGATTGCTCAGTCACGAAAATATCCATTCCGTTATTTAAGTCGGAACGAGTAATGTATGGGATAGGCCCCTCTTTTGGATTGAGTTTGTTCTTATCTATGCCGCTACTTGTGGCTTGGATAGAGAATTGTTCGCCAAATATGAATTCTTGCCATTTGGAGTGTAGACACTTACCCCCCCCAGTATATCGTTGATTATCAGTTGTTTGCATAGCTTTTCTATTGTGGGCTTCAATATATCTTGTTCTTTCTGTTTCATGTACTCTTCCATAAATTGCCAATCAGGGACAAAACCTGTTTGGTCTAATGGCAACATTAGCTTGAAAGACCTTAATCTGTTACTATTCAAAGAATAACCATGACCAAATCTATTTCGCTGTTTTGTTATACACACAGCAATAAAAAGAAGAAGATGTTTACCCATATTACGTTTCGGAATGAGAGCAGTAACATGGCTATCTAAAGCCATTTTATAAGGCTGGTAATAAGCAATCCCTGCGCCTCCATCACCATCATTATTTAACGTGATAATACATCCTTCAAAATATTTTTTTCCATAGGAAGTGACAAAGCCTTTATATCCATTGTCACATTTTTTTGCGGATACTAAAGGCACATTACCAGGTAGTAATGATGCCATATTATTTTGATTACCTTTTACGCAATGAAAAAACTCGTAGAGATAAAAGTCCTTCCAATTCTTATCTTCAATTTTTGTCATGCGGTTATTTATCTAAGTTTGTATCATTATCAAATAAATAGCCTCTGCCGTGAGTTATCATATTGAACTCAAAAGTCAGATAATCAGCCATTGTATTCTCAAATTCTTTTTCAGATGGAATTTCATCATTGAAGTAGTAGAATGAGTGGAGCCACTCGTCTTCTGCTTCAATAGTTGTTTCTACGCAAAACTTAGTTTCAGCTTTAACGCGTCCAAACCATACATCAAGTAAATGCTGCCGCTTATCTTTGGCGCTGGAGGTTTCTTCCAAACCGATGTGCTTGCTAACAACAAATCCGTCATCTTCAAAATTTATGAATTTGCAAAAATGATTTTTGTCGTGCGGAATCCCGGCTGTAAATACAGCTATACAGGGATTTGTCCCTACGCCATAAAATGTGTTTTTATTTAGAGTTATAACACCCTCTAATGTGTGATTTTTAAGAATGTTACTCTTGATGTGTTGTTCTTCTTTGCTCTTGCCTGTAACGGATGACTGAGGAACAATAACAATAGCTCGCGCACCCTCAATTAATGAATCAAGCAAATGTTCGGTAAAGCTAATTTCATATAAATCAGGATTAGCTTTAGACCCTTGAGAATATGGAGGGTTCATCATTCCTACGGTACACCCTTTAAGCTGTAGCTGTTTCGGGTTTTGACGGAGGAAATCTAAATTATGCAAATTGCTTTTCCCATCGCCACGTAGAATCATATTAGTAGTGGCAATTGTAAACATGTATGATTGCAATTCTATTCCGAATAATTGATCGCGCTTGATACATCTTCTTTGGCTTTCGTCATCAGCTTTCTTCACCATTGCGTGCATCGCAGCAATGAGAAAGCCAGCGGTGCCGCAACAGGGGTCGAAAACCTTATCCGAAACATCAAGTTGAGCTAAATCGCAAAATAGTTCCGTGATATGCTTTGGCGTAAGAACAATCCCTAAGGTTTGTCCATCACCGCCAGAGTATGACATAAACTCGCCATAAAAGCGTCCAAGAAAGTCTTCGGCTGAATTGCGATACCTAATATTTTTAAAAATACTGTTGTAAAGAAATTCGGTATAATGCCGAAGAGGTGTCTTACCTAACGTGTCATCTATTTCATTGATTTTTGTCGTGTCTTTGATTACAGAGAATTGGCTGAGTAGCTTGTCTCGCTTTGTGTCCGGAGTGACATTGGCACGATATAGATTGCTCTTGATTGCGTCGTAGATTTTCTGACCGTCTGTTATCCGTGCGTCACCAATAAGAGAATCTATTGCGAAATTTCGATGTTCAATTTCGCGCAAAGCAAGCATTATTCCAGATACGACTAACGGCTTCTGCTCTGTAGTAAGATTACCATAGTTACGCAGGTCGTTATGAAGCTTTTCGGCATCTTTGAGAATTTCCGTTGTGGTTTTTTCAACGTCGGTCTCTTCTTGTAATATTTCCTTTACATAATACTCGTCAATGTTTGCGTTATTAAAGGAGATAAAAGTTTCCACATCTGATAGTTCTTGATAATCCCCTCTTTCATTAACAAATATTGGTGTTATCCTATGGTGTCTTTCATTTCCGGAAATGCCAAAAGCCAAGACTTTGTTATATGAAGTATTTGCTGCCAGGTGTAAAGCATAGAATAAAGCACCATTGACTGCATAATCCTTTACGGCTTTGACTTCTTGAGACAACAAACCGTTGTCATCTTTGTAAATATGCTTGTCAAGCGAGGCCTTATCCTCAATTACGATAATAAAATCATTGACTACTCCGCAATACTCGGGATAGCCTGCATTTCCAGTTTTTGATTTTGACGCTGTTTTCAACGCCTCATCAATCTCTATTATGTCGCAACCTTGTGGCGTTAGTTGAATGTTAGCTTCTTGCAACAACTCATAAACCCAAAGGTCTGTTTTAACCTCTTTTTTCGCCATTAGCTAAAAAGTAAAACTCCAGCGCAGCTATGCGGGACCGACCAAAGCCTTTAAGCGACTACGTTGGAGCTTCTAATGTTCTTGTTTACGGTTTTCGCTGTTATGTCGTTGTGATATTCTTGGTCATTTCGCATAGCGATGCTTATATTGCAAAGTTAGCTATTTTTCGTGAGATTAGCGGTATGTAATCCTAAAAATCCACGAATTGATTCAAATGAACTATGGCTCATCAATGAACTATGGCTCCTCATAGTAGTATGAGGAGCCAATCCCTTTCATAAACATCTCGCGGTCATTGATTCTGTCGGTCAAAGCACCTCTCAACAAGGCTTTGATATGAGTGGAGTCAACTACGTTTTCACGCATCGCACCCAAGTATTCATTCTTGTCAATCCGATTCCATAATACGTCTGCGATACACTGCTGCTTGTCAGGAGCCTCAAACTTGAACCCGTGAGTGGCGCTCACGGGTTATATGCCCTCCTGTCTTAGCTTTCGTTTGAGCCAGCGCCAATAATTACCGGCCTTTGTATCGTCCGGTTCGTCATTGATGGCCCGCACGATATCCGTAGCCGAAAACCATCAGCAGCTGTTCTCGTCATCCCACGCCGCCCGAACCTCGCGGTCATTGGAAAAACGTATCGACTTCTGGCTCATTTCGTACTACAAATCTTAGTGCCCACCAATGCAGGAACTGGATTATTCCTTATAACTATCCTTGACAAAATGCATTAACTCTTCCTCTGAAACATCCCGACTAAATATGTAATAAATTTTAGTGCTTGTGGAACTTGCGCCTCCATAAGTCCCTACATATCCACTTCCAGATGTGACAGATTTGGTGTCTACCAAATCCCAACCTTGCAACGACATATAATTCAGTGCGCCTATAAGCGATGTGAATTTCAACTCTTTGCCATTTTCATCTTTAAGCGTCTGTTTCTTTTTGTTTGTGCCATCATCAAGTTTAATGCAGTTTTTGTGAAATTCCATCTCCACAAATATTTTTTTTGCTGATATATTGGAACAAGCAAGAAGACTAAAAAACAGGGCTATGGTTGTTTTTTTCATCTGGTTAGTTTTAATAGTGATAGACATATTTTGTGGATATAGAACGTGCCAAAATCACCATTGACATTGTCAAGTAATTTAGGAATGCCTAATTAGGCAAATAGCCCGGCCTTTTTAGTGCATTTCAAGGGCTATCTTGAGTGCAATCTCAAATTCGTTTTCCTCCAGAGCATACAGCTCCTACCACATCTTGCTGTTTCTCGTGTCCTGTTTTAAAAGAAGCGTTGATGTTGGTAGTTAGGAAGAAGCACAAAATTTTTAATGAGATTGGATTCTTTGTGGCAAAGTTACTGAACAATTTTTAATTAGCAAAAGCATTTTTTTAATTATACTTGTGATAATTTTGTGTAAGGGATAGGGGCGAAGTTGGAGCAGTTGGATGAGGACAGGTGGCAAGTTAGTAGTTTAATGGGACGAACGTTGAGAGTAGGTGGGTGTAAGGTGGGTGTAAATTAATGAAGTTTTGCGTATTTTAAGGTGTGGGAGGGAGGTTTTTCGGGGAATTTTTGTAACTTTGCGGGATGATAGGGGTGGGCTGTGTCCTTCCCCCTTGAAGACGATTGACATACGTCAAATTCAACATAAACTGTTTTTCTAAACTATTATGAGTAAAGAAAAAAAATTCCTGACCTGTGATGGTAACCAGGCAGCGGCTCATGTCTCCTACATGTTCTCGGAGGTAGCCGCCATCTACCCCATCACCCCCTCTTCGACTATGGCTGAATATGTCGATGAATGGGCTGCCGCAGGCCGAAAGAACATTTTCGGTGAGACCGTTCTTGTACAGGAGATGCAGTCTGAAGGTGGCGCCGCCGGCGCTGTCCACGGCTCGCTCCAGGCCGGTGCGCTCACCTCCACCTATACCGCATCGCAGGGTCTGCTGCTGATGATCCCCAACATGTACAAGATTGCAGGTGAGCAGCTTCCCTGTGTCTTCCATGTGTCGGCCCGTACGCTTGCCAGCCACGCGCTGAGCATCTTCGGCGACCATCAGGATGTGATGTCTGTGCGCCAGACAGGTTTCGCCATGCTCTGCGAAGGTTCGGTTCAGGAGGTTATGGATCTCTCGGGTGTTGCCCACCTGGCTTCCATCAAGGCTTCCATCCCCTTCGTCAACTTCTTCGACGGTTTCCGCACCAGCCACGAGATTCAGAAAATCGAGGTTATGGAGCAGGACGACCTCGCCCCGCTGCTTGACCGTGAGGCTCTCGACCGTTTCCGTCAGCGCGCACTGACTCCCCAGGCTCCCGTGTCGCGCGGTATGGCCGAGAACGGCGACGTTTTCTTCCAGCACCGTGAGGCTTGCAACCCCGCCTATGACAACATCGCCGATGTGGTCGAGGAGTACATGGATAAGATTTCCGCCATCACCGGCCGCAAATACGGTCTGTTCGACTACTACGGTGCGGAGGATGCCGACCGTGTGATCATCGCCATGGGTTCCGTTACCCAGGCCGCCCAGGAGGCTATCGACTTCATGCTCGCCAACGGCGAGAAGGTCGGCCTCGTGTCGGTTCACCTCTACCGCCCCTTCTCGGCCAAGCACTTCCTCGCCGCTGTCCCCAAGACCGCCAAGCGCATCGCCGTGCTCGACCGCACCAAGGAACCCGGCGCTACCGGCGAACCCCTCTTCCTTGATGTCAAGGAGTGTTTCTACGGCAAGGAGAACGCCCCCCTCATCGTCGGCGGACGCTACGGTCTGGCTTCGAAGGACACCACTCCCGCCCAGATTATCGGCGTGTTCGAGAACCTCGCCCTTCCGATGCCCAAAGACCACTTCACAGTGGGTATCGTCGATGACGTCACCTTCACTTCGCTTCCCCTCCCCGAGGAGGTTGCCCTGGGCGACAAGTCGACCTACGAGGCCAAGTTCTTCGGTCTCGGTGCAGACGGTACTGTGGGTGCCAACAAGAACTCGGTGAAGATCATCGGTGACAACACCGACAAGTACTGCCAGGCTTACTTCGCCTACGACTCCAAGAAGTCGGGCGGTTTCACCTGCTCACACCTCCGTTTCGGCGACGCTCCCATCCGTTCGACCTACCTGGTCAACACCCCCAACTTCGTAGCCTGCCACGTTCAGGCCTACCTCCACATGTATGATGTCACCCGCGGTCTGCGTGACAACGGCACATTCCTCCTCAACACCATCTGGGAAGGTGAGGAGCTGGCCAAGAACCTCCCCGCCAAGGTGAAGAAATATTTCGCCGACCACAACATCTCGGTCTACTACATCAACGCTACCAAGATCGCTCAGGAAATCGGTCTGGGCAACCGCACCAACACCATCCTCCAGAGCGCGTTCTTCCGCATCACCGAGGTTATCCCCGTTGACCTGGCTGTCGAGCAGATGAAGAAATTCATCGTCAAGAGCTACGGCAAGAAGGGTCAGGATGTGGTTGACAAGAACTTCGCCGCCGTTGACCGTGGTGGAGAGTACAAGAAGCTCGATGTTGACGCCGCCTGGAGCAACCTCGAGGTAGAGGTGCCCGCCCCCAACGACGATCCCGAGTTCATCAACAAGATCGTGCGCCCCATCAACGCCCAGGACGGCGACCTGCTGAAGGTCTCCGACTTCGCCAACATCCCCGACGGAACCTGGCAGAACGGCACCGCCGCTTACGAGAAGCGTGGTGTGGCCGCTTTCGTTCCTGAATGGAATGAGGAGAACTGTATCCAGTGTAACAAGTGTGCCTATGTCTGCCCCCACGCCGCCATCCGTCCCTTCCTGCTCGACGCAGAGGAGATGAAGAACGCTCCCGTGGCTGAAGACAAGACCCTCCCCGCCATCGGCAAGCAGTTTGCCGGCATGCGCTTCATTCAGGCTGTCGACGTGCTCGACTGTCTCGGTTGCGGCAACTGCGTGGATGTCTGCCCCGGCAAGAAGGGTGTGAAGGCCCTCGAGATGAAGCCCCTGGAGACTCAGCTCGACAAGCAGCCCGAGTGGGATTACTGCGTGAAGTCCGTATCCTCCAAGCAGGAGCTCATCGACATCACTGCCAATGTGAAGAACTCCCAGTTCGCCACCCCGCTGTTTGAATTCTCAGGCGCATGCTCCGGCTGCGGCGAGACCCCCTATGTGAAGCTCATCTCCCAGCTTTACGGCGACCACGAGATGGTGGCCAACGCTACCGGCTGTTCCTCGATCTACTCCGGTTCGGTGCCCTCCACCCCCTACACCACCAACTTCCGCGGCCACGGCCCGGCCTGGGCAAACTCCCTCTTCGAGGACTTCGCCGAGTTCGGTCTGGGTATGACCATCGCCAACGAGAAGATGCAGCTCCGCCTGACCTCCCTGATGGAGCAGGCCCTCACCTGTGACTGCTGCTCTGCCGAAATCAAGGAGCAGGCCCAGAAGTGGCTCGACAACCGCAACGACGCTGTCGCCACCCGCGAGGTTTACGAGACAATCGTTCCCCTCTGCGCTGCCTGCGAATGCGACATCTGCAAGGGCATCGTTACCCTGAAGGGCTTCATCGTCAAGCGCAGCCAGTGGATCATCGCCGGTGACGGCGCCGCCTACGATATCGGTTTCGGCGGTCTCGACCATGTTCTCGCTTCCGGCAAGAATGTCAACATCCTCGTGCTCGACACCGAGGTTTACTCCAACACCGGCGGTCAGGCTTCGAAGGCTACCCCCATCGGTGCCATCGCCAAGTTCGCCGCTTCCGGCAAGCGTATCCGCAAGAAAGACCTCGGTCTGATTGCCACCACCTACGGTTATGTCTACGCTGCCCAGGTGGCCATGGGTGCCGACCAGGCCCAGACCCTCAAGGCTATCCGCGAGGCTGAGGCTTACGATGGTCCTTCGATCATCATCGCTTACAGCCCCTGTATCAACCACGGTCTCCGTTCGGGTATGGGCAAGTCGCAGGCTGAGGAGCAGAAGGCCGTTGAATGCGGTTACTGGCACCTCTGGCGTTACAACCCCGTTCTCGAAGAGGAAGGCAAGAATCCCTTCTCGCTCGACTCGAAGACTCCCGACTGGGATAAGTTCGAGGACTTCCTCAAGGGTGAGGTGCGCTACGCGTCTGTGCAGAAGCAGTATCCCGCCGAGGCTGCCGAGCTGTTCGGTGCCGCCAAGGCGAATGCTCTCTGGCGCTACAACAACTACCTGCGCCTGTCTCAGAGCCAGTGGGGTGTTGAGCCTCCCGCCGTCGTGGAATAATCCTGATAAATAGTGAGGCGTTGCCTCACTCCTTACAATAAATGTCGCTTCGCTTTTTCAAGCCTGGTTTCCCCGGGCTTGGAATTGCGAAGCGATTTTTTTATTTGACCGGCCTGTTCTATACGGATACCATAGAGATTGCCCCGATTTGTCATAAGGTCTCACGCGGATTATTTGGAGGAAAGGTCTCACGCAGATATCGCAGATACCGCAGATTTTCGCGGATAACTATGGAGATAATCAAGATTAAGCGGATTTTTGGGAAGGGGCTCACAGATTACACAGATTACACAGATAGCCATCCGGATGGAATATTGTTGGATTTCCATCCGGATGGCTATCTGTGTAATCTGTGTAATCTGCGAGACCTCCTTTTATATCTGCGGATAATCTGCGGTATCTGCGTGAGACTTTTTCTCGGAATAATCGGGAATGAGTGGCGGGAGGGGAGGTTGGCGGATGCTTCTTGATATGAGCGGGGGATTGTCGAGAGGAGGTGGTTGGGTGGAAAAGAAGGCCCCCGGCAGCCGTAGGTGGCTGTCGGGGGCGGTTATGGGTTGTGATGGCTGAGTGGGTCAGGTTGAGGGGCGGGAGGCCCGTCTATGGCCTGCCATCAGGAATGTCAGCGGATGAGGTGCTTCTTTCCGTTGATGATGTAGAGGCCTGCGGGGAGGGTGGAGAGGCTGGCGGCGTCGGTGGCGCGCATCACGAGGATACCCTGCAGGTTGTAGACGGTGTAGCCTTCGGCGGCGTTGTCTGCGGCGACATTCTCGATTCCGGCGGATACATCAGTGTAGTCGCCGTAGGTGGTTTTCCACACATAGAAGTATTCATCTTCCTCGTAGTCCCAGTCGCTGACGGTCATCTCTGTGGGGTTGCCGTTTTCATCGTAGATGTAGTCACACTTGGTTGCGGCGACAAGTTCGGTGAGCCCGTCGTATGACTCGGTGAGGGTTTCGAGCACAGCGTTGCCGTGGCTGTCGAAGGTCACTTCCTGTACCATCATGTATGTGGGGTCTTCGGTGGGCTCGCCATCTTCGTCGAAATATTCGGCGTCGGTCAGGCGGAAGCTGCCGTTCTCGTCGATAATCTCCTTCTTGGTCGAGGTGCCGATTTGGGTGGGGTCGGCGTATGTCTCATAAGCGAAGTAGTTGCCGGGGACTTCTGCGGAGTACTCCACGAAGAAGTGGCCGTCAAGTTCGCCGTTGTAGTACACGTCTGCTGATTTAACACGGTTGCTTCCCTCCACCATATCTGTGAGGCTTGTTTCGGTCATCTGGCCGTTGGTCTCCTCCCAAAGGATGTTGTGGTAGCTGGTGTTTTGGTTGAGAGTCCATTCGGCGGGAGTGCCGGAGTAGTTGAGGTAGTAGAAGAACTCGTTGGCCTGGCCGGTGGTCTCGTCATAGTTCCATACGGACTTGTAGGCGGGAGTCATGTCGTTGCCGAAGGGGAGGGATTTCACGATTTCGATGATGTTGCCGTCATCGTTGCGGGTGATGACGTTTGTCTCGCACTTGTAGTCCGTGACCCATTCGTCGTTAGACCAGCCGAAGCTCATACGCTCGGTGAAGAAGTCGTGAACGATGGGGTCGTAGACATAGGTGCGCTTGGAGTCGTTTTCCCACCCGTCGCCTTCATCGACCTGCGAGAGGCTCATGACGGGCTGGCCGAACTGGTCGTATTCGGTCTCGGTGCGAGTCTTTGCGCCGTCGGATTCCCCTTCCTGGAGGATGGCGTTGCCGTTGGCATCATAGGTGAATGTGATGGTTCCGAGTTCAATCCACTCCTCGTCCCAGAGGTATTCGGTCTGGGTTGTGGGGCGCCATACGGGAGCGCTTGCGGCTGCCTTGATGACTGTTGTCTGGCGGGGTGCGTATTTTTTTGTTGAGAAACGGCCTGCTGCCACTGCGGTCGAAGCGCCCAGTAAGGCGCAGAGAGGGAGAATGTAGATTTTTTTCATGCAATAAGAATTTAGTGAATTTGTCTGCTAATTGACATTAAGGATATAGCACTCGCGACAAAGTTACTAAATTTTCGACTTATTTGCAAATTATAGTGGTAATTCGCTTGAATATACAAGCGAATGTGCGCGCTGGCGGTCGAAGACTTTCTTCCCGGCAACGTAAGTGGCGCGAATGAGGTTGTCGGGCGCGAGGGTCTGCAACACGAAAAGTTTTTCAGGGATGGTGTCGGCGAACTGCAGTCTCCATTCGAGGAATTCGGTTGCTTTGAGGTCGACAACGGCGAGGTCGGCCTCATAGCCGGGACGTATGGAGCCGATGGTGTCTTCAAGGCGGAGGGCTCTGGCTCCTCCGCGTGTGGCCATGTAGAATCCGCGGATGGCGTCGAGGGGGTTGCCGCCGAGCATCGCGACCTTGTATGCCTCCCCGAGCTGGCGGATGACGGAATAGCTCGTGCCGGCGCCGACATCTGTGCCGATGCCGACGTTGCAGGGATGCGCCTCTGCGGTGGCCTCGCGGTATTTGAATTCCCCGTCGCCGAGGAAAAGGTTGGATGAGGGGCAGTGGGCCACTCCGCAGCCTGCCTCTGAGAGGCGTTTCCACTCACGGGGGCGCACGATGCAGCAGTGGGCCATCACCGTGTGGTGGCCGATAAGCCCGAAGCGGTCATATATGTCGGTGTAGTCCTCAGCCTCGGGGAAGAGCGACAAGGCCCACTCGATTTCATTCTCCGCTTCGTCGAGATGGGAGTGGAGGTAGACCCCCTCGCCGAGATGACGTTGGTAAAGTTCCCCGGCGAGTTTGAGCTGCAGGGGGGTGCTGGTGGGGGCGAAGCGGGGAATGATGGCATAGAGCTGACGCCCGCGCCTGTGCCATTTGGCGAGCAGCTTCTCGGTCAGCAGCAGCGAGCCTTCGGTGGAGGGGTCTTTTAGGTTGTCGGGGAGGTTGCGGTCTTGCAGCACCTTCCCGGTGATGGTGCGGGCGTTGTAGCGTTCCGACTCCTCGAAGAGGGCGTTGACCGAGGCCTCGAAGGTGGTCGAGAAGACATTGGCTGTAGTGGTTCCGTTTGACAGGGTCTGGCGGAAGAACATACGGGCGACCTCGTCGGCGAAATCCTTGTCACGGAAGCGCGCCTCGGTGGGGAAGGTGTAGCGGTTTAGCCAGTTGATGAGGGTGTCGCCGTATGAGCCTATCATCGGCGACTGCACGTAATGGGCGTGGCAGTCGATGAAGCCGGGCATTATCAGGGCGTCCTCGTGGTGCTCGATTTCCCTGAGGCCGGGATATGAGGGGATGACATCGTTGTATTCCCCCGCGTCGAGAATCCTGCCGTCCTGTATTACGGCCAGACCGTCAGCGTAATAGTCGTAGCTGGATTCGGCAGGGTTGCGGAACGGGTCGTCACGGAATGTCAGCATAGCCCCGCGCACCCCCTTGAGGGGGCCGCCATCCGGATTGGCCGGTATAGGGGATATATTATTGTTCATAAGTAACTGTTCAAAATTATTTTATACTAACCGGTCATCTTATTTCAATGTTTTTTCGGCAAAATTTTTAGAAGATTTTCCTCGAACAAACATTAAAATAATTTCGACCAGTTACTTAGCGTATAAACGTTTGGAATATAGGGTGTGGCTCCCGGTCGGAGGGCATCCTATCTATCATAATTAACACGAAATATGGCAATCTGTTGTGTTGAGCGCGATAAAAAACAAAACAAGGATAGCCATCCGGCCCGTGGAAGGGGGGGATGGCTATCCGTTAATTCAGGGTGAGGGGGTGTCAGTTGACAGCCACCTTGAAGGTCTTGTCACCTACGGTCACTACATATATGCCTGGGGCGGCGGGGAGCGACACTCTGTCAGCCGTCAGTTCGGCTGCCGCGGTCCGTACTCCTGCGGGGGTGAACACCCGTGCGGTCTTGCCGGCGAAGCCGTTGAAGACAATGGCGCCGGTCTTCCCTTCCACGATGCCGGAAACTGCGGTTTCGGCAGCGGTGACTCCTGACTGAGAGGCTGAGCGCACCGAGTAGGAGTCGAACATCGGAATCGAGGAGCTGCCTCCGAGGAAGTTGACATGCAGGCGCGCGTCAACCCACTTGGCCCCCTGGAGTGATTCAGGGAGGCTGAAACTGAACTTCTTCCAGCCTTCGGTGGTCTGGGGTATGGCTACCTGGCCGAGGATGACATACTCTTCCATTCCATATCCGGCGGCCATCAGGGTCAGCTCGCAGGCGGTCGGGTGGTGGTAGCTCGAGAACTCGATTTCGGCGTCGTCGACACCCTCTGTGGAGAACTTCGGGATGTAGATGAAGGAGTCGCCACGGTTCCAGGACGTGTGGCCGTAAAGGGCATATCCACCCTCTGCCGATGTGGCGGTGGCGATGATGTCTGAGGGGTCGACGAGGCCCCAGGTGGGGGAGTACTCGGCGCCCAGCGATGAGCCGAGGGCCAGCGGCTGGTAGTGGAGGGTGGCGTTCTCGAATGTCTCATCCATCGGGAGGGTGTATGGCCTGCCGAGGACCACGGTGAATGATGTCATCGACGAGCCGGAGTTCATGCCGTTGTAGGCCTGCAGGCCGAGGGTGAGCATGGTCAGGGGTGAGTTGGCGTATTCAAGCTCATAGGTCATTGAAAGTTCGTCGGTGACGTCAATCTGATACCAGTCTTCATCGTCGGCGTCCCATTCCCAGAGGTAATAGTCCATGCCGCCGGGGTTGACGTGGCCGCCAGAAACTCCGGTGGTGATGGCCTGGTAGTCGATTTTGACGCTCATGTTGTCTTCCGCTACGGTCAGGGCGGTGATTACCGGGGCGGTCGGGCGGTCAAGGCCGCAGTTGACCTCGATTGAGGAACGGGGGCCGACGCCGACGGCAGAGGATACTGTCACTGTCACCTGAGACTTGCCCGAGGGGCAGGCGACGCGCACCGCGCCATCTTCTCCGGGTTTCCCTTCGACGGTCTTCGACTCGCTCGCGCTTGTGACGGTGGCGGTCAGCTGGGTTCCAGGGTCGAGCTCGTCGCCGCCGTTAGTCTGTGTCGGGAACTTGAATGAGATGTCGGCCAGCAGCTCGCCGGTCTCGAGGCCGTCGCCGGAGAGGTCAGACACGGCTGCCGGAGTGTCCAGGTTGGCCTGGCTTTCCATCATCTCAAGCCTGTTGACAAAGAGGTAATATTTGTTCTGGGCGGAAACGCAGTGCACGCCGATGTAGTAACGGCCGGCCTCCTCCAGGGCGATGGTGTTCTCAAGGCGCATCCAGTCTTCATCATTGGTGATGGTGGTCTTGGCGATGGCCTCGATGGTCATAGCCTCGATGCTCTGCTCGCGTCCGATGAACACCTCGATGTCCTCGGGGTTGTTCGATGACTGGCATTTCACGCTGATGGCTATGTCATAGAGTTTGCCGCCGTCTGTGACCTCGATAGCGGGGGATATGAACCAGTCGTCAGCCACGTTTGAGCCGCTGTAAGAGTATTTGAAAGAGTTGTCCTCACCCGTCCATGTGCGGTCATCCTCATTGGCGTCGATTACCAGGAAGTTCTCGAAGATGTCCTTGTTGAGGGTCAGGTCGAGAGGCAGGCTGTAAGAGAAAGATGAGGAGATGCGGCATTTGAACGAGATGGTGCTTGTCTGGCTGCCGACCTTTTCGCCATTATCGCCGAGAAGGTATGTGGTGGCCGTCACGGTGTGGGAACCCAGCATCAGGTCGTCGAAGCTTATCTGTCTGCTTTCGCCGGGCGCGCCCTGGAGCGGGCTGCCGTAGGTTTCACCGTCGAGGGTTATGTCGGCGAACAGTGTGGTTGAAGCCGCCATCGGTTCACCGGCGAGGTTGTGGGTGGGGAAGGTGATGGTGACCGTTCCGTCGCCGCCGTCAAAGTCGGGGTCGGTGAGCGCGGAGGCCTGCGGGGCTGTGCCGTCGGTCTCGTTCACTGATATGTTCTGCAGATAGAGATAAGAGGCACTGGTGGGAGATATTGCGTGGAAGGCGATGTAGAACTGGCGTCCCTCCTCGACCGGGAAGATGGCCTCTTCGGTCTGGAAAGATTCAGGGGACTGGAAAGCCTCGTTTCTCCACAACACATTCTGGCTCAGGGCCTCGACGGAGGGTTCATAGGCCATGCAGACCTCCAGCCCCTCGTTGTTGTATCTCGTGGCCACGTTGAAGGTGACTTTCCTCGCGCCGGCCGCGCTCCCTTCGAATGCGGGAAGGATAATCCAGTCGTCGCCGGGGTTGAACCAGGAATAGTTGTAGCGGAAGGAGCCGTCGCCTGCGGAGTTGCCGGAGGGATATCCGCTCGCACTCCATTCCCAGGTGCTGGAGTCATCATTGGCGTTGATTACCGTACACCATTCGAACTCGTCGCTGTCGGGGAGGAAGGTGTAGCCCAGAGGGGTGGGGACGGGCTGTTTTTTGGTGAACTTGTGTTCCACGGTGGCGGGTTCGGAGAGGAGGTCTCCGACGGTGGCCCTGGCCGAGATGAGGTGTGTGCCGCTTGTGGCGACGTTGAAGTTGAGCACCTTCGACTCGCCGGGAGTGCCAGAGAATGTGCCTGACTCGATTTCATTGCCGTCGAGCGAGACCGTGGCGGTGACGGTCGTCGCGGTCAGCGGGTCTCCGCCGAGTGTCTCGGTGGGGAGGGTGACGGTCAGGGCGCAGTCGAGGCCGTCGGCCTCGACTGAAAGCGCCGGCGCTTTCGGCTGATCAAGAGATAGCTTCTCTATAGATATGTCCTTAAAATATATGTAGAACTTGTTGGCCGGGGAGAAGGCATACAGGCCGAAGTGCCAGGTGCCGTCTGAGGGGATTTCCACAGTCCGTGACTCTGTGACGTCATTGGTGTTGTTGTATGATGTCTTCTCCATGAGGGTCATCGTCATGGAGGCGGGGTCGGTGGAGGAGCCTATACATAGCTTGAAGTCCTCCTGGTCGTTTCGGGTCTTGTAGGTGAAGGAAACCTTGTAGGTTCCGGCTTCGAGGTTCATGGCCGGGAGTATGCACCAGTCGTCGGCCTGCAGGCTGTAGCTGTAGGAGTATTTGAAATACTCCCCGTCGAGTCCCCATGTCTTGCCGTCGCCGTTGCCGTCGATGATGGTGCATTCGGCAAACTGCTCCGGGGTGGGGGAGAATGTCACGGGGGCGGTGTAGCCTCCGTCAGGGGCACGGTGGGGGATTGTCCGTGAAGCTCCAAGCTCCACCAGGCGCGGGGCCACGGTGGTTGTCTTTTCGGCTGTGGGGGGCACGGTCGGCTGTTCCTTCTGGTCGGGCAGTCCGATGGCGGCGAGGAATCCGGCAGTGGCCAGTCCTCCGCACAAGAGGGATAACTTCTTGATCATTAGCACTTAATTTAATTCTAATACAGTCGGGATGGTTTTATGTTGATTGATTGATTGGTGAAAGTGATGAATACTGATGTCGCAAAAATACAAAAAAATATTAAGATTGATGGCAGAATTTTGTAATTTTGTGGAGTTAATTGGAAAAATGCCATGGTTGATATCCAATCACTGAAAAACAAGATACTTGAAGGCGGGGAAATCTCTGCCGATGAGGCCTTTGGCCTGTGTGACATCACCCCGTCGCAGCATGAGGAGCTGTGGGACAGCGCGTGTGAGATTACCCGCCGATTCTGTCCGAAAGAGTTCGATTCATGCTCGATAGTCAATGCGCGTTCGGGGAAATGTCCGGAGAATTGCAAATGGTGCGCCCAGTCGGCCCACCACAAGACCGAGGTGGAGGTGTATCCGCTGATAAGCCGGGAGCAGTGTATGTCGGTAGCCGAACACAACCGTCTGCAGGGGATACGGCGCTTCTCGCTGGTGACCAGCGGCCGCGCAATGAGGGGAGAGGCCCTCGACACCGTGTGTGGCTATTACCGTGAACTGAGCTGCAAAGGAGGCATGCACCTTTGCGCGTCAATGGGGTTGCTCGGGCGCGAGGAGCTGCAGAAGCTTTATGACTCGGGTGTCACCCGCTACCATTGCAACCTTGAGGCGGCTCCTTCGTTTTTCCCCACGCTCTGCTCGACCCATACGGTGGAAGACAAGATCAAGACCATAGACATAGCCCGCGAAATCGGTTTCGAGGTCTGCAGCGGCGGCATCATCGGAATGGGTGAGACCCCGCGCCAGCGTGTGGAGCTTGCCTTGGAGCTGCGGCGCGTGGAGCCTCATTCGATTCCCATCAACCTGCTGTGCCCGATTCCCGGGACGCCGCTGGAGGGGATGGCGCCGCTGACCGAAGAGGAGGTGCTTGACGCGATAGCGATATTCCGGTTCGTGCATCCGCGCACCATCCTGCGTTTCGCCGGGGGACGCGCGCGCCTGAGCCGCGCCACACAGTTGCGGGCGTTGCAGATAGGTATGAACGGCGGTATCGTCGGTGACCTGCTGACAACCATCGGCTCGAAGGTGGCGGATGACAAGCCCCTTATCGAGTCGGCCGGATATGATTTCTGAGCCGTACGATTCTTGCCGGCGTGGCCAATGTGAAAACAGGTCACAAACGTAAAATTTTGAAAATCAGCCTGATGTTTTCCCGGGAAAATGTCGGGCTGATTTTTTAAGTGAATTTTTTCCAAAAAAGCTTGCAAAAGTCAGAAATAATTCTGAACTTTGCACTGTGTGTTTTTCATAGTATTAGATTAAGATAAAGGTTTAAAGGAGAAAGGTCGTTGTGAAACGACCTTTTTTTATTTTGTCGCTATGCTTGCACACCCCGGATTTTTTCCCTAAATTGCGTGCCGTAACGTTTATGGCCCCTCAGGGGCGGTTATTCTACCTTAAATCAACCGAATTTCAACGACACGACACCATGGAATTACCCTTTGCAGAATCCTGGAAAATCAAGATGGTCGAGCCTATCCGCAAGTCGACCCGCGAGGAGCGTGAGCAGTGGCTCCGCGACGCCCATTACAATGTCTTCCAATTGCGCGCCGACCAGGTCTACATCGACCTGCTGACCGACTCGGGCACCGGTGCGATGAGCGACCGCCAGTGGGGCGCGATGATGACCGGCGACGAGAGTTATGCCGGCGCGCGCTCCTTCTTCCGCCTGAAAGAGATGGTCGGGAAGCTCACGGGATTCGACTATTTCATACCGACCCATCAGGGACGTGCCGCCGAGAATGTGTTGTTCAGCCACCTGGTGAAGGAGGGTGACATCGTTCCGGGCAATTCACATTTCGACACCACCAAGGGGCATATCGAGAGCCGCAAGGCGTTTGCCCTCGACTGCACCGTCGATGAGGCCCGCGACACCCAGCTTGAGGTGCCTTTCAAGGGGAATGTCGACATCGCCAAGCTTGAGAAGGCCCTTGAGGAACACCACGACCGGATTCCTTTCATCATCGTAACCATCACAAACAACACCGCCGGGGGACAGCCTGTTTCGCTCCGGAACCTGCGCGATGTGCGCCGCGTTGCCGACAAGTGGGGCAAGCGCGTCATCCTCGACTCCGCCCGTTTCGCCGAGAACGCCTATTTCATCAAGACCCGCGAGGAGGGTCAGGCCGACCGCTCCATAAAGGAGATAGTGCGTGAAATCTTCTCGCTGGCCGACGCCATGACGATGTCGGCAAAGAAGGATGGAATCGTGAACATGGGTGGCTTCATCGCCACTCGCCACGAAGACTGGTATGAGGGGGCCAAGCGTTTCTGCATACCTTTCGAGGGGTATCTGACCTACGGCGGTATGAATGGCCGCGATATGGAGGCCCTGGCCGTCGGTCTCGACGAGAACACCGAGTTTGACAATCTGCATAGCCGCATCCACCAGGTGGAATACCTCGCCAAGCGTCTCGATGAGTTCGGCATCCCCTACCAGCGTCCGGCCGGCGGCCACGCCATTTTCGTGGACGCCTCGAAGGTGCTGACCCATGTCCCCCGCGAGGAGTTCCCGGCGCAGACACTTACCGTGGAGCTTTACCGCGAGGCGGGTATCCGTGGTTGCGAAATCGGCTATATCCTCGCCGACCGAGACCCCGTCACCCGTGAGAACCGTTTCGGCGGTCTCGACCTGCTGCGCCTGGCCATCCCGCGCAGGGTCTACACCGACAACCATATGGATGTCATAGCCGTGGCCCTGAAGAATGTCTACGACCGCCGCGAGTCAATCACCCGTGGCCTGCGCATTACCTGGGAGGCTGAGCTGATGCGCCACTTCACCGTCAAGCTCGCCCCTGCCGAGTAACGGCCCGCTTTACCCTCCCGGATCTCCCCAAGGTCTCACGCAGATTAAATATCTCACGCAGATTAAATATCTCACGCAGATTACGCGGATACGCAGATTCCTCGCAGATTATTTTAGAGATAATCAAGATTAAGCGGATTTTGGGAAAGGTCTCGCAGATTACACAGATTACACAGATGCCATCCGGATGGAACGTTGTTGTATTTCCATCCGGATGGCATCTGTGTAATCTGTGTAATCTGTGAGACCTTCCTTTATATCTGCGGGAAATCTGCGTATCTGCGGAATCTGCGTGCGACCCCTTGAATAATAATGCGGCAAGCTATGGCCGGAGACTGGTCATAGCTTGCCGTATCAGGTGTCTTGGAGTTGAATCAGATGGAGAGGCGACGCAGGGTGTTGAGCAGGTCGCGGTTGATGGGCTTGTCGTTCTTGATGGCCTTGACGAAGGGGACGTAGACAATCTCGTCGTTCTTGATGCCGATCATGACGTTGCGCTGGTCGTCGAGCAGGGCGTCGATGGCGGCGGCTCCCATGCGTGAGGCCAGGATGCGGTCGTGGGCGGTGGGGGAGCCGCCTCGCTGGAGGTGGCCGAGAATCGACACTCGCACGTCATACTGGGGGTATTCCTCTTCGACGCGTTTGGCGATGGCCATCGCGCCGCCGGTAACGGGGCTTTCGGCCACGAGCACTATCGAGGAGTTCTTGCTCTTGCGGAAGCCGTTCTCGATGAGGTCGGCGAGCTGGTCGGCCTCGGTGGAGATTTCGGGGATGATGGCGGCTTCGGCTCCGGAGGCGATGGCTCCGTTGAGGGCGAGGAAGCCGGCGTCGCGGCCCATCACCTCGATGAAGAAGAGGCGTTCGTGGGAGGTTGCGGTGTCGCGGATTTTGTCGACACATTCCATGATGGTGTTCAGGGCGGTGTCGTATCCGATGGTGGTGTCGGTGCCGAAGAGGTCGTTGTCGATTGTTCCGGGAAGGCCGATGATGGGGAGGTTGAACTCGTTGGCGAAGATGCGCGCGCCGGTGAGCGAGCCGTCACCGCCGATCACGACGAGGGCGTCGATGCCGTGGCGGCGGAGGGTGTCATAGGCGAGCTGGCGTCCTTCGGGGGTCTGGAATTCCTTGCATCGCGCGGTTTTGAGGATTGTTCCTCCGCGCTGTATGATGTTGGATACGTTGGCGGTGGTGAATTCCACTATCTCGTCTGTCACCAGTCCGCGGTATCCTCGGTAGATGCCTTTTACTTTGAATCCGGCGAAGATGGCCGCGCGTGTGACGGCGCGGATGGCCGCGTTCATTCCGGGGGCGTCACCTCCGGAGGTCAGTATGCCTATACATTTTATTTCTGCCATGGCCTTCTTGTATTTCTTGATGATGTCTTTTCAGATTGATAATCTCCCGGCAAAGGTAGTGATTTTTCTCCGCCCGCGGGTGTCTGTCGCTGATTATTTTTGTGGTTTTATTCTTCGTTTATGGAGTATTCGAGAAATCTCAGCAGGGGGTGGAGTATCTCGAAATGTCCGGCGGCTTTCTCGGGCCATCCGGGGTCGCTGAAGAATTCCTTCCCCTGGGGCATGAAGCGGCCGTATTCTTTCAGGCGGAGGAGTTCGGCCTGGGGATGGTCGCGGTCGTAGCCTTTGGGGATGGTCTTGAGCCTGGGGCCGTACCATCCGGGGAAGAGCGCGGCCAGGCGTGGCTCGTTGATTATCTCCTCGAATTCGTCGATGTTGTCGACGATGGCTTTGCGGAGCTTTTTCAGTATGGCGCTTTCGGGGCACCATAACCCGCCGTAAAGGCCGCTTGAGTCGGCTTCGTAGTTGTCGGAGGCGCCTCCGTCGCGTCCGGGGCCTACCTGTATGTAGTAGCCGGGGAGGTGTGCGGCCGATGAGGAGCGTCCGCGTGGTGATACTGTCCCTGAGAAGTATGTCTTGTAGGGAGACTTGTCGGGTGAGAAGCGGGTGTCGCGGTAGATGCGGTAGACCGAACCGGCTCCGGTCTGGCCGTTGAGCTCGGGCCACCATTGGGCGCAGAGGGCGATCAGGCGGTCCATGTCGGCAATCCAGGCTGCGCGCAGGTCGTCGTAAAGAGGCTTGTTCTCCTTGAACCACTGGCGGTCCTGGCGTCGGCCGAGTTCGGCCAGGAAGTCGTAAAGGCGGGGGATGTAGCTGTTGGTGTTCATACGATGTCCTCCCATCTGACGTCCTCAACCTGCTGCTCGACGACGGTGGTGCGGGCGGAGGTCTGTCCGTCAGCCGGGTTGGCGGTGGTCTCGGATTCTATTTCCTTGAATTTCACATATTCCCCGACTTCGGGGTCGATTTTCTTTCGTCGCGGCACGGGGGCTGTCCAGCCACCTTTGCGGGAGGCTTGTTTCTGGCTGGCGGAGTGGCGCCGGGCCTCTTCGGGGTCGATTCCGGCGGCGCGGTTGAAGGCGTCGGTCATCTCTCGGGCCTGGCGTCGGGCCGCGTTGACGGCTTTCCACACTTTCCAGGCGGGGCGCACGAAGAGGTAGAATATTATTATGCAACAGATTATTGCGAACCACATAAGGAGAGGGTCTTGTGTTAGTTGGGGTGGTGTCAGGCGGCCTGGCCGATGCGGGTCAGGGCGAATGCCGACAACAGGAAGTAAAGGATGATGGTGTAGGCGAAGCCTTCGACTCCGAAGATGGAGACGAACGCGACGGCTGCCAGCAGCAGGATGTAGCGCAGCAGGTTGTCGCCGATGCGGAAGTTCTTGAGTTTGAGTGAGAACATGCGCATGTCGCATACCATCAGGAGGGCCACGATGATGATCACGGCGCTGACGATGAGGTTGCCCCAGTAGACGTGGGCGTGCATCCACTCGCCGGCATGTGACTGCATCCAGGCTGTCGCGCCTATCCAGAAGATGGCGTTGGCGGGGATGGGGAGTCCTTTGAACTCAGTGGCCTGCGAGTCGTCGAGGTTGAACTTGGCGAGCCTCAGGGCGCCCATCGCGGGGATGAAGAGGGCCACGAACGGAATCCACCAGGAGCCGGTCCAGACGCTCAGGATGTTGTAGAGCAACAGGGAGGGGGCGACTCCGAAGCTGACCAGGTCGGCCAGCGAGTCGAGTTCCTTCCCCAGGGGGGAGGGGGCGTGGAGCCAGCGGGCTGCCGCGCCGTCGAAGAAGTCGAAGACGGCGGCGAGTCCTACGAGTATCCATGCGAGCTGTCGGCCGTTTAGCCCTCCGAGGGCCTCGATGTCGCTGTCGAATGAGAAGGCGCATATGCAGGCCAGGCATCCCGACACGAGGTTGCAGAGGGTCAGCGTATTGGGTACGGAAGTTATAATCTTTCTCAAAAACATTTTGGCAATCTCTTATGGATTGAGGCGTCCGACCTCGGTTATGCCTCCGATGGTCTTGTCGCCGAGGTTGACCAGTATGGTGGTCGATTTTGGGAGGTAAAGGTCTACCCTTGAGCCGAATTTGATGAATCCCATATGGTCTTCAATCGAGGCTTCGTCGCCGGGGCGGGCGTATGTCACGATGCGCCGGGCCATTGCGCCTGCCACTTGTCGCATCAGCACGAGCTGGCCGTCTTTTGTCCGTATCACGACGGTGGACCGCTCGTTTTCGGTGCTTGACTTGGGGAGGTATGCGGCCATGAAGCGGCCCGGATGGTGTCTGTAGTATATCACTTCGCCGTCGACTGGAAACCAGTTGGCGTGGACGTTCATCGGCGACATGAAGACCGACAGCTGGATGCAGTCGCATTTGAGGTATTCCGGCTCATACACCTCCTCCAGGGCCACGACTTTTCCGTCGGCCGAGGCCACGACAACGTTCTCGAGGTCGCCCTGGAAGTTGCGGTGGGGTGAGCGGAAGAAGTTGACCACCAGGAGGTAGAATATCGTCGAGGCCGCCAACACCGTGATTGGAAGCCAGATATGGTCGATGAGCCATATCCACAAGGGCGCATTCACCAGCAGCAGGGCTGCCAGCAGGATGATCAGTATGTTAGTGCCTTCGCGGTGGATCTTGACTCTCATCTACAGATTGGTGTTCAGGGATAGGGGTGTTTTGTATCTCTTGTATATGACCGAACCGCCGGGAAATGCATCCCGGCGCGAATTCAGTTTACAAAGTTAGCTGTTTTTTTCGCAAGTACAAAAAAAAATTACTCGTCGTCGCGACGAATAATCTTCTTACCTTAAATCTAATACCATGAAAAACTGATGCAAAGGTAAGGGGTTTTATGTTTTAAAACATACTTTCTGCTGAAAAACAGAGGTGTATTTAACGTTGTTTTGCAAAAGTGCCATATGGTCATCGCTATTTTTACGGTTGTTAACAATGTCTGGGGTTCCAGACCCTTCGGGATGCCTTTCGGAGGGGAAGGGAAAGGGAGGGTGCCTGCCGGGAATGGGCGAAAAGTGTCTCGTGCGTGATTATGATATTGCGCGGGCAGACGCAGACCTTGGATTTGATTAAGGGCGGATTGCGGAAATTTTCGTAACTTTGCATCCGATATGGGAAGATTGCTCGCTATAGACTTCGGAAAAGTGCGCACCGGCATCGCCGTCAGCGACCCGATGAGAATCGTGGCCAACGGCCTGACGACTGTGGAGACCCCGAAGCTCGAGGAGTTCCTGCGCGGATATTTCAGCCGCGAGAGTGTCGACGCCGTAATCGTCGGGTTGCCCAGGAGCCTTGACGGTTCCCCCTCTGACTCGCAACGCTACCTGCTCCCGGCCCTTGGCCGTCTCCGGAAGGCGTTCCCGGGGATGACCTTCGAGATGTATGACGAGAGGTTCACCTCCGTGCTGGCCCACCGGGCGATGCTCGAATCGGGGATGAAGCGCTCGGAGCGGCGAAAGAAGGGCACCGCCGACGTGATGGCCGCCTGCATAATCCTCAACGATTACCTCGACAGCCTGCGCTTCCAGTAGTCACCAAAATGTAAAAAAATCCACACAAGATAATGAAATTACCCGTTTATCTTTACGGTCATCCGGTTCTGAGGGAACTCTCCGAGCCTGTGGGGGCCGACTATCCGGACCTGAAGAAGCTCGTGGCCGACATGTTCGAGACCATGTATGCCTCCGAGGGTGTGGGCCTCGCGGCTCCTCAGATAGGCCGCAACATCGATATGGTGGTCATCGACGCCGACCCCGTGAGTGACACTTTCCCCGAATGCAAGGGGCGCAAGATGGTGATCATCAACCCCGAGCTGGAGATTCTCGACGGGGAGAAAGTCAGCCGTTCCGAGGGGTGTCTCAGCCTTCCCGGCCTCAGCGAGGAGGTGAAGCGCGTCGAACACATACGCCTGAAATGGGTCGACGAGGATTTCCAGCCCCACGAGGAGGAGATTTCCGGTTTCCTTGCCCGCATCGTCCAGCATGAAATCGACCATCTCGACGGTAACCTCTATATCGACCATATCTCGCCGCTGCGCAAACAGTTCATCCGCGGCAAACTCCACAACATCATCGAGGGGAAGACCCGCTGTGAATACCCGGCGAAGTACGCTCCCCGCAAACGCAAGTAAATTATGGCAGCACCCAATCCCGACGACAAGAAGATTATTTTCTCGATGGTAGGCGTATCCAAGACCTACCCTCCCCAGAAGCAGGTACTCAAAAACATATACCTCTCGTTTTTCTATGGCGCCAAGATCGGCATCATCGGTCTGAACGGCTCCGGTAAGTCTTCCCTGCTGAAGATCATCGCCGGAATCGACAAGGAATACCAGGGTGAGGTGGTGTTCTCCCCCGGTTACTCGGTCGGCTACCTCGAGCAGGAGCCGAAGCTTGATCCCGAAAAGACGGTGATCGAGGTTGTGCGCGAAGGTGTGCAGCCGGTGATGGACCTGCTGCGCGAGTTCGACGAGGTGAACGCCGCCTTCGCCGACCCCGACGTGCTTGAGGACCCCGACAAGATGGACAAGCTCATCCAGCGTCAGGGTGAGCTGCAGGACGCCCTCGACGCCTGCGACGCCTGGAACATCGACTCCAAGCTCGAAAGGGCCATGGATGCCCTGCAGTGTCCGCCCGACGACCAGAAGGTTGACACCCTCTCGGGTGGCGAGCGCCGCCGCGTGGCCCTCTGCCGCCTGTTGCTCCAGCAGCCTGACGTGCTGTTGCTCGACGAGCCTACCAACCACCTCGACGCCGAGTCGATCGACTGGCTCGAGCAGCACCTGCAGCAATATCCCGGAACGGTCATCGCCATCACCCACGACCGTTACTTCCTCGACCATGTGGCCGGATGGATTCTCGAACTTGACCGTGGCGAGGGGATACCCTGGAAGGGTAACTACTCCTCCTGGCTCGACCAGAAGACCAAGCGTATGGCCCAGGAGGAGAAGCAGGCCAGCAAGCGCCGCAAGACCCTCGAAAGGGAGCTGGAATGGGTGCGCATGGCCCCCAAGGCCCGTCAGGCCAAGGGTAAGGCCCGTCTGTCGAGCTATGACCGCCTGCTCAACCAGGATCAGAAGGAGCGTGAGGAGAAGCTGGAGATTTTCATCCCCAACGGGCCGCGCCTGGGCAACAAGGTGATCGAGGCCAAGGGGCTGGAGAAATCTTTCGGCAAGAAACTTCTTTTCAAGGACCTGGAGTTCGCGCTGCCCCCCAACGGCATCGTCGGCGTCATCGGCCCGAACGGTGCGGGTAAGACAACCCTCTTCCGCCTGATTATGGATCAGGAGAAGCCCGACGCGGGTTCGTTCGAGGTGGGCGAGACCGTCAAGGTTGCCTATGTCGACCAGCGTCACCACGACCTTGTCCCCGACCATACCGTCTACCAGGTGATTTCGCAGGGTGTGGAGAGCTTCCGCATGGGTGGCCGCGACGTCAACGCCCGCGCATACCTGTCGAAGTTCAACTTCGCCGGTGCCGACCAGGAGAAGAAAATAGGTGTGCTGTCAGGGGGTGAGCGTAACCGTCTCCACCTGGCGATGGCCCTGAAAGAGGAGGGTAACGTGCTGCTGCTCGACGAGCCTACCAACGACATCGACGTGAACACCCTCCGCGCCCTTGAGGAGGGTCTGGAGAATTTCGCCGGATGCGCCGTCGTTGTAAGCCACGACCGCTGGTTCCTCGACCGTATCTGCACCCACATCCTCTCTTTCGAGGGTGACGGGAAGGTGGTCTACTACCAGGGTTCCTACTCCGATTACGAGGAGTACAAGAAGGCGCAGAATGGCGGCAAGGAGCTCCCCCGCCGCCGTTACCGCAAGCTGATGAACGATTAACACTGATTCAAGACAATGAATATCGCTATCGTTGGCGCCAGTGGCGCCGTGGGTCAGGAACTGCTCAGGGTGCTTGACCAGCGTGAATTCCCGATAGATGAGCTGCGCCTGTTCGGCTCCTCCCGCTCGGCGGGAAGTAAGGTGGTTTTCCGGGGAAAGGAAATCACCATACAGGAACTGACCCACGACCCGGAGCTTTTCCGGGGAATCGACTTCGCCTTCACTTCGGCCGGGGCTGGCACTTCGCGTGAGTATGCCGAGACCATCACAGCCCTCGGGGCGACGATGATTGACAATTCGAGCGCGTTCCGAATGGATGAGGATGTGCCCCTGGTTGTGCCGGAGGTCAACGGCGCGGATGCCCTTGACGCTCCCCGCCGCATCATCGGCAACCCCAACTGCACCACCATACAGATGGTGGTGGCCCTGGCGCCTGTCGACCGTCTGGCCAAGATACGCCGTATCAGGGTGGCCACCTACCAGGCTGCCTCCGGCGCGGGCGCGTCGGCGATGGATGAGCTTGTCGGGCAGTATGCCGACATCGTCGCCGGGCGTGAGCCGAAGGTGGAGAAGTTCGTGGCCCAGCTCGCCTACAATGTCATCCCCCATATCGACGTGTTCACCGACAACGGTTACACCAAGGAGGAGATGAAGATGGTCAACGAGACCCGCAAGATAATGCACGACCCGGAAATCAAGGTCAGCGCTACCTGCGTGCGCGTCCCCGTGATGCGCGCCCACTCCGAGGCGATATGGGTCGAGACCGAGAAGCCGCTGACGGTGGAGGAGGCCCGCGAGGCGTTCGCCGCCGCCGAAGGGGTGGTGGTCATGGACAATCCGGCCGAGAAGCTTTATCCCATGCCGCTCGGACTGGCCGGGTGTGACCCGGTGTATGTAGGGCGTATCCGTCAGGACCTCGCCGATGAGAATTCGCTGACTTTCTGGACTGTGAGCGACCAGATTCGCAAAGGGGCCGCCCTTAATGCCGTCCAGATTGCCGAATACCTGATTGCCCACAGATAATCCATATAACAGAAGTAAGGTTTGCTCTCGTTGCTGATTGACCATACCGCGCCGCTGGTGACCAACCCTGTCACTATATTCCTGATAGTGCTGGTCATCATCCTCCTCGCGCCGGTGGCGTTGAACAGGCTGAAGATTCCCCATATAATAGGGATGATTGTGGCGGGGGTGGTAGTCGGCCCGTTCGGGCTGAACATCCTCGACCGCGACAGCTCGTTCAACATCTTCGGGCAGGTGGGGCTGCTGTACCTCATGTTCCTTGCGGGGCTTGAGATAGACATGTTCCATCTCAGGCTAAACCTCAAGCGTGGGGCGGTGTTCGGCGCGATGACATTCCTCATACCGATGGCGATGGGGGTCGCCGCGAGCGTGTATGTGCTTCAGACCCCCTGGCTCACAGCGTTCCTGCTGGCCTCGATGTATGCCTCTCATACGTTGATAGCCTATCCCGTGGCCGCGAGGCTGGGTATCACCAAGTCGCCGGCGGTGCTGATATCGGTGGTGGCCACCATCGTGTGTGTAATCGGCGCGCTGCTTGTGCTGGCCGCCGCGGTCAACATACAGGAGACCGGGGAGCTGAGTGTGGGCGGCCTGCTGTGGCTAGTCGGGAAGTCGGGAGTGTATTGCGCCGGGGTGCTGTATGGCTATCCCCGTCTGACCAGGTGGTTCTTCAAGAACTATTCCGAGAAAGTCACGCAGTATGTCTTCATCCTCGCCATGGTGTTTCTCTCGGCGTGGCTGTCGGGAGTTGTCGGGCTTGAGCCAGTGCTGGGGGCTTTCTTCGCCGGGCTGGTGCTTAACCGCTATGTGCCGTCGAGCTCCCCGCTGATGAACTCCATAGAGTTTGTCGGCAACGCACTCTTCATCCCCTACTTCCTCATCGGAGTGGGGATGATGATTAACGTCGGTGTGATAGTCAAAGGCAACACCCTGTGGGTGGCCTCAGTGATGCTCGCCGTCGCCTTGGCCAGCAAATGGCTCGCGGCGTATATCGCCCAGCGGACATACCGGATGGATTCCGCAGACCGTGGGGTGATGTTCGGCCTCACCACGGCCCACACGGCAGTGGCCCTGGCCGTGGTCACCATCGGATACAACATGGTCCTGCCCGACGGGTCGAGGATGATGGATGAGACAATTCTCAACGGCACAGTGCTGGTGATACTCGTGACCTGCGCCATCGCCCCAATCGTGACCTCCCGCGCCGCCACCCGAATAAAACTCAGGATGCTCGGCGCGCCCGAGGCCGCCTCCGGCCAGTCAGCCCCCCTCGTGGGGAATATCCTTGTGCCGGTCGCCAATCCAATCACAGCCGCCTCGCTGGCCGAACTGGCCCTGCTGATGCGCCGCCGCAAGGGCGGCCCTCGGGCCGACCGCTTCTTCGCCCTGCATGTGCGCAACGACAACTCACGCGCCTCGAAAGAGATGGGTGCCAGTTCCCTCGCGCTTGCGCGTGGAGCGGCCTCCGGCGTCGACATACCGATGGAAGCCATAGAAAGGTATGACCTCAACACCGTCACCGGCATCCTCAACACCGTCAACGAGCGCGACATCACAGCCATCGTGATGGGGATGCACCGCAAGGCCAATGTCATCGACACCTTCCTCGGCTCGAAAGTGGAACAGCTCGTCAAAGGCACCCGCCAGATGGTCGTGCTCTCGAGATGCTACATACCCGTCAACACCGTGACGCGGATTGTGGTGTTCGTGCCCCCAAAAGCCGAGTACGAGACCGGCTTCCGCCAGTGGGTGGAAGCCCTCAGCTCACTCGCCCACGAAGTGGGCTGCCGCCTCATATTCTGTGCCAACTCCCAGGGCCGCTCCCTGATTGCCGCCGTGATAGGCCGCACCGGGCTTGGCATCCGCCACGAGTACCGTCCGGCCGATGGCATCGACGACTTTATGCTGCTGTCAAACAAAGTGCTTGACGACGACCTGCTCGTGGTCATCGGCGCCCGTCGCGACTCCGTCAGCTACACCCCCGAGATGACCGACATCGCCCTCTTCCTGCAACGCTACTTCGACCGCAACAACCTCCTGCTCATCTACCCCTCCCAATTCGGCGAGAACCGCCTCAATCCCGACGATTCCCTTGCCACCTTCGCCGACCCCCTCGGCATCGGTCCCGCCCCGACCCGGTCTCGTATACACATA
>CAMWVQ010000021.1 GCA_947177635.1 uncultured Porphyromonadaceae bacterium | reverse complement strand
CCATCACCGCCGCCATCGAGAATTACCTCAAGGAGGAAAACGCGAAGGAGGCTTGACAGAGGCCGTTCCACATATGATTTAACCTCAATCCCGCTCCACCCCTTGAACGACTTCAGGCTCCCCAAACCGACCAAACTCTGCTCGCAGACGGCCATTGACAGGCTGTTCGCGCAACGCGACGTGAAGGGAGCCTTGGCATATCCAATCCGTGCCGTATGGGGGGAGAACACCCACCGTTACCGGGGTGACGCCGTGCAGTTTCTGGCCTCCGTGCCCAAGAAACGCCTGCGCCACGCCGTCGACAGGGTCACGATGAGACGCCGCATCCGCGAGGCTTACCGGCTGAACCGCCAGAACCATTTCCCGGAGTCGCTGGAAGCCCCGCTTGACATACTTTTTGTATATGTGGGCAACACCATCGAACCTTACGCCAAAGTCGAGAATGCCATGCGGCGGCTGCTCCACAAAATCTTCCGGCGTCCGAAAGACCCCGACAAGCGGTGACATCACTCTCCGTGGCCTCCGTCTCACGACACATATCGCGCCTGCTGGCAAAGGCTCTGACTCTGCCGATTCGCCTTTACCAGCTCTGCATCTCCCCGATGTTTCCGGGGAGTTGCCGTTTTACGCCGACCTGTTCGCAATACGCCGTGGAGGCCCTGCGCATCCACGGCCCCGCCAAGGGGTTGTGGCTCGCCGCAAAGCGCATCCTCAGGTGTCACCCCTGGGGCGGCTCGGGTTACGACCCGGTGCCGCCACCGAGGGTCATTGATGTCCACACCCACCACTCCTCCCCGGCCCCCGCATCCATTCTCTCCATCACCCCCGGCCGCTACGCCGGGTTGCCTGACAAAAGCGGCCATTACTCCGTCGGCATCCACCCCTGGGAGACAGGCGATGACATGTCGCAACCCCTCGCGCAGCTTGAACGGATTGGCTCAGACCCTGCCACAGTGGCTGTAGGGGAAACCGGGCTCGACCGCCTCAGGGGAGCCGCCATCGACCGCCAGGATGAGATTTTCCGCCGCCACATACAGCTCAGCGAGAAATTCGGCAAACCGCTGGTCATCCACCAGGTGAAGGCCCTCGACCTGCTGCTGAAGGCGCGGAAAGATTGCGCCCCGCTGCAACCATGGATTCTCCACGGGTTCAGGGGAAATCCGCAGATGCTCGCCCAGCTGCTCGACGCCCCCGGCCGCAACCCTGTCTATTTCTCGATAGGGGCTAAGTTCAATGAAGCGGCAGTCACCCTGATTCCCCCTGACCGCCTGCTGGTGGAGACCGACGAGTCGCCGCTCCCAATAGAGGAGATACTCCGGAAGGTGGCCGGGACAAGGAGGGAGAACCCCGCCGCGCTTGCCGCAACCGTCAACGCCAATGCCATGCGGCTTTTCCCCTCGCTGAACAGCTTTTCACAAAGCCACCCCGGAAAGAAAAAACATTGACAGACGGGGCGGATTCAAAATAAAATACTAACTTTGCGGCAGGCAATCGTTTAATCTTGCCTTTAGACAGTTAAATCCCTTATCCATCGAACCATGGAAGAAGATGCAAAAAAGAAGCTTTCCGCTGATCCTGACGGGCTTCTCACATATGAATATATCGCCAACCATATCGACACCATCGAGCCGGAACTCCCCTGGCTTGTCGAGAACATGGAGAGGGTAGACCTCACCGGCCAGTTCGTTATTTCCGCCGCCCGCTACCTCTTCGCCATCGACCCGACTGCCTTCGCCCCCCACATCGACCGCCTGATCAAAGCCGGAATCGAGAAGGACCGCGAGCACCGCTACCTCGGGGACATGCTCAGGCATATGTACGGGCCAGACTATGCGGAACGCTCCGAGGAGCTTTCCGCCACCGACGACAACTTCCGCCGCATCTACAAGCGGCTCTTCCCCATCTCAGCCATCTGAAAAATGAACCGAAAACGCATCTCTCTGCTCCTGGTGATAGCCGCCGTGGTGGCTCTCGCCGGAGGATACGCATATTCCAGAACAAAATCAAAAGTCAATATGACCTCCCAGATAACATCCGAAGCCCCCGTCATCGAGAAGGGTGACGCCCTCGTAGACATAAAGACATCTGTCGGCGACATCCGCGTGCGCCTCTTCGGCGACACCCCGGCCCACCGCGACAATTTCCTGAAACTCGTCAAGGAGAAATATTACGACGGAGTGCTCTTCCATCGCGTCATAAATGAATTTATGGTGCAGACCGGTGACCCCGACTCGAAAAACGCCGCCGAGAACACCCGCCTCGGAGCGGGAGGCCCCGACTACACCCTTGAGGCGGAAATCGTGTATCCCCGCCATTTCCACCATCGCGGAGCCCTCGCGGCCGCCCGCCAGGGCGACCAGGTCAACCCCGAGCGCCGCTCATCAGGTTCGCAGTTCTACATCGTAACCGGCAAGGCTTACAACGAGCAGCAGCTCGCCCAGATGGAGAAACAGCTCCAGATGGCCCGCAAGCAGGAGATTTTCAACAAGCTCGCCGAGGAGCACCGCGACTCGATAATCACCCTGCGCAAGAACCGCGACCAGGCTTCACTCCAGGCCCTGCAGGATGAGCTGGTGGCCATCACCGAACAACGTGCCGCCGAGAACCCCGCCACCCTGACCGAGGCCCAGAAGAAGGCCTACGCCTCCGTGGGAGGCACCCCCCATCTCGACGGTCAGTACACTGTTTTCGGCGAGGTTGTAAGCGGCATGGATGTTGTGGAGAAAATCGAGAAGGCTCAGACCAACTCGCAGGACCGCCCCCTTGACGACATACGCATCATCTCCATGAAGGTGGCAAAAAAGTAAGCGGCCTTCCGCATAAAGAGCCACACGACAACCAACGAAAAAGATGACAGAGACTCACCGTTTCTCGCTGCCAAACGGACTGAGGGTTGTACACAGCTACAACCCGACTGCCTCGATGGCGGTGGTCAACACATTGTATGACGTCGGGGGGCGGGACGAGGCTCCCGACCACACCGGGCTTGCCCACCTGTTCGAGCACCTGATGTTCGGAGGGTCGGCCAACATCCCCGACTTCGACGGGCCGCTGCAGGTAGCCGGCGGTTCATCGAACGCCTGGACGTCAAACGACTTCACCTGCTTCCACGACATAATCCCGGCCCACAACATCGAGACAGCCCTCTGGCTCGAGAGTGACCGGATGCTGTCGCTCGCCTTCTCGGACAAGGCCCTTGAGGTGCAGCGTTCGGTGGTGGTGGAGGAATTCAAGGAGGTATGTCTCAACCGTCCGTACGGCGACATGGGCCACCTGCTTTTCGGGATGGCGTATCCCGGCCATCCCTACGGTGTCCCCGTCATCGGACGCGATTTCAGCGACATTGAGAAAACCACCCAGGATGATGTCCGCCGGTGGTTCCACAGCCATTACGCCCCCAACAACGCCGTGCTGTCGGTCGTGGGGAACATCCCCCCGGAGCGACTGCGTGAGCTTGTCGGAAAATGGTACGGCGACATCCCCAGCCGGGAAATCGCCCCCCGCACCTTCGCCGACCCTCCCCTTCCCGAGTCCCCCCGCCTGGTCGAGGCTTCCGGGAATGTACCCCAGACAGCCATCACCATCGCCTACCCGATGGGTGGATACAGATCACCGGGATATGTGGCCGCCGACCTCATCTCTGACATACTCGCCAACGGCCAGTCGTCTCGCTTTTACCGACGGCTGCTGATGCCCGGCAAACTCTTCTCCGACATAGACGCGTCGATACTCGGCACCGAACATCCGGGGCTGCTGCTCATCAACGCCAAGCTCCTCGGCAAAGGCCCGGAGGCGGAGGAAGCTGCCATACGGGCCATAAATGATGAACTGAGCCGGTTGGTCGAGTCTGAGGCAGACTCTGCCGAGCTGGCCCGTTGCGTCAACCGTATCGAAAGTGACCGCGTTTTCTCAATGATGAATCCGTTGCAGAAGGCCCAGTCGCTCGCCCTGGCCGAAATCCACGGCGAGAGCATCGAGGATATCCTGCCGCGCTACCGCGCCGTCACCCCGGCCACTCTACAGGAAGCCGCCCGCGAAATCATATCCCCCTCCCGGGCCATGACACTCATATACCGTCCCCGCTGACGCCGTAATCCGCCGCAGGCTCGGCCGCCAGCCGGGAATCATCATCCTGTGTGGCACACGGCTGCACATAAGGCCGTGGCGCAGGCTTCATCTTCTGCAAGCGGAGGTAATTGTGGTTCAGGTAATATTCAAGGCCCGACAATGTGCGCTGTCGCGCAGCCGGTTTCAGCTGACATTCCCAGACGGTAATGACCGACCACCCCATGGAAAGAAGTTTCTCCTTGTTGCGGCGGTCACGCTCCTTGTTACGGCTTATTTTCTCCTGCCAGAACTCCCGGTTCGAGTCGGGAATGCGCCCGTCGACCTCGTGGCCATGCCAGAAACAGCCATGGACGAAAATCGCCACGCGGTATTTCCGCAAGACGATGTCGGGGGTGCCCGGAAGCCCTTTGACATTCTTCCGGAACCTGTATCCGCGCGAGTAGAGGTAACGCCTGACTATGAGTTCAGGCTTGGTGTCACGCCCTCTGATGCGCGACATCACCTGCGACCGCTTTTCCTTGCTCCATATATCCATGACTGTATTCTTCCGGCTCCTCAAAGTTAAACATTTTTCCTGATTCCACCGTTCTCAAACACAATCGGAGGCTCCAGTGGGACGCGCTTCCTCCCACTCTATGTGAAAAAAAATCAAGAAAAGGGGCTGAATGTAAAAAATTGTTGCTATATTTGACGCGCGATTCCCCGCCATGGCGGGAAACCGCCCCTTGTAAGTGTGTTATAAGGGCCTCACGTTGTTATTATTGCCGCAGCGAGCCGATACCCGCCGCGCGGGACAAACCGCGCCGACGGCCGGAGGCATGCCGGAGATGTGACACGGGTCGCCCTGTGCCCCTCATTTCTAATCATTCTACATTTTATGGAAACGCGTGATCTTAACCCCGAGGCAAGCAAGCCCGAGGTTTCCACCACCCCCGCCTCCCCCGTGGAGTCCCTTGAATCTCAATCCATCGCCGACGCAGGCCTGAACCTCGCCGAGGCGGAAGCCGCCGCAGCCGGCAAATCGCAGTTCAACGAAGAGGCTGAAGAAGCCATCCTGGCCGACAAGGCCTTCCAGGCAGACCACACTGTGGCCGCCGTGGAATCAGAGGAAGCCGAGCCTGCCGAAACCGAAGCTCAGGCAGCCGGAACTCCCGACCGACAGGCCGAGGAGGAAATCAAGACCAAAGAGGATGTCATGGCCAGGCTGACAAAGCTGGCTGTGGATGAGACCGTAGAAATCTCACGCGATGAAATCGCCCACCTCAAACAGCGTTTCTATGCAATCCGAAAACTTGAACAGGAGGCGGAACTCGCCGCCCACCTCGCCGAGGGGAAAGAGGCCGACAGCTTCATCCCCGCGCTCGACCCGGCCGAGGAGGAGTTCAAGACGATGATGAACACTGTGCGCGAGCGCAAGGCCGCCCTCGCCGCAGCCGAGGAGGAGGAACGCAACCGGAACCTCACACGCAAGCTCGCCCTCATAGAGGAACTCAACACCATATCGGCCGACACCGACAATGTGAACCGCGCCTTCCCCCGCGTCAAGGAGATACAGGCCGAATTCAAGGAAATCGGCGAAGTGCCCGCCACCGAAGCCACCGACCTCTGGAAGAATTACCAGGGAGCCGTGGAGCAGTTCTACGACCAGCTCAAGGTCAACAAAGACCTGCGCGACTATGACTTCCGCAAGAACCTCGAGCTGAAGACCCTCCTCTGCGAGGAAGCCGAAAAACTCAACGACGAGGAAGACATCGTCCTGGCGTTCAAGCGCCTGCAGAACCTCCACGACGAATGGCGCCAGACCGGCCCCGTGGCCAAGGAGGTACGCGAGGAAATCTGGGCCCGGTTCAAGGACGCCTCGACACTCGTCAACAAGAAATACCAGGGATTCTTCGAGGAACGCAAGGCCCGCGAACTTGAAAACGAGAAGGCCAAGACTGAAATATGCGAACGCGTCGAGGCCCTCGACTTCTCGCAGCTCAAGACCTACGCCGCCTGGGATGAGATGACCAAGCAGATTCTGGCCGCCCAGGAGGAGTGGAAGAAACTCGGTTTCGCCTCGCGCAAGGCCAACAACGCCCTCTTCACCCGCTTCCGTTCGGTCTGCGACAAGTTCTTCACCCTCAAGGCCGAGCACTACCGCGAGATGAAGGAGGAACTCGCCGCCAACCTCGCCAGGAAGACCGCCCTCTGCGAGAAGGCCGAGGCCCTCAAGGACTCCACCGACTGGAAGAAGACCGCCGACGAGCTTGTGCGCCTCCAGAAGGAGTGGAAGACCATCGGCACCGTACCCAAGAAACACTCCGACAACATCTGGCACCGCTTCCAGGCCGCCTGCGACTCTTTCTTTGAAAGCCGCAAGGCAAACCTCAGCGAAAGCCGCGCCGCCGAACAGGTGAACCTCAAGGCAAAGCGTGAGGTCATCGCCGCCCTCAAGGAGATTCCCCTCGACTCAAACCGCGCCGAGATGATGCCGAAGGTCAAGGAGCTTCAGGCCAAATGGCAGACCATCGGCCATGTGCCGATGCGCGAGAAAGACAAACTCTATGACGAGTACCGCGCAGCCTGTGACGCCCTCTACAACCGCCTCGGCCGCGACCGTGGTGGCCGCTCACGCTTCGAGGATGTCATAAACGAGATGGGCGCCGACGAGCAGAAACTCTACCGCGAACGCGAGCGCATCCTGCGCGCATTCGAAATCAAGCGCAACGAACTCAAGACCTACGAGAACAACCTCGGCTTCCTCTCCTCAAAGAGCAAGTCGGGCGACTCGATGGTGCGCGAGATGGAACGCCGCATCCAGCGCATCAAGGATGACCTGGCCTCCATCGAGGAGAAAATCAAGCTCATCGACTCCAAGCTCGCCAAATAACCCCTGACCCGCCCGACGGCGGCAAACGACAGAAAACCAGCCACCCCGGAGGAAATCACCCCCTCCGGGGTGGCCGCTTTGACCGGCAGCGGGAAATAGGCCGTGGCGCTGTCAATCCCTATATAAAAAAATCAGCCCCAAATATTGGGAATAACAAAGAAAATAGCTAACTTTGCACAGTTTTTCCGGGCTATTCAGCTTGCGGGCGGCAGCGCCTGCACGTTGACAGCGTTTGGAAATGCTTGATATTCACTCATAATCATCCTGAAAAGTGGGAAAGTTCAGCGAATTTAAGCTCCCCTTGAAGATGCTCCCCGAAGGAACCCACGAGTTCCACTACGACCTCGGGAAGGAGCTCTTCGAAAACATGGACAGCTCAGACATCCGCAACGCCAATGTGGCCGTTGATCTGACGGTCACATACCGCAACGGAGTCTACGACCTGACCTTTGCCTGCGACGGGACGGTTACCGTGGCCTGCGACCGATGCCTCGACGACCTCGAGCTGCCGATTGAGACAGCCTACCACGTGACGGTGAAATACGGCGACTCCTACAAGGAGGACTCAGACGAGTTCATCGAAATACCCGAAAGCGACAACTACCTCAACGTCGCCTATATGATTTTCGACACCGTCTCCCTGGCCATCCCAATCAAGCATGTCCACCCCCTGGGAAAATGCAACCGCGCGATGAGCTCGCTGCTCAAGAAGCACCGCACCCACGTCCCCGACGACCCGGACGCCGACCTTGAGGAGGAGCTAATCGACGAGATGGAGGCCGGAGAGGTTCAGGAGGATTCCTCCACCCAGACCCCGACCGACCCCAGATGGGACGCTCTCAAAAACCTCGGCTCCGGAGAATAGGCCATTCTCCCCTGTCCGCGGACAAAACGACGCAAGGCCCGCCATCCGGCCTTCTCCCGCCCTCAAAAGGCTGATTCCGGAACCGCGCCAAGAGTCACATATCACTGACAAGAAAAACAAAACGATAAAAAGAAAATGGCACATCCTAAAAGACGTCAATCGAAGACCCGCACCGCAAAGCGCCGCACCCACGACAAGGCCGCTATGCCTACCCTGGCCATCTGCCCCAACTGTGGCGCCTGGCACGTTTACCACTGCGTATGCCCCGAATGTGGCTACTACCGTGGTAAGATCGCCATCGAAAAGGACGCCGTTGTCTAAACCAAGAAGAGAGGTGACTGTCACCCTCCGAATCCGGTAACGGCTCTTTTTGAAAGGGCTGCCTCCTGAAAAGGCAGCCTTTCAACACTTATATATACCACCTTTCTACCTTCAGTCTGACCTGACTGACCAACCACCCCCCTGACTATGCTCAACGCGACTATAACCGGGATAGCCTCATACGTCCCCGATGACATCCTCGACAACGAGATGCTGTCGGAAATGGTCGACACCAACGACGAGTGGATCACCACCCGCGTGGGAATCAAGGAACGCCGTATCCTCAAGACTCCCGAAGGCTCATCCTTCCTCGGCATAAAGGCTGTCGAAAAACTCCTCGCCGACACCGGCACCAACCCCGAGGATGTGGAACTCCTCATCTGCGCCACATCCAACCCCGACTACCGCTTCCCCTCAACCGCTTCCATCATCTGCAAAGGCACAGGGCTGAAAAACGCCTACGGATATGACATCCAGGCAGCCTGCGCCGGGTTCATCGTGGCCCTTGAGGACGCCGCCGCCTACGTCAAGAGCGGTCTGCGCAAGAAAGTAATCGTGGTCGCTACCGAGAAGATGTCTTCGATGGTCAACTACAAGGACCGCGCCACATGCCCCCTCTTCGGCGACGGAGCCGCCTGCGTGCTCGTCGAGCCGACAGAAGAGAATGTAGGCGTTATCGACGCCGTCTTCCACGTTGACGGAAACGGACTGGAGCACCTCGTAATGTGGGGCGGCGGCTCCGCCGAGCCCACCACCCAGGAGACTCTCGACGCCGGCCGCCACTTCCTCTTCCAGGACGGCCGCAACGTCTACAAGAACGCGGTGACCGACATGTACACCGCCACCATCGACGTCATGAACCGCAACGGCCTCACCGCCGAGACCATCGACTACCTTGTGCCCCACCAGGCCAACATGCGTATCATCGAGGCTGTCGGCTCACGCGCCAACATCCCCTCGGAAAAGGTCCTGGTCAACATCCAGCACTACGGCAACACCTCCGCCGCCTCCATTCCCCTCTGTCTCGACGAATTCAAGGGGCAGCTCAAGAAGGGTGACAAAATCATCCTCACAGCTTTCGGCGCAGGTTTCACATGGGGTTCGATGTATCTCGTCTGGGGCATCTGATTCCATAAACCGCAGAATCTCTCCAAGAAAGGAAAATTTTCACGAAAATAGCATCTTTTAAGGTGCTATTTTTGTTTAAATTTGGAACACCTAAACAGAATCCATATGTCAGAAATCTTATCCAACCACCATAACGACGCCCTTGAGCCGTTCGTGACCGAAAACCCCGAAGAGGCCGCCAAGACATTTCTAAAGGAAGACCGAGAGGTCAGACCGGGCCACAAGGCAGGATTCGTCAACATCGTCGGGAACCCCAATGTCGGCAAATCGACACTGATGAACGACCTCGTTGGTGAGCGCGTCAGCATCATAACCTCGAAGGCGCAGACTACCCGCCACCGCATCATGGGCATCGTCAACACCCCTGACTACCAGATAGTCTTCTCTGACACCCCGGGGGTACTCAAACCCAACTACAAGCTCCAGGAGAGCATGCTCAACTTCGCCGAGGGAGCGCTCACCGACGCCGACGTGCTGCTCTACGTCACCGACGTTGTGGAGACCCCCGACAAGAACGCCGACTACCTCGCGAAGGTAGCCAAGCAGAAAATGCCCGTACTGCTGGTAATCAACAAGATAGACCTGTTAAAAGGCAACGGCGACCTCGACGCCATCATCAGCCGTTGGAAAGAAACCCTCCCCAATGCCGAGATTTTCCCCATATCGGCGAAGGAGAATTTCAACACCGCAAACCTGATGAACCGCATCGTCGAGCTGCTCCCCCTCTCACCCCCATATTTCGGCAAGGATGCCCTCACCGACAAACCGGCCCGCTTCTTCGTGACCGAAATCATCCGCGAGAAAATCCTGCTCAACTATGACAAGGAAATCCCCTACTCGGTGGAGGTGATAGTCGAGAAATTCGAGGAGAAGGAGAACGCAATCCACATCATGGCCGCCATTTATGTCGAGCGCGACTCACAGAAAGGTATCCTCATCGGCAAGGGTGGCTCGATGCTCAAACGCGTCGGCACAGAAGCCCGCAAGGATATCGAGACATTCTTCGGAAAGCGTGTCTTCCTCGAGCTTTTCGTCAAGGTGGAGCCCAACTGGCGCAACCGCGAGAACAAGCTCAAGGCTTTCGGCTACATCGAGTGAGCCGTCGGCCTGCACGATTCCAAAACTCTCGACAAAATTTCGTAACTTTGCAAAAACAACTATTTATAAAGATATATGAGTCAGCTTGTAGCCATCGTCGGGCGTCCGAACGTCGGTAAATCCACACTCTTCAACCGCCTCACCGAATCAAGGCAGGCCATAGTCGACGGCACCGCCGGCACCACACGTGACCGCCAGTACGGAAAGGTCGACTGGTGTGGCCGCGAGTTCTCCATCGTCGACACCGGCGGTTGGGTCGTCAATTCTGAAGACATCTTCGAGGAGGAAATCAACAAACAGGTGGCCGTCGCCATCGAGCAGGCCGACGAGGTGCTGTTTGTGGTTGACGCCATGAACGGCGTCACCGACCTTGACGACCATGTGGCCGAAATCCTGCGAAAGTCGAAGAAGCCTGTGATTCTTGTCGCCAACAAGGTCGACTCCAACGACTGGCTTTACAATGTCCCCGAATTCTACAGCCTCGGCCTGGGAGACCCCTACCCCGTTTCGGCTGTCAGCGGCTACGGCACCGGCGACCTCCTCGACGAAATCGTCAAGAAGCTCCCCGAGCCGACCGACGACCAGGAGAACCTCGACGAGATACCCAAATTCGCCATCGTCGGGCGTCCCAACGCCGGAAAGTCGTCTCTCATCAACGCTTTCATCGGGGAAGACCGCCACATCGTGACCGACATCGCCGGAACAACCCGCGACAGCATCTATACGCGATACAACAAATACGGTTTCGACTTCTACCTTGTCGACACCGCCGGCATCCGCAAGAAACAGAAGGTAAACGAAGACATCGAGTATTACTCGGTAATCCGCTCCATACGCGCCATCGAGGCATCCGACGTCTGCATCCTGATGATTGACGCCACCCGAGGCATCGAGGCCCAGGACGCCAACATCTTCTCGCTGATACAGCGCAACAAGAAGGGGCTGGTGGTGTGTGTCAACAAGTGGGACATCGCCGAAGACCGCTCTGAAAAGGCCCAGAAGCATTTCGAGCAGGCCATCCGCAACCGTTTCGCCCCCTTCACCGACTTCCCCATCATCTTCTGCTCTGCCCTGACCAAGCAACGCATCTTCAAGGTGCTGGAGACCGCCGTGGAGGTCTACAAGAACCGCCGCCGCGAGATTCCGACCTCTCAGCTCAACAAGGTGATGCTTGAAGCCATCGGCGCGTATCCCCCACCCGCCAACAAGGGCAAATACATCAAAATCAAATATGTCACCCAGCTCAAGGGGGCGCAGATACCTACATTCATATTCTTCTGCAACCTCCCGCAGTGGGTCAAAGAGCCATACCGCCGGTTCCTCGAGAACAAGCTCCGCGACACATGGGACTTCAACGGCACCCCGGTGGCCATCTTCATGCGCGAGAAGTAACCGCGTCAAGAATGGTCAACCTGCCATCCCTCCACGAAACAACAACAGGGGACGCGCTTGGGCGCGTCCCCTGTTGTTGTTTTCGCCCAATCGGGCTTGCTGCCGTTGAGCTTATTCGTCGGCCTCATCCATCGCCATGTAATGTTCGCGGGGATGGTCGCAGCCGGGACATTCCTCCGGTGGTTCCTTGCCTTCGGTGATGTAACCGCAGACAAGACACTTCCACTCGATGGAGTGGTCGCGCTTCCAGACGGTACCATCCTTGACCTGCTTCAGGTAGCGGGCGAAACGTTTCCTGTGGTGCTCCTCGACCTCGGCGATAGCGCGGAAATGGGATGCTATTTCGGGGAAGCCCTCCTTGTCGGCCACCTCGGCGGCCTTGGTGTAAAGCTTCACACCTTCGTTCTCCTCCTCCTTCATCGCGGTCTCAAGGTTGGATGCGGTGTCGCCGACGATTCCGGCGTCGATGCCCAGGGCCACCTCCACATTTCCCCCTTCGAGGTATTTGAAGAACACCTTGCCGTGATGAAGCTCATTGTCGGCCGTCTCACGGAAAATCTCGCCGATGGGGAAATACTTCTCCTTGTCGGCCTGTTTTGCATAGTAAGTGTAGCGTGAGTAAGCCATCGATTCGGCGGCATAAGCCGTAACCAGATTCTTTTCAGTCTGGGTTCCCTTGATGGATTTTTTTGTTGCCATAGTTTTTACAGGTTTGAAACAGTTATGTTTGTTCCTATATAACCGTCACGGCGGCAACAATGTTTTCACCAGGTCTGCAAAATCAGGCCTCAGCGGGGCACATGCGAGAAGGCGTTGAAATCGCAGCGCGACTCTATGTCTGCCTCGATTGAGTCGGGTAGCGCCGAGAAGAAATCATAACCGGTAAGCTCCTCCACCTTGTCGACCGAGACAGCCGCTTTCTGCATGCCGCCGGCCACATACCCGTTGGGCATTATGAAGCCGATGGCCCACGGATGCTCGACAAATGGGGCGAGAATCACCTTGAAGAAGCTCTGCGGCACTGCCACTCCCGTTGCTCCGATTCTTGCGGAGGGGCCTGACTTGTCAAACATAGGGCCGCATATGATAATCAGCGCGCTGTCTGCCTTTGCCCTCTGGCGGCATTTCTCCTCAAGTTTCTTCCATGCTCCCCTGTTCAAGTCTCCCGCCTGCGGACAGATGTTGGTCATGTAGAAAGACTCGCGCATCGCCTGAGGATGCCATTTCATATCCCCCGCCGGAGCCATATGCCCCCGGTCGAAACCGGTCAGCCGGTAGTCATCGGGCAACGCGCAGCCATCAACCTCGGGGTCTACAAGGAAACCGGGTTCGCGCCCCGACTCACCCGTGACCTCACTGTCGAGCAGTTCCCAGGCCACCCAGTTGGGCTGATGGGTGTCGCTGTTGAAAGACACGGTCATGCCGGTGTAGCGCACGATTTCCTCCCGCAGGCCAGCCGGATTCCTCACCTCCTGAAGCTTTTCGGCGGTGGTGGCGACCTTCCCGCCCGGAGTGTCACCCAAGTTTCGGGCCGTGGCCACAAGATAAGCGATGACTGCCGCCACGGCGAGTATCAGGATTATGCCGAGGTTGCGCACTCCGCCCGACATTGGTGACTTGGAGCCACTTTTTCCGCGGACGGAAGAAACCGACGCTGACGCCTGGCGCGTTGCTCGCTTAGCCGCCGGACGGCGGGGAGCAGATGCGGGGCGCCGCGCCGATGAAGACTGGCGAAAGGAGGAGCCTGATGATGGTGTTCGTTGAGCCATATCGATAAAACAGATTGGGACGCGCCTTGTGTCATACAGGCCGCGTCCCAATCATTATTCAGTTCTGATTAAAGAATAGTCGAGAGGTTGAAGTTCTTGAACTCAAGGTCGTTCATCGCGCGGGTGGCGAGAGTGCGGTCGAGTTTCACAGCCTGACGGAGGTTTGAGCTGACCATCTTGTCATTGTTGGTGCGCGCACCGAGAACGGCGGTGAGGTAGTAGGTCATCGCGTCAGGGTTGTTGATAGCCCCGAGTGTAGACTTGGCCTTGCTGTAATCCTTGGTGAGAATCTGGGCGAGGGCGGCATTGTTGCTCTTGGCCTGTCCGAAAGCCTTGACTGCCGACTGGGCATCGCCGGTCATCAGGTAATAGGTTCCCATAGCGTCGCCAAGCTCATCGACGCCGGCAGCCGAACCGAATTTCTGGTTGGCGATGCGGTAATCCTTGTTGACAAGCGAAATCAGGCCGAGGTTCATCTGGGGCTCGGCGGCGGCAGGATTGAGACGGGCAGCCTGGTTGAAGTTGGAGCGGGCACCGTCATAGTCGCCGGCCACATACTGGGTGAGGCCGAGGTCGTTGTAGACGCGGTAGTCGTTGGGATAAAGCTCGGCGGCTTTGTTGTAGACCTTCATCTTGTCTGCGTTGTTGTCGTAGAGGGTGGCCGCGTAGAGGATTTCGTCAACCGACAGCTTCGAGGGGTCATTCTCGAAATATTTCAGGATTTCCTCGTCGCTCTTGCCGATTACGTTGATGGAGGCGGTGATGCGGCTCTTGCGGAGCTGGGGAAGAATCTGGTCGGCGAGCTGGTCGAATATCGAGGAGAGATTGCGGATTTCCTTCTCACGCTGCTCAGGATCTTTGTACATCGACAGCACGCTGAGAATCAGCTCCTTGTCCTGAATATCACTGGCAGCGACGAGTTTCTGGAATCCTTCCCAGTCCTCAGGGGTGAAATTGGCGGTAAGTTCGCCGAACTCGGTGACATTGTCTTTCTTGAGACGCCCCTTCATGAAGTCGGTGGTAGTAGCCTCACGCTTCTCTGCCAGGCGGGTGTTGAAGTCGAGGGAGCCTTCGGGAGAGGCGTATGAGGAGATGTTGATTTCCTCAATCTGACGGGTCGAGTCACCCTTGGCGGCGAGAATCTGCTGGTTAAGAGCGGTCATCTCGGCCGACTTGGTCTGGGCGTCGCGTATGTTTGCCTGGTTGATCAGGAAGTGGATGTCGGCGTTGTATTTCTCATTGATCACGCGCTGGAACTTGTCGGGAGCCAGGGCGGGATTGACAGTGCGGGCATCAGCGAGCGCGGCTGTGGCCACCACACCCTCAGCCACGGTCACACGGGGAAGCACATACTGCTTGTTGCCCTGCGTAACGTTGAAAGCGAGCTGGAGGGTAGACTTGAGCATCTCCGGCGAATAATTGTACATCACGGGGATGGTAACCGTCCCGCCGTTCTCATAATTGATGACCGGGGCGTTGCCACGCACCTTCTCACCCTGGAAGGAATAAGGCTGGGAGCTTACCTCGCCCCCCTCGAAACAGAGGTAGGGGGTCACTGTGACCTGGGCGTTTTTCACGAAGAACTTCGCCGGGATACGGGCGGTGACGGTCGCGGGGACACGGTCGCCGGTGACTTCCAGCGGATTGGGATTCACCGAGAAATAATCGGCCTGGAACTGGTTGAGCTTCTTGCTGCAACCGGTGAGCATCATCAGGGTGGCGCCTGCGACAAGCGCGAAACCCGAAAAGCGGTTTAAGGTTGACATCTTAATGTTATTTTATTCTTCTGATGCAAAATTAACCAATTTCCAATGGATTCTCAACAACCCTGAAACGAAATATCACCTAATTAAGGTTAGAAATAACTCGGTTTCTGTTAATATTGGTTAATAATCCAAATGTCTCGAAATTGTACACCCGCTGTAACAGCAACGTAATATCAGCGCATTAACTTTGCAGACATAATCCGAAAGGGTTACCACCAAGTTAGTTAATAGCACTTAAATCACCATACCTCAAGAAACACAGTCTACAATTCATAAGTATTAGAGCAAAGTAAATAAAAGATACATCATTATCCCAGAGAACGGGCCGTCGCGACTGACGCCCCGTTCTTGTTTTATGCCATACGGTCAATTCATAGCCATACTCACACTTAAGCACGTTTTGCATACCACTCCGGAGCAAGTCATATCACAAATATAACTTTATTGATGTCGAATGACACTCGCTATCCACAAATCAATTTTTGCCAAATATCTTAACATAATCCCAGACCTTTCCAACCGGCACGATATGCTTAGAAACCAATTTCCGAGCCTGTGGCGAACCAGGAGTTATTCGTAAATCCGTTCCTCCTGATGAAATCCAATAGAACTTTCTTGCGCCTGCTTCTTTTTGTGGCAAGTCCAATATTTGGGGTTCTTTATCCGACAACCATTTCCTCACGAAATCAACCTTTTGCACAACGCAATTTATTTCAGAGGTAGATGCAGGATGGATTTCTATAAAAAACGCGAATCCATTATAGTCCATCACATAATCCCACCGATTCTCATTCGGACACTTTTCTTTGGCTGCCTCATCAAGAGCAACGCTGCATCCAATCAAACGCGAGACAGGCACTTTTATGCACTTACGTTCCCCTTTCTTCAATGCCCCCAATCCTGATGAACTAAACTCTTTTAGAATGTTATGCTCTTGACAAATTTCCCAAAGAGTCCTGGTTTTTGCTTTTTTATCACCCATATCAATCCAAGTATTCTGAAACCACATTGTTCACTCGAGCCGAAAATTCAGCTATCCCACCCCACTCCGCAAGAGAAGGTTCATCGGAAGCGACATCCAAAGAGCTTATATCAATGGTTTTCACTCCTTTTCCATCATTTTGGCGCGAGAAAAAATATGTCTTCACCGACTTATTCCTGATTTTTTCAAGCATTTTGCCGACAGGAGAATCTTCTTTGACCTTGAACATTGTGCATAAAGCCTTATGAAAACGTTTGCTATTGTTCTGCAATGTATTAAAAGCCCATGCATATTCCAGCAACAACGATGAATGGGTAGATACCACAACACGATATCCATCTTCCACTAATTCACAAATCTGAAGCAATACGCTTACGATGGCCTGAGGATGCAATCCCATCTCAGGTTCTTCGATTATCACAGTTTTATACCGGTCTCGTTTCACGACTTTTGAAGGAGGACCCGAAAGACAGTAAAAAGCCAGCAACAAAGGCATAAATTCCTTTTGGCCCGCGCTCCACGCCATAAATGGGACTCGCATACCATCTACTGACAGAAGCATCTTTTTTTGACCAGACACTTCTGCCATAACTACTTCACCTTGATGAAATATATTTTTGTCAAATGATTTCTTTTGACTCCCTTTAAGACGTTCCCGTATAGGAAATAATTTATCTTTACCTGCTAACCCAAATTGGAAGAAAGTTCGCAGCGTCTCGGTAAATTCACGCAACACATAAGGAGTCGTAAAGGAAAAATCACTGAAAAATTTCGGGAAACCATCCCCCATACACACTATTCTTTGAGCAGGCACATAAAACACTGAACTCTCTTTCCCTGAGGAATTTTTTGAAAGTTTTGTCAAAGTAAGTTCCATTCCGTCTAGCTCCAAATATGTATTATTCCTCCATATTCCATCCATTCCTTCCCCGAAATACACATTTAAAATCTTCTTGGCATTGTGGCCCAATATGTAATTATATCTATCAAGAGTCTCGATGATACTGTCGCGATCCTCTATTAACTTCATTGCTTCCAGAGCGATACTTTTCCCACTTGCCTGCGGGCCGACAAAAAAAGTCAAATCGCCAAATTCAATATCAGCGCATCCTATGGGGCCAAGATTCTGTATTTTCAAACGTTCCATAATGCAATCAGTTTATTTCCCACAAATATAGCAAAAACAAATGGGATAACCATAACTCCTCTAAAAAACCGTTATATCCTTGAGAACATTACTTGAATCCTATCCTCTCTGGATTTGTCTCATAGGTCAATCACTTTTTTATTGCGAGATTGTAATTAATTCATTAACTTTGCCTCGCATAACTTCCGGAGCCTCTGACTGGCGGCGGGAGGGAAGCAGACATATTATAAAGCGTTTATCAAAGCGCTTGTTCAAGGCTTCTTGAAATCTGGCAGTTTCAAAATCTGAGTCGAGAACAAGGCAACGATAGGCGCCTTTCGGGTATGATTTCATCCATACAACAATTAATATAGGTTTCATTGCCTTGTTTGATTCTGTTGTATGCATATATGTCATATCAGCGTGAGGCTCCGCGTTGCTCGTTCTACTCAGATGGGCACATGCCAGAGCCTCAAGAAGCGGGACGAGCAATAGATACGGCTCTCACGCTTTTTTTATGAACCAATCTAATGGCCAATGAGGGGAGTCCGGCGGCAACATTCGACAACTTATGAAAAAGTTGATTCTACTTTGCATCGTATGTCTCGGCATACTTTGCACAAGCTGTGGCGTTAGCCGGAGCTCAACTTACAATCAAAATGTAGCCCAGACAGAGGTCGTGCTCGCCAAGAAAAACTACAAGGTCATTGGAACCGTAAAAGGAGAAAGCACCCAAAACTATTGGTTTGGATTCGGCGGTCTATCCAAAAAATCATTAGGTCAAGCGGCTATGTCCGATATGTACAACAATGCCGACCTGACAGGAAAATCCAGGGCAATCATCAATGTCAACATCACATACAAGAATGCCTTCTATCTCATCCACTCCAAAAACAAGGCTATCGCAACAGGCACTGTGATTGAATTCACAGAATAATGCCATTAGACATTCTGCATTTCAAAGAGGAGGTGTGTCAATCCAATCCTCACTGCTCTGAATTTGACACACCTCCCCTAATACTCACTTACATCATCAAAAAATGACCACTAATATCATCAGACGAGTACTATTGCTGGTGATTGCATCCATCTGGGGGTGCTCTCACTCTGTTGCGATGGACCTCATAACTTTACAGAACGGCATTGTATTAAAAGGCCAAATTTACCAGACCGATGAAGACGGCGCATTGTACATGCATCTCACAGATGGCACCAAACGGTACATCTTTCCATATGAGATTGATACCAAATCCTCAGATGAAGAACCATTCCTACTTGACACCGAGAGGAGAAATGCCACTAACAGCCACAAGCCCGGATTATTCAACATTTACATGACTTATGACCTCCTCTTACCTACCGACACACGACTCTACGGAGACAACCTATCTCTCTATGACAAATCATCTGGAGTCAGTGTTGGATTCTCCTCAATGATTGAACTCAACCCACAATTCATATTCAACCCAGTTCTCGAATTAGCACTCAATTGGATAGGCCACAGTTCAGCTGTAACTCGCTCAGAATCTATTTCACACTTTAACACGCGGTGGACGCTGAACACACGCATCCCTATATTACTTGGCTATCAAAGTCGCCTTGGCGGAAGAACGACTCTCACATTTCTAACCGGACCTGTCATTGATCTGCAGATAAGCCAATATTCAAACCAGTTTAACACCGAGTTACAACAAGACACCTTTTATTATATCGGAAATGTGAACAACAACACGATTATTGGGGAGCATTTGGATTTCAATCGGTTCAATGCCTATTGGAGATTCGCTATCAAAGCGAATCTCGATCGACTACAACTTGGTTTATCTTATTCATTGGGAATGACCAATCGTCCCAAAGGATTAGTCAGGTCAAGGCAAGACCTGTTTCAAGTCTCGGTAGGATATAATTTCTAAATTAGAATCACAGAAATATATCCGAATTCTTCTTAGGCAATACCGGGACAATTTCTTTGAAACTGAACGCTCGCAACTGTCCGGAACGAAGTCTGACAGTCAGCAATCCGTCAGGAGCAACATCCACTATCTCGGCATCAAAACAATCCTGACAGTCGGGGTCATTCGGTTTTATTGCCGTGGGAGAAGCCTCAATTGAGGCTGTGCGAGCAATATAAGGATGGAACCCGCGCCTACGCCAAAGACGGGAAAAATAATCTTCATTCAACACAGGAGTTGATTCCCTTGCGGGATGAAACTCCTGTTGCATTTTTTCCAATCGGGAGGCGAGGGTGTCGCGCAGCAGGAGGGTGACATCCTCCAACGGGGTCTCGCGGTCGGTGAAATGGATGGCCGAGACGGGGTTGGGGGCGCCGGAGCGGAATTCGCGCTGGTTGATGTTGAGGCCTACCCCGATTATGGAGTGGGCGATTGAGGCGGCGGACTGGAGGGAGTTCTCTATGAGGATGCCGGCAATCTTACGGTCGCCGACATAGATGTCGTTGGGCCATTTGATGCAGACCTCGGGATGGGGGAAGCCGTCGAGCAGGCGGTCAACCGTCTCGGCCACCGCCAGCGCCACAGCTTTCGAAATCAGGAACTGGCGGGAGGGGGACAACCACTCCGGGGGATAATAAAGCATCGAGAAGAGCAGGTTGGCACCCGGCTCCGACTCCCAGCCGTTGCCGCGCTGCCCGCGCCCGGCGGTCTGGAATCCGGCGGTCACGACGGCGTATTGCGGCATCCCCCCGAGGTTCTCCCGGAGGTAACTGTTGGTCGACGCGAGTTCGCTGAAATGGAGTATCATCCCGGCGGATCAGTCGGGGATGTTGACCGAGAGGAGACGGGAGTTGTCGGCAGGGTCAACCGTGATTTTCACAACCACGGTGTCGTCGGGCAGGAGCGGCTCGATGCGCTCGGGCCATTCGAGCAGGCAGAGCGCGCCTGAGTCGAAGTAGTCCTCCACACCAATCTCCAATGCCTCCTCCACGCTTTCCAGGCGGTAGAGGTCGAAATGGTAAATCAGTTCGGCGGTAGTCTCGGAGCGGTACTCGTTGATAATCGAGAATGAGGGGGAATTGGCCTCCTCGGCATCAACGCCAAGCTGCTCCACGAGCGCGCGGATGAATGTGGTCTTTCCCGCCCCCATCTCTCCGTGGAAGGCGTAGACGGTCTGGTCTCCCATCAGCGACACGAGCTGGCGGGCAGCCTCGGGAAGGGAGGCGATGTCGGGTATTCTTATTTCGTGAACCATATTCTGTATTCTGTTGTGTTTATCGCGGGGTAAGGGTCACCAGCGGTATCAGCATCTCCTCCATTGAGATGCCTCCGTGCTGGAACGTGTCAGCGTAATACTGCACGTAATAGTTGTAATTGTTGGGATATGCGAAGAAATCGTTGTTGCCCGCGAAGATGTAAGTCGAGGACACATTCGGTGAGGGGAGGCCGAACTGGCGCGGGCGTTTGATTTCAAATACCTGCCCGGCCTTGTAGCCGAGGTTCTTACCCACCTTGTAACGCAGGTTGGTGTTGGTGTTCTTGTCTCCGACCACCTTCACCGGCTTGTCGACGCGTATCGTTCCGTGGTCGGTAGTGACAACCACCTTCCACCCCGCTTGGGCTATCATCTTGAACAGCTCAAGGGCAGAGGAATGGCGGAACCACGACTCGGCCAGCGAGCGGTAGGCCGCATCGGTGCGGGCAAGCTCACGTATCATCCGGCTTTCCGTACGGGCGTGGGAGAGCATGTCGATGAAGTTCAGCACCACTATGTTGAGGTCGTTCTGCTTGAGGTTGGCGAACTCCCTGAGGAGTTTCTCACCTCCGGCGGAATCATTTACCTTGTTGTATGAGAAGCGGCATTTCCGGCGGTAACGGTCGAACTGGGTGGCAACCAGCTCGCTCTCGTTGAGGTTTTTCCCCTCTTCCTCATCCTCGTCGACCCACAGATGAGGGAACATCGCCGCGATGTCGGCGGGCATCAGTCCGGAGAAGATTGAGTTGCGGGCATACTGGGTGGCGGTGGGGAGTATCGAGGTGTAAAGCGACTCCTCGAAGGTGAAGTATTCCGCCAGGACCGGTTTTATCGAAAGCCAGAGGTCGAGGCGGAAGTTGTCTATCACTATGAAGAACAGCTTCTCCCCGTTTTCGAGCGGGGGGAACACCGCCGACTTGAACACCTGGGGCGACATCAGCGGATGGTTGTCGGTGGTCACCCACTCCTCATAGTTGCGTTTGACGAACTTGTAGAAGGCCGCGTCGGCATCGGTCTTCTGCATCTTGAGCATCTCATCCATGTTGGTGTCGGTCGACGCCAGGCGCAGCTCCCATCCGGTCAGCTTCTCGTAAGCGGCATACCACTCCTCGATGGATGACGCGGTGTCAATCATCCGGGAAATCTCGGGGAACTCCCTGCGGTAGGCATCCGTGGCGGTCTCGCTGACAAGCTTGCCGCCGTGGAGGTTGCGCTTGATTGACATCAGAATCTGCATCGGGTTGACAGGCTTGATCAGGTAGTCGGCGATATTGTTTCCGACAGCCTGGTCCATGATGTTCTCCTCCTCACTCTTGGTAATCATAATCACCGGAGTCTGGGGGGAAATCTCCTTCACCCTCTGCAAAGTCTCAAGACCTGTAAGTCCGGGCATGTTCTCGTCGAGAATCACCAGGTCGAACGGGCGCGAGGCGACAAGCTCCAGCGCGTCGCGGCCATTGTTGACCGTGACAGGCTCATAGCCTTTCGATTTCAGGAAAAGTATGTGGGGCTTGAGGAGGTCTATCTCGTCATCGGCCCAGAGGATATTGTATTCGCTCATTTCTCAATCAGTCTAACAACGGGTCATCCCCCTCAGACCCTTCGGGGTAGTCGGGGAGTGACGGAACGATGGGTGCAGGCTTCGCCGGGACAGCCGGAGATGTCGGCTGTGCAGGTGCCGCAGGAGGAGTTGTCTGCGAGGGCTTCGGGGCCTCCGGCGCAGGTTCCGGAGCGGGGACGGGTTCCGGCTTTTGCTCAGGTTCGGGTTCCGGCTTTTGCTCAGGTCCGGGTTCAGGTTCAGGCTCCACTTCCGGGTGGGGAGCGGGAGCTGCCTCAGGAACGGATTCTTCCGGGGCTGGGTATTCATCCTCATACCCTTCCGGAGCCACCCCGGGAGGCTCGTGCTCGAAGAACTCGGACGGAAGCACCCTCTCCTGGGTGTCCTCGTATGTCTTGTCGCGCATATACCTGAAGTACTCGTCGAATGAGCCTCCCCCGCGCAACAGGGTGTCGAAATTGTTTACCGATATGACCACCGGCCTCACCTGCGGAGGCAACTCGAACTGAGAGGAGGAGTACATCACCTTCAGGTAATGGTTTATCTCGCTGACATTAGAGAATCCCTTTATTATAAGGAGACCGAGGCGTCCGAAGTTCATCTGCTCGAGGTCGAAATCCTTGACCACGAAGGAGGAGAAATTATGGCGGGCAACCTCAAACAGCAATGCGTTGGGGTTTATCTCGTCGGTGGGGAAGAGCAACACGAGCAACTGCCTCTGCGACGGGTCAAGGTCAAACTTGAGTTCCGTCGTGTCGGAAGGTATGGAGTCGTTCCCAAGACGGGTGTCCCACAGCATGCCCCTCATGTTGGAGACCCCGTGTTGCAGCTTGCGTCCCTGGGCAAGCCCCTTTAGGTATGATGAGGCGAACTCCGTCAGGTCGGTGTTGGGATACCGCTCCAGAAGCTCCATAAGGGTCTGCTTGAACTCCTCGGGCTTGCGGTCCGTGACATACGCCAAAGCCTCCAGGAACATGAATTTCGGCATCAGCTTGCTAAGCGGGAAATCCTTGCTGACAGTCGAATAGAGGGAATGGACCTCTGAATTACGGTTTTCGAGATAGGCGTCAAGCGCGTCGTCATACAGTTTCCCCTCCATCTCCTGCATCCTCCTTAGCGAACCGATATAGTCGGGGTCGCGCAGGGCCAGGCCATACTTCGTGTCGGGGAAATCAGAGAGGATTAGCTGGCGGTATCTCTCCGCCTTGGCCAGGTCTCCGGCGCGCATATACATCAGATACATGTTGTAATACGCGTCCAGACGGTAGATGTTGTCGGGGTAACGGCGCAGCAATGTCTCGAACTCGGTCTCGGCGGCCGGGAAATCCTCCATCTTGTCTTTCAGGATGACACCCATGTTGTAAAGCCCCTCCTGGATGATGTCGTTGGCCGTCTGCTTCTCGAGGTCGGTCTTGGGAATCTGCCTGAGATAGTATTCGGGGAAATGCGGGTCGTTCTCCTTCTGCAACGCCTCCTGGTCGGGAGCCGGGATGGAGTCAGACGGCGCGTCATCATCGGCGGGAGCCTCTTCCGGGGAAGAGGTGTCGGAGCCGAAATCGTTGAAGCTGAATGTCTGCTTGTTTCGCCTGCGCCAGTCATCCTCCAGCTTTCGGTTGCCCCACCGGCGCTGGAACTCGGTGCGGCCGGCATTCTTCGTCGCCGTGTTGTAGAAGTACCACGAATCATCGCCGGTGTTCATCGTGAACACCTGGTTGTTCTGGTCCTGCAGACCGTCCTGCCCCCTGTTGGCCATGAATTCCTCCCGGGCGGCAGCCTCGGCCTCCTTCTTCTCCTTCTCCTTCAGATCGGCGATAAGCTTGTCGATGACCTCCATCTGCTGTTCGGGAGTCATCGCCGCCAGGCGGAGCAGGGAGTCCTGCAGCTCGACATTCTGGGAATACACGGCCAGCTCGTCGAGCACATCGCTGCGGCGTTTCAGCCCGGCATAACCCGGATAGTTGTCGGGAATCACCGGCAACGCCTCGGAGTAGCAGGGCTGCGCCTTGGCATACAGCCGCCGGTCATAGTAAAGGCCGCCGAGGGTCAGCTGCGCCATCGCCTTGTCGATGCCCGAACGGGTCGATTTCTCAACCGCAAGCTCGTAATTCTCAATCGCCCTGGCCGTGTCGCGGCGCGAGAGATAGAGGTTCCCTATGGCGTAATATATCTGGTCGAGGTATTCCTTGTTGCGGTCATAGCGGGTCATACGGCGCAGGGCACCCACCTCTTTGGAGATGTCTTCGCCGGTGAATACCTCGCTCTGTTTGATTCGGGCATTGAACTTGGTGCGGTATGATGCCGACGAGCTGCTTCCCGATGCCTGGAACGCCTTGTATGCCAGTTCCTTTTTCCCGGCCCGTGAATACACTTGCCCCAACAGGAAGTTGAGACGCGTGCGCTGGGCCTTGGAGACATGCGGGATGGCCTTGCGCAGCATCTCCGCCCCCTTCTCCCACTCCTGCTCCTTTATCATCAGGTCAGCTTCTGTGGTGTAATACAGCCCCTTGAGTTCGCCATTTACAAGGTCGGCTTCAGGCTTTATACGGCGCAGTATGGTCTCGGCCTCGAAAAGCCAGTCCATGGCCAGGTAAGATCGAGCCTCCCAGAGGCGAGCCTCGGTGACGGTGGCCGGCAGCCACGAGAAATGGCGCGAGATGTAGAAGAATGTCGACGCGGCCCCGAGGAAATCCCCGTTGAGATACTGGCTGCGCCCCATCATCATCCAGGCGTTGTGAAGGAAGGGGTTATACTCCTCCCGCTTCATCCACTCCTTGTAGGCCGGGTCTGACGACTTGCCGGCCTGCTTTTTCGGCTTCTTCTTTATCGACCTGAGCTGGATGGCCTTCTGGGCCTTCTCTATCGAGCGGTCGAAGTTGCCGGCTGGCTGCGGGGCCTTGGTGTTGCCGCGCGCGACGGCGGGATGAATCAGCAGCAAGGATGAGTAGTCATCCTGATACCCCTCCTCCATCTCCTTCAAGGTCTCCTTGTAGTGGGTATCGCCGTTGTAATAGATATTGTAACGGGTGATGAAGGCCTGATACCTCCTCGTGGCGGCGTTGTTTTTCTTGGGTGAACATGACGACAGCGCGGCGGCTGCGACAGCAACCGCGACCAAGAGCAACAACAGAAGTTTCGGTGCGCCGGGTTTCGTCATATCCTGTGTAAATTGTTTGAGACGGGCCTGTGGCAGCCTCCTGGGGCAGAAGCCGCCGGAGACGCTTACATGGCCACCTTAGTAATAACGGCCCGGAGGGCCTGATTATTACACCCCGGAAGGTTCTGACGCCGGAGCGGGGTTGCCTTCCGCCGTGGGCTGTGGCGCCACCCCCTCCTTGACCCTGCGCAGGGTGAAGATGAATTCAAGCCCCCCTCCGCGGCGGTTGCGCACGGTGATACTGCCTCCCATCGTGTTGACGGCACTCTTGACGATGGGCAATCCGAGGCCGGTGCCGCCGACCTTGCGGGAGCGGCCGGTGTCGATACGGTAGAAACGGTCGAAAAGGTGGCCCAGATGCTCCTCCCCGACTCCGACGCCGTTGTCATAGAACGAGAAGGTGTAGAAATTCTCGTTACGGCCTATGAGCGCCACTCCGGTTTCCGTTCCCTGGGAGTAGGCCACGGCGTTTTTGGCAAGGTTGGAAATCATGCCGATAAGCAGCTCCCCGTTGCCGTAGACATGGCAGTCGAGGGGTATGTTGTAACGGAAGTCCATCGACTTGAGCAGTCCGCTTTGTGTGAAATCCTCGGCAAGCGAGAACACAAGGTCGTGGAAGTCGATGTCTGAAATAGGAATCTTGCCGTTTGACTCTTCGAGACGCGTCATCGTCGAGAGGTCGTTCATCATCGAGACAAGGCGCTCGACATTGCTCTGCGCCTTCCCGAGGAAGTAATTGCGCTCGTCGGCACTCATGTCGGGGTTTGACAGAATCATCTCGAGGTATGAGCGGATGATTCCGATAGGGGTTTTCAGCTCGTGGGAGATGTTGTTGGTCATCATCCGCTTGAGGTTGTTCTTCTCCTCGGTTGCTTTGAGGGCGATGACATGCTCCCGCTCGCGGCGCACATTCGCCTGCATGCGGGCATTGTATATGGCCACAATCTGGCGCGATATGTCGCCGATCTCATCTTTCGGGAAGTCGCCCATCGGAATGAACTCCCTGTCGGAGGCGGCTCGCGACGCGAAATCGTGGAGGAGGGTGATGTTCTTCGCCTGGTGGGCGGTCACCACCCAGGCCACCACCGTCCCGACAAGCCCCACAAACAGCACTATAAGCCAGAATGTGGAACCGATTGTCAGCGCGTTGTCGACCTCTCCCGACTGGGGGAGGTAGGTGTGGATGATGATTTCGCCGTCGGCCGACTCCCCCTTGTTGTAGAGGAAAATCTTACGGCCATCCTTGAGGCGGATGTTGAAAATCTGCAATGAGCGGGTGCCGTCGGCCCTGAGATTGGGTTCCTTGCCTATGGCTGCGGCGGGAACCTCGTTTATAGAGGGGCCGTGGGAATACAGCAGGCGGCCGGTGCCGGCGTCATATATCGACATGCTCATCCCTTTAAGCGGAGAATCCTCAAGATAACTCTCGAGGAACGACATAAAGGGGCGCATGTCGCGCCCGTCGTCGTGGCCCGCGAGGATATTGCCCACAGCGAGGTCGACGCTGCTGGCCAGCGATTCCACGCGGTAGCGCTTCACATTGCGGTATTCGAGTCCGGCGAACACGCCGACCACTCCCCAAAGGCAGACTATCGAGATGATGAACAGCTTGAGCTGGTATCTCAGTTTTCCTTTGCCCGGGAAGCGGTATTTGATGGCCGTCGTGTTAGTCTTGTTGGTGTCCACTGTCAGATTTCAGCCTTGAAGCCATAGCCGAAACCGAGACGGGTGACGATATGCTCGCCATACTGTCCGATTTTCTGGCGCAAGCGGGTTATGTTGGTGTCGATGGCCCTGTTGGAGACCTCCTGGTTGCCCCACACCTGGTTCATGATTTCATCGCGCGAGTGAATCCTCTCACGGTGGGTCAGGAAGAAGAGCAGAAGCTGTATCTCCTTCTTGGTCAGCACTATTTCCTTTCCGTCTATGTAACAGATTTTGTTGTTGCGGTCAAGGCGCAGGGTCTTGAACGTGATGTCCGGCTCGTAATTGCTCTGTGAGGCGTTGTAAGCCACCTGCTGCGAAGCCTGGGTACGGCGCAACACCGCCCTTACGCGGGCGATGACTTCGCCGATGGTGAAGGGCTTGGTTATGTAGTCGTCGGCGCCGATGTTCAGCCCCATCACCGTGTCGTCCTCCCCGTTCAGGGCCGAACAGAAGATTATCGGGGTGTTCTCGGTGGCAGGGTTGTTGCGCACACGTTTTGCGAAGTCGAATCCGCTCAGCCGTTCCATCATTATGTCGACTATCATAAGCTGGTAAATCGACAGATCGAGGCGCAACGCGTCCTCGGCAGACTCGGCTGTGTCCACCTCATATCCTTCACGCTGGAGGTTATATTTTAGAATCTCGCAGTAAGATTCCTCGTCGTCAATCACAAGAATTCTGATTCTCATTGCTCTATATATAATATAAGGTATCCCGCGGTAATTGTGCCTCGGGAGACGTTTACACACTTTTTGTCACGCGATTTGGATTTCGCGACATAAAGGTAGGCAGTTTTCGCGAGGCACGAAAACTTCCCGATGTTAAAGAAAGTTAAACCGAGTTTCCCGCTGAACCTTTCCCTCCCGGGGATGTTTTGATGGTATAAATACTATATTTGCACTGTGTTTTTTCATGGTATTAGATTTAAGGTTAAAGATAAACTACAGGGGCTGTCGTGAGACAGCCCCTGTTGCTTTATGCCGGCGGGAGGATTATTCCACCTTTCTGACAGAGAAGGGAGCCACACTGTCAGAGGCCGCATACACGATTATGCCCCGCAATCCCGCCACTGAAAGGATGGAGTCGGCGGCATCCACCCCGGGCGACGCCATGGCCGCAGTCGCGTAGGCGTCGGCCTCGGCGCAGGTCGGGGCTATGACCGTCACGGAGAGCAGCCGGCTCGAGCACGGCTCGCCGGTCAGGGGGTCAATCGTGTGGCCGACCCTCCCGCGTGAACTCTGATGGTAGTTGCGGTAATTGCCGGAGGTGGCCACCCCGCAATCGGTGACATCAACCGTGTCGAGTCTCCGGTGGGTCGGCGCACCCTCATCCTCGACGGGGGCGTCAATCTGCAGACGCCAGAGACCGCCACGCGGACTACTCCCTCTGACTGTGACCTCCCCTCCGATTTCGACCATCGAGTTCTCAACCCCGTTGCGGAGCAGCATTTCGGCAATCAGGTCGCAGGCATACCCTTTGGTCACCGCCGAGAAGTTGAAGGTGGTCAGGGGATGCTTCTTCTCTATTCGGCCATCCTCATCGACACTGCAATCGAGAATCCCGACATACTCCATAACGCTGTCTATTTCCTGACGGGACGGTTCCCAGTTCTCGTCTGCCCCGACCTTGCCGGTGTAGCCGAATTTCCACAGGTTCACAGCAGGGGAGACCGTGGGGTCGAACCGTCCGCCGGAATGACGGCAGATATCTGACGACAAGAGGAAGACGCGCCTCAACAGGGTGTCGGTCTCCGAGGTTTCTCCACGGTTGACCCGCGACACCAGGGAGTTGTCATTGAACGGAGACAGCGACATCTCCACCATCCTGAACACCTCCTGTATCGAGTCTGACATGTCACGCTCCGACTCATAGGTGATGGTGTAGACGGTGTTCCACACGGCTCCATCAGCCCGGCGCCATTCTGCGCCACGCGAGCATCCTGACAGCAAGAGCAGGCTGACTGACGCGGCAGTCATCGGAATTGCCGCCCGGTTGAGACTCCCGGCCTTACCCATCAGCCGCCCTATCAGGGGGATACTCATATATCTACAAGGTTTCATATCACAAATATATGAATTTTTTCTTGCTTTTCAGAACAAATCTGATTAATTTTGTGTTATCTAACAAGACGTGCTTCCGGGGAGGCTATCATCCCGGTACTTCTGATAAACAGCTTAATTCCAACCAACCGACATAAAACCGATTTTGTCATGAACACTTCTTACATTTTTCTTGCCGCCGGCTTCGAGGAAATAGAAGCCCTGACCGTTGTTGACGTGATGCGCCGTGCGGGAATGGACATCAAGACCGTATCAATCACCGACAGCCACACCGTAATCGGGGCGCACGGCATACCCGTGACCGCCGATCTTCTTTATGACAAGACCGATTTCATAACACCGGAATGGCTGATCATCCCCGGCGGCATGCCCGGCGCAGAGAACCTTTCGAAGTTCGCCCCGCTCAACACCCTGCTCATCAACCAGTCGGCCACCGGCAAAATCGCGGCCATATGCGCCGCCCCCGCCGTTGTCCTCGGCCCGCTGGGGATTCTCGACGGGAAGGAAGCCACCTGCTACCCGGGCTTCGAGAAAAACATGGGCGCCGCAATCCGCCGCGACTCCCCTGTGATCGCGCTCAACAACCTCATCACCGCCAACGGCCCATCGGCCGCCATGCGCTTCGCCCTCGCCATCGTGGCCAACTCAATGGGAGAGGCTGTCGCCCAGGAGGTTGGCTCCGGAATGCTCTTCTACCCCAAGAGTGTCAACTTCTATTTCTGAAACACCCCCACAGCCACGACGCGGCCGCCCATTGAGCTTGGAAACTGAGGCCCGCGCCGACGGCTTTACAAAATAAAATTAAAAAATGAGGCCCGCGATGCTTTCCGTGGGCCTCATTTGTTGTATCTTTGCAGTATTGTTTCCCGGAAGAGGATATTTCCCGATTTTCGATATTCGACAGTTTCGCGCGATACGCCCCCGGATGAAACCACGCAACATATTCGTTTTATTTATGACATTTGAAGAATTAGGCGTCAGCGAGCCTTTAAGAAAAGCTGTCGAAGAACTCGGTTTTGAAACCCCCATGCCTGTGCAGGAACGGGTGATTCCCCACCTCCTCAACGAGGACGGCGACGTGGTCGCCCTCGCCCAGACCGGCACCGGCAAGACCGCGGCGTTCGGAATCCCGGTGCTGCAGCGCCTCGACCCGGACCTCAACAAGCCCCAGGCACTCATCCTCTCCCCCACCCGCGAGCTTTGCCTCCAGATCGCGTCTGACCTGGCAGACTTCTCGAAATACATGCCCGACATCAAGGTGATTCCGGTCTACGGCGGGTCGAGCATACAGAGCCAGATACGCGCCCTCAAGACCGGCTCGCAGGTAATCGTGGCCACCCCGGGCCGACTCATCGACCTCATCAACCGTGGGGTAGTCAAACTCGACGATGTCCACACCGTCATCCTCGACGAGGCCGACGAGATGCTCAACATGGGCTTCCTCGACTCCATCAACGAAATCCTCGACCATGTGCCCGAAAACCGCAAGATGCTGATGTTCTCGGCCACCATGCCGAAGGAAATCGCGAGAATCGCCAGCAAGTACATGCACAATCCCCAGGAGTTCGTTGTCGGAACCCGCAACGAAGGGGCGGCAAACGTGCGCCACATATATTATATGGTGAACGCGCGCGACAAATACCTCGCCCTGAAACGCATCGCCGACGACAGCCCCAACATATACGCCATCATCTTCTGCCGCACCCGCCGCGACACCCAGGAAATCGCCGAGAACCTCATCCGCGACGGCTACAACGCCGACTCGCTCCACGGCGACCTCTCGCAGCAGCAGCGCGACATGGTGATGCAGAAATTCCGCGACAGGGTCATAACGATGCTCGTGGCCACCGACGTGGCCGCCCGCGGCCTCGACGTCGACGACCTCACCCACGTCATCAACTACGGTCTGCCTGACGACGCGGCCGTCTACACCCACCGCTCGGGCCGCACAGGCCGCGCCGGGAAATCGGGCGTCTCCGTGGCCATCATCCACTCCCGCGAGAAAGGCCGTCTGCGCGAAATCGAGCGCATCATCGGCAAGACCTTCGAGCGCAAGGAGGTGCCCACCCCCGACCATATCATCGAGAAACAGCTCTTCTCGCTGGCCGACCGCATCGAGCGCGTCGAGGTCGACGACAACGAGATGGAGAAATACCTCCCGCCGGTGATGAAGAAACTGGGATGGCTGACTTCGGAAGACCTCATCAAGCGCGTGCTCTCCCTGGAATTCCGCAGGCTCCTGGAATACTACAAGGACGCGCCCAAAATCGACTTCATCGACGAGAAACCGGCCAAGAACCGCAAAGAGCGGAAGGAACGCAACGACGCCCCCCGCACCAACGAGGAGAAAGACCGCCGCACCGCCTCGAAGGGCATGGCGCGCGTCTATGTCAATGTCGGCAAGCGTGACGGCTTCTTCGCCGGCAACCTCATAGAAATCCTCAACAAGAATGTCTCCGGCCAGAGGGTTGACGTGGGCCGCATCGACCTCATGCCCTCCTACTCCCTCTTCGACGTCAAGAAATCCGACGCGAAACGAGTGGTGGGCGGTCTCAAGGGTGCCGAATTCTTCGGCAAACGCCTTTACAGCGAAATCGCCGAGGCCGACAAGGACTACGCCCACGCCGCCACCCGCCGCAGCAAGGAGCGCCGCGAGACAGTCGAGGAAGACCATTACGCCGTCTTCAAGAAGAAATCACGCCGCAAATAAGCCAAAAGGCATTTTTCGAGCTTAGACCATATGAGAAACTACCCGAGAACAACATCACGCGGGATTTCCCCGCTGGTCACCCTCGCGCTGGCGGCCATAACCGCCTTGTTCGGCTTCCGTGCCGCAGGAGCCTCCCCTTCCGGGGAGATTCCTGCGGCCACGACCGCCGAGGCTGACTCCGTGGAAATGATGACCCCGGATGAAGCCGCAGCCCCGCTGGCCGGGAGCCATCACGAGGCTGACGCCCCCCTGACCGCCGCCGACCTCTTCGTCAGCGCGCCTGCATCGGTGTTCCCGACCATCGACCCGATGACCCGCATGGACATGATAGACTACTTCAAGGCCGGGTCAGACAAGGCTTCGAAAAACCTCATCGGCGGGGAATGCCGCATCACCGAGGAGACTCCGCAGAAACTCGTGTTCACCACTTCCCCCGTGTCGGAATACACCATCGCCCTGCTTCCCGCGCCCGGGCGCGAGGGGAGCGTCGTGATAATGCTGTCGCGCACGCTGAAAACTCCGGCTGAGGACTCTACCGTCACCTTTTACGACCTGGAATGGAAGGAGATAAAGGGGCTGTTCACAGTCCCGACCCTCGACGACTGGATGGTGGCTGACGCGAAGAAGAAGCGTGCCGACGTCGAGAACGCCGTGCCTTTCGTGCTCGCGAGACTCGAATATTTCCCCGAAAGCCAGTCAGCGGTGCTGACCAACAACCTCCCCGACTACATTCCCGAGGAATCCCTCGGCTTAGCCGAGTCATCCATACGCAAGTCAATAACCTTCCACTGGAACGGCAAACGGCTCGTGATGGAGAAGTGACCAACCCCGCCCCTCTTTAAAATGACAGGAAAACCGATATCCCTCCTTGAGCTGACCCAGAGGATTTCAAACCTGGTGATGAACAACTCCGCGACCCAGAATGTCTGGATCACCGCCGAGTTGCAGGATGTCGCGTGCCGTGGAGGCCACTGTTACATGGAGCTGCTCCAGAAAGATGAGGAGGGGCGACAGGTGGCCCGCATACGCGGGTGCTGCTGGGCCAACATCTATGGCCCGCTGAGCCGCCGTTTCCTGGAAGCAACCGGACAACAGTTCACCTCCGGCCTGAAAGTGATGCTCCGCGTGTCGGCGGCCATGCACCCTGTATTCGGGCTGTCGCTTGTGATTCAAGAGGCAAACCCGGAATACACCATGGGCGACCTCGTCAGGCGGCGCAACGAGATTCTGCTCAGGCTGCAACAGGAGGGGATACTTGAAGACAACCGCTCGCTCAGATGGCCTACTGTCACCCAGCGCGTGGCGGTCATCTCGGCCCCCGGAGCCGCCGGATACGGCGACTTTATGAACCAGCTCATCAACAACCCGTCGCGGCTCAAGTTCAAGACACGGCTGTTCCCGGCTGTGATGCAGGGGGCTTCAGCCCCGGCATCCATAATCGCCGCCCTTGCAGAGATTGCCAAAGAGGCGAATGAGTGGGACGGCGTTGTGATAATCCGTGGCGGAGGCGCCACCTCCGACCTCCAGGCGTTCGAGGATTACGGGCTGGCCGCCTCAGTGGCGCAGTTTCCCCTCCCCATCGCAATCGGCATCGGCCACGAGCGCGATGTCACTGTCCTCGACTGGGTAGCCAACATGCGGCTCAAAACCCCCACCGCCGTGGCCGAATGGCTCATCGGAAAGGGGGAGGCGGTGCTTGGAGCCCTGATGGCAGCCGGCAACAAAATCGTGCAGTACGCCACCCAGCGGATTTCAGGCGACAAGGAGCAGCTCGCCCAGGCGGAAGCCCTGCTGCCTGTGGCCGCCCGGGGAGCCGTAGACCGCTCGAAAGGAGCCGTGACACGGGCCGCCACCACCCTTTACGGACTCTCCTCAGGCAGGATAGCGCCTGCGAGGACTCGCCTCGACATGGTGGCCAGCACACTCTCGACCGCCAGTTCGGCCATCCTCCGCAGACACGCCGAACGCCTCGACGCCTCGGAAAAGCTGCTTGAGGTTCTGTCTCCGGCTGCGACACTGGCCCGCGGCTACTCCATCACCCGCATCGACGGCCACGCCGTCACATCGGTCAACGATGTCCCACTTGGCGCGTTGCTGGAAATCACCCTCGCCGACGGCTCTTTCCTCGCCCATACCCCCTAAACCGATTTTTACCGCATATGTCAGAAAACGCAAAACCTGTAAAAGAACTGACCTACAACGAGGCTTTCGACGAATTGTCGACGATTCTCAAGACGATGCAGAGCGACCAGTGTGACATCGACCGCCTGGCCTCCCTTACACGACGAGCCACCGAACTGATCGCCGAATGCCGCGCCCGTCTGACCGCAACCGACGAGGAGCTGCGCACCATCCTCAACGAGTTCGAGAACTGACCGCGACGTTTCAAAGCCGATGAACATCTACGACATCCGACGTTTCGGCACGGCACTCTTCTTCGTCGTCTCCATCACGGTTGTGGTGGTGTTCGCGCTTGTGTCAAACAGCCTCGTGGCCGACCTCTCGGCCCAGGAGCGGGAACGCATGCAGATATGGGCCGACGCCACAAAGCAGATAGCCGACATAGGCCAGAATCCCGACGCCCCGGATGTCTCCCCCGACAACCTCGAATTCCTTTTCGGCATAATCGAGCAGAACCATTCCATACCGGTGCTGCTGACCGACGACGAGGGGAACATTCTGCTCCACCGCAACTTCGACCTCCCCGAGGAGGTCGATTCCCTCGCCCCATGGGTGATTTCACCCGCCAACGAGACTTACCTGCGCGGCAAGCTGTCTTCTCTTGAGAAGAGGGCCAACGTGATTCACATAATCATCTCACCCGACAACCTGCAGCACCTCTACTACGATGACTCCAAGCTGCTCAGACGTCTGAGCTATTACCCTTACATACAGCTGCTGGTGATGCTGGCGTTCATCGCCATCGTCTATTTCGCCGTAAACTCCACCCGCAAGGCTGAGCAGAACAAGGTCTGGGTCGGCCTGTCGAAGGAGACCGCCCACCAGCTCGGCACCCCCATATCGTCGCTTATGGCCTGGACCGAGCTGTTGCGCTCGACCGGCACCGACGAGGAGATGGTCAGGGAGATGGACAAGGATGTCAACCGGCTGTCGATGATTGCCTCGCGATTCTCGAAAATCGGCTCACGCCCCAAGATGGAGAGGGAAAACCTCAACGATGTGGTGGCGCGGGCCACCGGCTACATGCAGACACGCATATCCTCCCGAATCAACCTGACCGCAGAGATTGCCACCGAGGGTTTGCCCGTCGACATGAGCGCGCCGCTGTTTGAATGGGTGATGGAGAACCTCATAAAGAACGCCGTCGACGCCATGGAGGGGTCGGGAGGGATAACCGTAACCACCTTCGCCGACAACAACCGTGCCTGCGTGACTGTCACCGACACCGGCAAAGGGATTCCCCGCAAGCACCACAAGACGGTCTTCAATCCCGGATTCACCACCAAGAAGCGCGGATGGGGGCTGGGACTCGCCCTGGCGAAACGAATCGTCGAGCAATATCACCGAGGACGCATCTTCGTCTCCTGGTCGGAGCCGTCGCGCGGCACCACCTTCCGCATCGAGCTGCCCCTCCAATCCTGAAACACCCACAAGACGTCTGAATGGATTCTTAATTTTAACGAATCGTTGGAAAAGAAATGCTAAAAAACGGCCGTTTTGGTTAAAATTCAAGGAGTCAATCCGTTACATTTTGGTTTTCTCAAATCAAATCCGTAATTTTGTAGTGGATTTGGCAACGGACCGTTTCCATGGCGCCCTCTCTCCTGCCGGAAGGCGATTCTCTCTCCGGGATTCCCGTCCCCACCGAACCTCCGGTGACCTCTCTCCGGGAAGCAGGCGGCCATGGCCGGCCGGTTCCAATTTTATGGAAACCGCGAGGCTTCTTATCTTGGACTTTGACTTTCGGTTCTTTTGACTCCATGTCCCCGGCGAAGCCCGTCGAGGGCTGCTCCCGGACAATTTGTCATAGTGATAGTGAACAAGGCAATATGCTGAAGTTTTCATGATGATATGTATGTGTGTTGGGGGAACCGGCCGCCAGAAGAAACGGAACAGTGACCATGCTTCGCGATGAAACGCGTTCATTACCGGCGTTAAAATCCTTTCGGAACTCACTCCTCTCTCGAAAACCGGAGCGGATGCGCTTGAATCAGATGTTTCTGCAACCATGTGAATTCCAACCAAGCCGTGGCTTCAGGGTCACGGCTTTATTTTTGCCGTCAGCCACCGAAAAGGCCGCCTTTTCACCGAGTGAACTTGTTTTGTCACCGCAATTTGTTAACTTTGCAGCCCAGTGTGACTTTTCATCCACACCCGGTAGCGGCCTAACGGCTTCCGCCCCATATATAGACAAACCATAAAAAAATACCTCCGCCATGTTCAACATCATCGGATACGCAGCTGCCCTCTGTATGATTTTCGGCTACCTTCCCCAGGCCATCTACACCATCCGCACCCGCGAGACCGACTCCATAGCCCTCCCCACATTCATGCTGATGGGGCTTGGCTCAGCCTTCTTCGTGGCCCAGGGCTTCCTGAGCGACCCTGTCAACTGGCCGCTGATTATCACCAACCTGATAACCTTCGTGTGCTCGGCCACCGTCTTCGGAATCAAGATCCACAACGACTATTTCTCAAAGAACAAAAAGAAATAACCCGCCATCGCGACACCGCCGGGCGGCATCCCCTTTCTTCGCTCCCGCGCCGACGGCGTCCGCAGGCCACAGACAAAAATTTGCGAGTTTCCACGAAATGAGCTAACTTTGCACTTTGGAAAAAAGATTTTGCGATGGCCACCACCAAGATAGCCGCCATAATGCGAGCCGGGGTATTCTCCCCAAACCATGTCGGAAACGACGCCACGATTCTCAACACCGTGGCCGAGCAGCTGCGTAAACGCGGCTGCGAGGTGCGCATATACTCCGAGGAGCAATTCTGCTCGGGGGCGGTCACCGAGCCCGTGATAATCAACATGTGCCGCGAGCGCCGTTCCACCGACCTGCTCCAGTCGCTTGAAGAGCAGGGACAGCTGGTCATAAACTCGGGATACGGCATCGAGAACTGCATCCGCGAGCGCCAGGCCCGCATCCTCCTTGGCTCGAACATCCCCTACCCCCCCAGCATCATCGTCGACACCGACGAGGTTGTCAAGGGACGGTTGCAGAAACTCGGGTTCAGCCAATGCTGGATAAAGCGCGGCGACTTCCACGCCCAGCACGCCGAGGATGTCAGCTATGTCCGCACCCCCTCCGAGGCCCAGGACGTGCTTCAGGAATACTTCCTGCGCGGCTTCAAGAGGGCCGTCATCTCGCGCCACCTTCCCGGAAAGCTCGTGAAATTCTACGGAGTGGCCGACACTCCGTTCTTCCACTGGTTCCGCCCCTACGAGCCCGAGACCGTCAAGCCGAAGGATGAGGAGACCCGCCGCACCGACGAGGCCCTCAAGGCAATCTGCCGCCGTGCCGCCAAGGAGCTGAACCTCATCGTCTACGGCGGCGAGTGCATCCAGGCCGAGGACGGCTCCCTGAGCATAATCGACTTCAACGACTGGCCCAGCTTCTCGGCATGCCGTGCCGAGGCGGCAACCAACATCGCAAAAGCTGTGATGGCCGCGATAAAAGACCGTCGACAGTAACACAATCCAGTGAATTTTCAACACCGTAAAAGCAACCTCCTGCAATATCCGATGGGCATAAAGACACTGTCAAACAAAGTCGCCGACAAGTTTCTTCACGGGAAAGGCATCTTCACCTTCCTCCGCTCCTCGGTCTCATCCCAGCTCGCGTCCTGGACCGACATGGGGGTGTGTTTCGTATTCTACGCCTGGGTCTTCTCCCCCCTGGGGTCAGCCCCGATGCGCACCTTCCTGGCCACAGCCATCGGCCTCGTGGTGGGAGGCATCGTAAACTGCATCGTCAACTACAAGTTCACCTTCCAGGCCGACAACTGCTCGGTCAAGGCAGTGGCCATCAAATACCTCCTCATCTGGGGAGGCAGCTTCATACTCAACCTCGGGGGCACCACCCTCCTGGAGCAGGGGCTGCAACGTTTCGAACTCATCACCAACATACATTGGATAAAGCCTGACGGAATCTTCGCGTTCGCCCGGTTGTCGGTGTCGCTCATCGTCTCCCTGGCCTGGAATTTCGTCATGCAGAAGAATTTCGTGTACCGGCCGACACGTTTCGACCCATTCGCCATAAGGATGGTCGACGCGCTGACCTTGAAAAAGAAGAAAAACAAAAGCGACAAATGACCGCCAAGAATACTTTCAAGAAAAAACGCGACGGAATACAGCAGGGTATCTATTTCATCATCAACCCTTTTGTTAAATTTCTGATACGCCTCGGAGTAACCCCCAACATAGTGACGACCATAGGCCTGCTCGGCAACCTCGCGGCCGCCTGCATAATCGCGTGGGCAGGCTACCTGGCCGCCATCGACCCCACCCACCTGAGGTTCGACCTCATCACCTGGGGTGGCGCCGTCACCATCCTGTTCTCGCTCTTCGACATGCTTGACGGGCAAGTGGCCCGCCTGGGCAACATGGAGTCGCGCTTCGGCGCCCTCTACGACTCCGTCCTCGACCGCTACTGCGAGCTGCTGACTCTCGGCGCGCTCAGCTACTTCCTGATAATGGCAGGTTACCCGATCGGTGCGCTTGTGACATTCGTCGCCCTGGTGGGCTCAATCATGGTCAGCTATGTCCGCGCCCGCGCCGAAGGCCTGGACATCGAATGCAAGGTAGGCTTCATGCAGCGCCCCGAACGCGTCGTGGTCACCTCGCTTGGCTGCCTCGCCTGCGGCATCACCGGCGTGGCCTCCCCCAACACCCCCCACGCCGCGATGACGATACTCATAATCGCCATGGCCGTCATAGCCCTCTTCGCCAACATCACCGCGTTCGCCCGCGTCGGCGTCTGCCGCGCAGCCCTCTCCGCCGACAAGAAAGAAGAGAAGAAATGACCCCAAGGATGACACTTCCCTCTTGCCGCGAGACGACAAGCGTGGTCGTCGCCCTCGCCGTATGGCTCTCAGTGACAGCCCTGTGTGTAGGGTTCCGCACCGAGCATCTCTGGCTTGCCCTGCTCCTGGCCGCACTTTTCTTCGCCTGCCACACATCCCGCAAGGTGGTCGTGGCCCTGCTGCCTTTCATCATCTTCGGCATCTCGTATGACTGGATGAACATCGTCCACAACTACGAGGTCAACCCCGTCGACATCGAGGGGATATACAACACCGAGAAGGCTCTCTTCGGAATCACCCTCGCCGACGGCTCGCGCCTCACCCCCAACGAGTTCTTCGCCCTCCACACCACCCCCCTGCTTGATTTCCTGGGCGGATTCTTCTACCTCTGCTGGGTACCTGTGCCGATTCTTTTCGGCCTTTGGCTCTATTTCGGCGGACAGCGCAGGATTTACCTCCATTTCGCCCTTGTCTTCCTGCTGGTCAACTTCATAGGCTTCGCCGGATATTACATCCATCCGGCCGCGCCCCCATGGTATGTGGCCCTCCACGGCTTCGGACTCGACCTCACCACCCCCGGGGAGGTTGCCGGGCTCGGCGCTTTCGACGATATGACCGGACTGGGCATTTTCCACGGCCTCTATGGCCGCAACGCCAATGTCTTCGCCGCCGTCCCCTCACTCCACTCCGCCTACACCTTCGTGGCATTCATCTATGCGATGAAATCCAAATCTCCCGCATGGATAAGGGGCGCCCTCGCCGTAATCACCGTAGGCATATGGTTCACAGCCGTCTACACCTCCCACCATTACATCATCGATGTGTCGCTCGGCATATTATGCAGCCTCCTTGCCTACGCCATCTTCGAATACGGCCTGATGCAGATTCCCGCATTCTCCCGTTTCATCGACCGTTACGCCCGATATGTGAATCCGGCAAAGGTTAACAAACATTAAGCGAGCCATAAGCGTCCCGGCCTGACATTGCTCCGGGGGCGCCCCCGCTAAAAGTGTCGCGTTATGGCGAATCCCGGATTTTTGCCTGCGAACAGTCTTCACATAATTTAACAACACAGCACCCCAAAACGCCCCATTAAACTCATTTTAACCAAATAGGGCGAGATTAAACATTTATTCACGAAAGGAAACAAATATTTCGTCAAAAATATTTTCACAGTTCGAAATAACTCCGTACTTTTGGGGGCAATTTTGCTTTGGCCGTTCAGCTCCACATCTCTCTGCCTGCGAAAGCGGCAGTCGACAGCCAATCATTCCAACTCTAAAGTTGCCAACTAAAAACAAACCATACTATTTAAAATGAGTAACGTTAAGAAAGCCGAGGGCAAGCTCGGTGTATTAGTCGTTGGTCTCGGCGCTGTCACCAGCACCTTTATGACCGGTGTGTTGATGGCCCGCAAAGGTCTGGCCAAGCCTGTCGGCTCAATGACCCAGTACGACAAAATCCGCGTCGGAGAAGGCGAAAACAAGAAATACCTCAAATACAACGAGATCGTTCCCATCGCAGATCTCAACGACATCGTTTTCGGCGCGTGGGACGTATATCCCGCAAACGCCTATGAGGCGGCCATTCACGCCGAAGTCCTCAAGGAGAAAGACATCAACCCCGTGAAGGATGAGCTCGAGGCAATCAAGCCTATGAAGGCTGCCTTCGACCCCAACTACGCAAAGCGTCTCGACGGCGAGAACATCATGGTCGGCAAGACCCGCTGGGAGATGGTAGAGCAGCTCCGCGAAGACATCCGCAACTTCAAGAAAGAAAACGGCGTTGACCGCGTGGTTGTCCTCTGGGCCGCCTCCACCGAGGTCTATGTACCCGTTGACGAGAACATCCACATGACCCTCGACCAGCTCGAGGCAGCCATGAAGGCCGACGACAAGGAGCACATCGCCCCCTCCATGTGCTACGCTTACGCAGCCCTCACCGAAAGCGCACCCTTCATCATGGGCGCCCCCAACACCACCGTCGACATCCCCGCAATGTGGGAGCTCGCCGAGAAGACCAAGATGCCCATCGCAGGCAAGGACTTCAAGACCGGCCAGACCCTCGTCAAGTCAGGTTTCGCCCCCATCATCGGCACCCGTTGCCTCGGTCTGAACGGCTGGTTCTCGACCAACATCCTCGGCAACCGCGACGGCCTCGTGCTTGATGAGCCCGCCAACTTCCGCACCAAGGAGGTTTCCAAGCTCTCCACCCTGGAGTCAATCCTCGTTCCCGAAGAGCAGCCCGACCTCTACGGCGCAAACTGCGGCGGCGAAGGCAACGACCACAACGGTTACTACCACAAAGTCCGCATCAACTACTACCCCCCCCGCAACGACAACAAGGAGGGATGGGACAACATCGACATCTTCGGCTGGATGGGCTACCCCATGCAGATCAAGA
>CAMWVQ010000020.1 GCA_947177635.1 uncultured Porphyromonadaceae bacterium | reverse complement strand
AAGGCAACCACTACTATGGCATCTGCTGACTTCTGTGGGTTCGTTGTTACTGCTTACCTTTCGGCTCGCCCCACAGACCTCCCCGATTAAGAACATAATCTTTCAGTCTTATACTCCCTTGATTTACTCTCGTCAGTCCGGATAGCTATCGGGCTTTGGTTTGTTTTGCAACCTTACCCCTGACTTTGAGCCTTGTATCAAGTTTCTGTGCGTGGAGCCAGACTTTTGTCCTTAGCTTCCTTCCGATTCTCCTCACGGTAGACACCGTTGCTTCGGACTATGCACTTCCCGCTATCGGGGCGCGCTCGGGACTTACACCCGTTAGATTATGCCCATGTCGGGCGAACTAACAGCAAAGGGTGTGGCTCGTCGAGCCACACCCTTTGCTTATTTGCGCGTTTATTCACCTAAAATCCGAAAGACCTCGATATATGGTCAGCCGATATAAATGTCGCTTCGCGATGTTTGAGCCGGTAGAAGCCGGGCAGACATCGCGAAGCGATTGGTTTATGGGGGAAGGAAGCCCCCGGGAGTGATTCCCGGGGAGCTTCCATAAAGGGATTATCAGCGAACGACAACCTTGGTGGTGGTGCGGTTCACGCGGACGAGGTATATGCCTGAAAGCATATCCACATCGGCATCACCCTCGGCTGAATAGAGGGTCTTTCCATCGGTGGCCACGATTGCCACTGTCACACCTTCTGCTCCGGTAACGATGATACGCTTGCCTTCAACAGAAACCTTTACTCCGGCTGCAATGATGTCGGCGAGACCTGACTTCTTGACAGTCACTGAAACGGCCTCCGATTCTCCTCGGTTATAAACCGCGGTCACATGGTATACATGGTCGGCTGACATATCGGCGTCGGCATGGGTGAATGTGTTGGTGGTCACAGGCTCGGTGTTGAGCTTGACACCGTCGCAATACACGTTGTAGCCGGTCAGCTCAAGGCCGATGGTTGCGTCGGCGGCGATATACTCCACATCGTCGAGCATGAACATCATACCGTCGTTGGAAACGACGCGGATGGCGAACCGGAGGGCACCCTCGGGAAGCTCGAACGAGAAGTCACCCCATCCGTCGGTGCGCACAACGCGGTAGCTGGCTCCGGGATTGTTGAATGACTCAAGCTGCACGAAGTCGTCGGGATCAACCGAATTTTCGGTGCAATACCATACCTGAATCAGCTCGCTGTAGTTGATTGAGCTGTTCTTTCCCTTGAAGGTCACGGTCTGGGCTATGCCTTTGAGCAGGGGTGAGATGGCCCAGTCGTCAGAGGGAACGATGTCAGTGGGGCCGTCGCCGAGGGCATATATCGAACCGAGGTATTGGTTGCCGCTGGCTGCCACATACTCTTTGGCATATCCTGAGTTCACGAAGTTGTCGTGTGAGCCGTCAATCACGATGAAAGACTCCGGATCGACCGTACCCTCGTGGTTGGGGACATTTATGTTGCCGAGGTTTCCGGAAGGACGGTTGTCACGGTCAATGAAAGTCCAGCCGTCGTATGACTTGGAGAACGGCTCGGCATCCTCGAACGACTCAAGATATGGGTCATAAGGCAGTTCAGACTGGATGATAGCATCCCAGGCAAGCACGTTGCCGGTCTCCTTGGCCTCACCTGAAAGGTTGCTCACGGTGGGGAGGAGGCTTTCCTCGCGGGTGACGGTCACAGACTTCGGAGTGAGGTTGTTGCTCTGGTCGAGGTCTGCGTCATAGACCACACGGGCGGTGTACACAACCTCCTTGTCGCCGGCCATAGACAAGGCCTGCTCGAAGGTGACGGAAACCTGCTCGCCGGCGGCGAGGCCGTCGACACTCTTCTCTGCCACGGTCTCTCCGTTGCCCAGCAGCTCGACAGAGAATTTGCCGGCATCCAGACGTCCGACATTCTCGACGGTAGCTTTGACCTCGAATACCTCCCCGGCCACAGCCTTCTTGGGAGCTTCAACGGAAACCGCGCCGAGGTCATAGTCAGGCATATCCACAATCTTGATGTTGTCGAAGAAGCAGTAGACCAGACCATCTGAATGGTAGCGTATGATAGGCTGGATGACCTTCCCGGCGTAAGCCTCGAGGTCGACCACCTTCTTTGTCCAGAGATTGTCGGTGTCAGCGGTGTAGTCGATAGTGGTCACGAGTGTCTGCACACCTTCACACACGACGATGATATCAAGCCTGGTCTTGTCATTCTCGGTGATTTTCCATGTGTAGAGCGAGAACACGGGATGGGCAGCCCCGGCGAGGTCTATCTTGCCGAAGATAAAGTCGCCGCGTCCCTTACCCATTCCGAGGGTAGAGCTGGAGCCTGTGCGCTCTCCGTAGAAGAACTGGCCGTCGCCATCCTGGGAAACGACAGCACTCATGTCGCCGTCACCCTTCATTCCGAATTCGCAGCCGTCCCACGGGTCAATACCTATGATATGGCTTCTGACATCGTCAATGCAGGTCATGGCAAACGGAATCTCATAGGCAGGACCTACGGGCACGAGCCCGGCACCCTGGAGGTACTCTCCGGCGACGCCACGGTTGACGGTCTGCACTCCTACCTGCTGGAACGCCTGGGGAGCATTCTCGGGCTGTGCCTGGAAGGTGTATGAGAGTTCGGTCACAGGCTCTGCGGTGAGGAGTTTCCAATCCTCCGCGTCGCCGTCATAGAGATAAACATTGTATGCGAGGTTGGCCTCATAGAGGGGATTGCCGTCGACATCCTCGGCGGGATGTTCCCAGCTGAGTGTAAGCTCGCCGTTCTTTCCGGGGGTCTCCACCGCCTTTACCGCTGCAGGAGGATTAGGAACGTTGGGGCCGACATAGGCAGAAACGGAAACGCTGCGTCCCTTCTCTCCGTCGGGAGTGCAGGATTCCACGGTGTAGGTGTAACGTCCGGCCTCGGCCACCTCATCATTGATGGTGACACTGGCGCCGCTTCCGACGGTCTTCTCCACCACCAGTTCCTCCCCGCGAAGCACGCGCACAAGCATATTGCCTGCGTAGTCGGCACCGGTTACGGTCTGCGAAGCGGTAGTGAACTCGATGGTAGCCTTGAGGTCACCTTTGAGGTCAGGCACCGCCTTGAGGCCGGTTACGGCGTCAGGGGCGGAAGCTCCGTAAGGAGCCGAGATGGTGTAACGGCTGAGATAGAGGTCCCACTGTCCGCCATCGCTGACAGCATGGAATCCGATGTAATATTCACCGGTTACGGCGGGGACTATCGGGGCCTCCATAGCGAGGTCGGTTCCTCCCAGAGTGGTGGTCTCGACGAGAGTAACCGTCATCGCGTCGGCAACGGGAGAAAGTCCCATCTTAATCTCAATCTTCTCAGGATATTTGTCACCATAAGCGCGGGCGACGGCGGTAAAGTCATATGCCTTCCCGGCCTCAAGCCATATTGCGGGGGAAATCAACCAGTCATCGGCGTCCTTGTTGCCATAGGAGTAAACCGTGCCCTTCGATGAGGTGAATTTCCAGGTCTTGCCGTCGGCATTCGCATCGATTACGGTGTGCTGACCGAACACCTCCTGTTGCTTCATATCCATCTCAAGGGGGGCATTGTAATGGCCGAGGAAGATGGTGTTTGACATAGCCGCCTTGGATGTCTTCGCATCATATCTGGCAAGCACTCCGAAGCTGTAGCCCCGGAACTCATCAGAAACGGCCTGGGGCTTGCTCCAGCTTTCACCGGCGATGTCTGTCACCACAGTCGCGCCCTCGCTGTCGACAATCTCATACCTGACATCATCGGGATTGAGATATCCCCCATCCGAGGAGGCGGTGACAGCATTCCAGGTCAGGGTGAAACTTCCGTCTGCATAGACAAGCTTCACATTGCCGGGGACGGCGGGGGTGCCTTTGCCTATGTAGCAGGAAGCCTTGGCCTGGTTAGACTCTCCGTCGGCGTTGGTGGCCACGGCGGCGAACTGCACCATACCGCTGTTGTCAAGCGTCTTGCTTGTCTCTATCGTAGCTCCTGCGGTGGCGTTTCCGCTCAATATCTCCACACCGTCGGCATAAATCTTGTAACCCATCGGCGTATCCGATACGTCCGTGCCGTCGAACAGCTCGGTGGGGAGAGTTATCGAGAACTCTGCATCCATCGAACCCTCCGAACAGGTCACCTCAAACGCGGGGGTTGCCGGTGCCTTGTCGGGAGCCTGGAAGGGGATATACATACCTACGACCTCCTCTCCATTGGTGAAAGTGGAGATTACGGCCGACTCTCCGGTCAGGGGATTTATCTCCGAAAGCCCGGCCTCCTCTTTGTTGCAATAGGCAAGTATGATGGTGTTGTCCTTGTCATTGTATGCGGCGGAGCTCATATAAGTCAGCGTAGGGCAACCGGTGGCGCCTACAAGCGAAATCGCGCCGGTTTCCTTATCGATTTTGTACAGCGAACCCGCCAGGTCTATGCCGTAAGCCTTGCCGAACTTGTCGATGGCCACACCACGGAAAGATATGTCGAGGTCGGCGATCTTCACAACTTTCTTGGCCTGGATGTCGAGATAGCCCCAGTGGCGGTACATATCGCCGTAATAGTCTCCCGAGAAGCACCCGTAGAGACGGCCGGTGGTGGTGTCGAAAGCAACGTCTGTAGCCTTCAACGGAATGTCGTCGAACTCTATCACCTGCTCGACGTCGCCGGTCGCGGCGTCGTAGACATAGAGGTCATAGCCCATCACATATGAGCCATATGCGAGCTCATACATAGTGTAGACCTTGCTGTCGCCGTCATAGAAACTATATACCGGATTGGGGGTCTTGAACTGGAATGCGAAACTGCTCCCCGCCGATACCGGAAGTTTGTAGACACCGATGTTGTCGTAGTTCGTCCAGGTAGAACTGTAAATCAGTGTGCCATAGACATTGAGGGTGGCCGAAACCCGTTGGGCTGCAGTGGCCGAACGGAGGGCCTTGGCATTCTTGGCCTTGAGAGGAGAAGCGGGCATCGTGAACATTCCCGGCCCGGCTGTCAAGATCCTGCGGGCCATTCCTGTTGTTGCCATAACGCGGCTCTCTCCCGAAGCCTCGGCACGGCATGTCTCCTGACTCTTCCTCGCATGTTCAGCAGCATACCTCACCTGTCCCAATGGAGCGGCTCCAGCCTGCGTCGCAAGCCCGAAAGCCATTGCGCCACCAAGCAAAAGCGATAAACTTTTTCTCATAGAGTGATTGGTTAGAATGAATATTATGATTAGTGCGAATTAAACTGTGTCTTACTACGATTTGACAATGAAATAAATCCACAGGATACCATCCAAAGCTCAACCCGGGGAATGGACATATCACTTTGCTTGGCCAAAACCACAGTAACCGCCAATTTGCAACATTGTCGAGACAAAGATAACGTTTTGACCTCACATATCCAAATGTCCGGCTCATTTTGCCACACCGGCGCGTTCGTTGCCATATTTGCCACACCATTATCCCTTGTATGAACAAAAGGCGGCGTCCCACCCTATGTGTGGAACGCCGCCGATATTCTATTGCCGGAGACCGGCCTGAGTTCAATCTATCAGGCTATGAAGCCGAACAGCTCTGAAAGAGACGCCGCGTTGAAAATAGTGTTGTAGAAGCAGCTCACGATACCCAGCAGGATGATGCCGAGGACGGTAACCCAAAGGCTGACACGCTCGCTGCAGGTTGAACGGAACTTCCCGATGCGGGGTTCTTCAGGTGAGATGTACATCGCCTTCACTACCAGCAGGTAGTAGTAGAGGGAGATGATGGTGTTGATAAGGGCAATCAATACCAGGACATAGATGGCGATTGAGCCTTGGTTGATAGCCGAGGTGAAGATGAAGAACTTGCTGAAGAATCCGGCGAAGGGGGGGATACCTGCCAGGGAGAACATCGCAAGGGTCATCGAGAAGGAGAGCCAGGGGTTGGTCTTGGAGAGACCGTTGTAGTCGGTCATCTCCACCATTCCGGTCTTGTTCTCGATTGCGCCGATAACGCCGAAAGCCGCGAGGTTCGAGAAGATGTAGACAAGTATGTAATACATCATCGCCGCGAGGCCCATCTCGTTGCAGCCCACGACGCCGAGCATTATGTAACCGGCCTGTGAGATTGAGGAGAATGCCAGGAAGCGCTTCATGTTGCGCTGGCGGATGGCGAAGAGGTTACCGATGGTGATGGTGGCGATAATCAGGGCATAGAGCATCCACTCCCATACCTGGCTGTAGAACTGGCCGAAAGCCTGCACCAGAATCACCAGGAACGCGAAAGCGGCGGCTCCCTTCGAGATTACCGACAGATAGGAGGTGACGGGGGTAGGCGCACCCTGGTAAACGTCGGCTGTCCAGAGATGGAAGGGCACAAGCGAGAGCTTGAATCCGAGACCGGAAACCACGAATGCGAGGGCCATGACGAGCATGGTGTTGCTCTGCGAGCCGAGCTGCATCGCGATGTCCTCGAAGTAGAGCGAGCCTGAAAGACCGTAGACAAACGACAGTCCCATCATGAAGATGGCCGAGGAGAACACGGCTGTCATCAGGTATTTCACCGCAGCCTCATGGCTCTCGTAACGGTGCTTGTCGAATGCCACCATCGCTGCCAGGGGAAGCGATGCCGACTCAAGACCGATGAGGAAGAGCAGGAAGTGACGGGCGGAAATCATCAGGTACATTCCGAAGAGGGTCACCAGCAGCAGCTCGTAGTACTCACCGCGGCGGACAATCTGGAATTCGGAGTTGACCCAGGAGGTTGCCTGGATGAGGACTATCAGCACACCGACATTCAGGATGTTCTTTATCATCGCACACACGGGGGAGGTTACATACATCCCGGCGAAGGCCTCGACGGAGTCAGCGGGGACACCCCAGATGAAGCTCCACACTGTGAAGAGGAGGAACAGCACTGAGGTCACGGCGGAGGTGGCGCCCAGAGCCTTGCGGGGCATGAACGTATCATAGAGGAATACCAACAGGAACACCACAAGCAGGGCGATTTCCTGTTTCATTGCCAAAAATTGAGAGTAATCCATATTGCAGAATTGGTTTCTTCCGTTTCAAAGGGTTGTCAACCGTGTCAGTTGAGGCCGATGGCGCGGAATATTTCGGGGCTGAAGGTGAAACGTATAAGGCTCTCGAAGAAGTTGGGGAAGCAACCGATGGCGGCCACGCTGACGATGAGCGTGATGGTCGACAGGCGTTCCCACCAGGAAGCGTCGGTCAGCTCGGCGTGATGGGGGTCGAGCACCGGGCCGAACAGCAGCTTGCCGACTGTGCGGAGGATGTAGACAGCGGTAATCACAATCGAGCAGCAGGCCACGATGGTGAACACCCTGTGGAACATGTCGGTATGCTCGAACGAGCCGACGAAGATGGTCATCTCGGCCACGAATCCCGACAGACCGGGAAGACCCAGCGAGGCCATACCGGCGATGACGTATCCGACTCCGAGGAAGGGAAGTATCTTCATCAGACCACCCATCAGGCGGATGTCACGGGTGTGGGTACGGCCGTAAATCATACCGATGAGGGCGAAGAAGAGGGCCGTCATAAGACCGTGGGAGAGCATCTGCATGATCGCGCCGGTGAGGGCGGTGGTGTTGATCATAAGGATGGCGAAGAGCACCATACCGCAGTGGCTTACCGAGGAGTATGCGTTGATGTATTTGAGGTCGGTCTGCACGCAAGCCGAGAAGGCTCCGTAGACAACCGAGATTCCAGTCAGGATGAGGAATATCCAGGCGAGGTCGTTGGCGGCCTGGGGCATCAGGTACATGGCCACACGGAAGCAGCCGTAACCTCCCAGTTTCATAAGCACACCGGCGTGGAGCATCGACACGGCGGTCGGCGCGCAGGCGTGACCGTCAGGGCTCCAGGTGTGGAAGGGGAACATAGCACCCAGCACACCGAAGCCGACGAAGCACATCGGGAAGAGGAAATACTGCCATCCCTTCGAGATGCACTGTGTCTCCTCGACGTTGCGGGCGATGTCAATGATGTTCCAGGTCAGGGCCTGTCCTTCGGGAGCCGAGTGGAAGTAGATGCCGATGAGGCTGAGCATCAGGAAGGCCGAACCACCCATAAGCATCAGGGTGAGCTTCATCGCCGAGTACTCTTTGCGGCCGGTTCCCCACACACCGATGAGAAGGTACATAGGGATAAGGGCGACCTCGTAGAACATGAACATCGTGAACAGGTCGATGCAGATGAAGAAACCGTAGACACCGGTGGAGAGGAGGATGAGCCACATGAAGAAGTGGCGCGCATCGTCAATCTTCCAGGAAGCGAACGAGCCGGCGAAAACGATGATTGAGGAGAGGATGAGCATCGCGATGGAGACTCCGTCGACTCCGACGGAGAGCTTGATGTTCAGCGGAGCGAACCATGTCCAGTCTCCACGGAAGAGCATCTCCTCCATATTGCCTGCCGCGCGCAGGGCGAGGTAGTCGCAAAGGACCCACACGCTCAGGCCCACCAGCAGGAGCGAGCCGGCCACGGCGACCGTGCGCACCTGCCTGATGTTTTTGCAGATGGCGAACCCGGCCAGCATCAGCAGGGGAATCACCACGAAGTAAATCAGAAGGTTTGAAAACATCTCTGTTTCTGTATTTCTATGATACTATATTTTCACTGTAAGATTCAGGCGCCGCTCAGATGAGGCAGACTGCGGTTATCGCGCCAAGCAGTATCACGCCGATGAGGTAAACCCAGACGTAGAACTGGATGTTGCCTGACTGGAGACCGCGGATGGCGAACGAGATGCGCTGTGTCACCCAGGCCATGCCGTCCATCGAACCGTCGATGACGTGACGGTCAAACCAGGCGATGGGCTTGGAGATGCATCCGAAGATGATCTTGTGGGTGATGAACATATAGAGCTCGTCCCAGTAGAAGCGGTGGTAGCACCAGTCCCAGAGAGCGGGCAGGGCGTTCTTCATCTTAGCGGGGAGGGTGTTCTCCTTCTTGTACATCACGGTCGCGAGCAGGATGGCCACTATTGCAACCGCGAGGCTTATCGATGCCACGCTCCAGTCGAGCGCGCCGAGGTTGGTGAAGAAGTTGACAGACTCGAACATCGGATGGCCGTTCCAGGTAACCAGGTTGCCGAAAGGCACGAATCCGGCCACGCAGGAAATCACCGCGAGGATGACAAGCGGGAGGGTCATAGTCCAGGGCTGGTCGTGGGGAGCGTGGTGTCCCTCGGGAATCTTGTGTTCCTTCCACCAGAAAATCAGGTAGTAGAGACGGAACATATAGAAGGCGGTCAGACCGGCCACGGCCGACATCCAGATGTACCAGAAGATAGACTGGCCGAAGACTGCTGTCAGGATTTCATCCTTGGAGAAGAAGCCGGCGAAGGGGATGATACCCGCGATTGCCAGACAGCCGATCAGGAATGTGATATGGGTAATCGGCATATGCTTGCGCAGGCCGTGCATTGCGGTGTAGTCGTTAGACCCGATGGCATGGATGAGGGCACCGGCGCAAAGGAAGAGCAGGGCCTTGAACATCGCGTGGGTGAAGAGGTGGAACATGGCCGCCATGTAACCCAGACCGTGGTGGAACTCGGGACGGGCCACACCCAGCGAAACCATCATGAACGCAATCTGCGAGATGGTCGAGAACGCCAGCACTCGCTTGATGTCGACCTGGGTGCAGGCCACCATCGCGGCGTAGAAGGCGGTGAGCGCGCCGACAACCGTGATTATGTTGAGGGCGGCCTCCTCCATAAGGTAGAGGGGGAAGAGACGGGCAACGAGGAACACACCGGCCACAACCATTGTCGCGGCGTGGATGAGGGCCGACACAGGGGTCGGGCCTTCCATCGCGTCGGGAAGCCAGATGTGGAGGGGCATCATGGCCGACTTACCCATACCGCCCATGAAGATGAGGACGAGCGCCCAGGTCAGCACGGAGCCTCCCATGAACACGGGAGCGGGTGAGGTGGCAATCCAGTTGCGGATGCCTTCGGCGGTGGTGATGTCTACCTGATATACATTAGCCATACCCTCGACACCGACAGAGGTGAAGTTGGTGAAGTCGAATGTCCCTGTGTAGAAGCTCAGCACGAGGATACCGATCAGGAAGCCGAGGTCGGCGAAACGGGTGACGATGAACGCCTTCTTGGAGGCGGACACGGCCGACGGCTTGGTGTAGTAGAATCCGATCAGCAGGTAGGATGACGCACCCACAAGCTCCCAGAAGATATACATCTGGAAAATGTTGGTGGCGACAACCAGGCCCAGCATCGAGAAGCTGAAGAGCGACAGGAATGCGTAGAAACGCTGGAAACCGGTTTCCCACACGCCGTGGTGGTCGCGCATATAGCCGTTGCTGTAAAGGTGGACCATAAACGAGATGGTCGTTATGACCACAAGCATCAGGGCTGAAATCGGGTCAAGCAGGAATCCGAGGCGGATTACCAGTGAATCGGTGAACGCCAGCCAGTCCCAGTTGAAAATGAGGCTCTGCAGGCGCACACCCTCCTCATTGATGAACTCGGAGGAGCCTGAGAAGAAATATGTGAACGCGGTGATGTAGGCCAGCACCATTGTCACTCCCATTCCGAGAGTGCCGAGGATGCCTGCGGTGCGGTGGGCCATCTTGTGGCCGAAAAGTCCCAGCACCAGGAACATCGTCAGGGGCAAAGCCAGGATAATGATAGGTATTACAGGTTCCATATCGGTGCTTAGAATTTCATTTTAGTTACATCGTCGACATCAATCTTCTCGGAGACGCGGAAGACATTGATGATGATGGCGATTGCCAACGCTGTCTCGGCAGCGGCCAGGGCGATGGCGAACAGGGTGAAGAACATGCCTTCAAGCTCCCCGGGGAAGAGGAAACGGTTGAAGACAACGAAGTTGATGTCGACCGCGTTGAGCATCAGCTCCAGGGAGATGAGCATCGCGATCATATTCTTGCGGGTGATGAAGCCATAAACGCCGCAGCAGAACATCAACAGGCTCGGAATCAGATACCAGAGGATTGTAAGTTCCATATTAGCGGGGCTTAGTTTTTATTTTTGCGGGCTACGACAACACCGCCGATTATACAGGCGAGCAACAGGACGCTTATGGCCTCGAAAGGCAACAGGTACTGGCCGTGGGCCGTACCCATAAGTGTCTCGCCGATTTGATTCATTGAGGGGTTCTCTCCCTGGGGGAGCGCCGACCATAACTCGCAGCGGCTCATCAGAGAGTAGCCTGCGACAATCAGCAGCAACAGCGAGCCGGCAAGCCCGAGTGCGCGTTTTCTGGAGGCAAGTTTGGCACTGTTGTCGCCGGGGTGGCTCGTCAGGAGTATTGAGAAGACGAACAAGACCACGATACCGCCCGCGTACACCGCAATCTGCACCGCGCCGAGGAACTCATAGTCGAGCTTGAAATAAAGGGCGGCGGTAGCAAAAAGGGTGAAGAGCAGGTAGGTCGCGGCGCGCAGAATCTTGCGCGTGGTGACAGCAAGCACCGAGCAGATGACAATCGTCAGAGCGATTACCACATAAACGATGATACTTCCTACTGATTCCATATTATTTTTTTACTTTTTTCTGATTGGTTTGTGAGGCCCGTGAAATCAGGCGTTGCCTTTTTCGGCCTTGAGTTTGGCGGCCTTCTCGAGGGCGGCCTTCACTTTGGCGATTTTCTCGGGGTCTCCGGTTGCCTCGGCGGCGGCGAGGGCCTTCTTGGCTTTCTCGTCAAGCTCGACTGCGGCGGGTGCAGCCGGAGCGGGGGCCTGGGCGGCCTTGAGCTTTGCAGCCTTCTCGAGGGCGGCTTTCACCTTGGCGATTTTCTCGGGGTCTCCGGTTGCCTCGGCGGCGGCGAGGGCCTTCTTGGCCTTCTCGTCAAGCTCGACTGCGGCGGGAGCTTCGGCTGCTGCGGCTTTCTTGGCGGCGGCAGCGGCCTTCGCAGCTTCGATTTTTGCCTTCTTCTCAGCCTCGAGCTTGGCAATCTGCTCGGGGGTCGGTTTGGGTTCGGGCTTCTCGGGGAGGTAGTTGAGCTGCTTCACAAGTTTTGAACGGGTGAACACAGCCTGCTCGAAATCGTTGCTGAACTCGATGGCGTTGGTCGGACAGGTCTGCACGCAGAGCTGGCAGAAGGTGCAACTGCCCAGATCGTAGGTATAACGGTCGAGTTTTTTCTTTTTCTTTCCATCCCAAGTGTCTGCCATCTTCGTCTCGATGGTGATGGTGCCGTTGGGACAGTTCCTCTCGCATGTGCCGCAGGCGATGCACTTGTGGTTACCCTCTTTGTCATAGATAAACTGGAGGGTGGCGCGGAAGCGCTGCGCGATGTGCATGTCCTCGCGGTTGTCGGGATATTTCTCAGTAATCTTCGGGGTGACGAACTCCTTGCCGGTCACTTGCAGACCCTTGACAAGGCTGGTCACTCCTTTTCCCAGACCTGAAAAATAATCTTTAATACTACCCATATTGTTTTTAAGCGATATGATAATGTCTGTTATTATTCGTGGAAGTTACTTCACCTGGCCGCCGAGGATGTCGAGCAACTCGGTTGTGATGGCCTGCTGGCGAAGTTTGTTGAACTCAAGCTGCAACTGGTCGTGGAGCTTCTTTGCGTTGTCGTTGGCGCTCTGCATGGCCATGACCCTGGCGGCCTGCTCGCTGGCGCGGTTCTCGGTGAAGATGTCCTGAATCACCGCCAGGAGGTACATCGGCAACACTTTCGCGAAAATCGCTGCTGCCGACGGCTCGAAGATGTAGGGCTTAGCCGCGACATCACCTTTCACCGAGGCGAAGGCTGCAGAAGTGACGGGGATAAGCTCGGCCGACTCCAGGCGCTGGCGGCTGACCGACTTGTACGACATATAGAGGACATCGACACGGTCGAACTCTCCGGAGAGGAAGCTGTCGCGCAGGCTCCAGGTGAAATCCCTGACCTCGGCGGTCTTTGAATCGACCCCCTGGGGCATCCGCATGTCGACCCCGGGGGTCTTTATCTTGGAGACAGCCTTCGCCATCTTCGCCCCGACGGGAATCACTGTGATTCTCACATTCTCGCCAAGGGTCTCGCGATACTCCCCTATCTTGGCGAGGAGCTGCTTGAAGATGTTTATGTTGTAGGCTCCGCAAAGGCCATCGTCGGAACCCCACACAACCACGGCCACCCGCTCCACAGCGTCGCGGGGAGTCATGAGCGGCGAATCGAATGCCGCGTCGGAGGCGAGCAGGTTGCCGATAATCGTCTCCACCTGGTCACGGTAGGGACGGAGCTGACGGAGCGCGCCCTCGGCCTTGTGCATTTTCGCCGACGAAATCATCTTCATCGCGCCGGTGATTTTCTCGGAAGAAGCCACCGAGCCGATTCTGCCTTTGAGTTCTCTTAAGGTTGCCATTAACGGTTGTTTGCGGGAATCCGGTTAATTGTTGTTGGTTGGGTTTGACGTGACTGTGTCAGTCGGGAATCAGGCGTAACGCTGGGCCACTTCGGTGGCGGCCTGTGTCAGCTTGGCGGTGCAGTCGTCGGTGAGCTGTCCTGACTTGATGACATCAAGCACGTCGGCCTGGTATTTGGCGTGGAGGAGCTGGAGAAGTCCCTGCTGGAACTCGGCCACCTTCTCTACGGGCACGTCTGAGAGAAGTCCGTTCACACCGCAGAAGATGACGGCGACCTCCTCCTCCACGGCCCAGGGCTTGTACTGGGGCTGGATGAGAAGCTGCTCGTTCTTGCGGCCACGGTCGATGACGCGGGCGGTAACCGGGTCGATGTCGCCACCGAACTTGGTGAACGATTCGAGCTCGCGGAACTGCGCCTGGTCGATTTTCAGCGTACCGGCCACCTTCTTCATCGACTTGATCTGGGCGTTACCGCCGACACGCGACACTGAGATACCCACGTTGATGGCCGGACGGATACCACGGTTGAACAGGGCGGTCTCAAGATAAATCTGGCCGTCGGTGATTGAAATCACGTTGGTCGGGATGTAAGCCGACACGTCGCCGGCCTGGGTCTCGATGATGGGGAGGGCGGTAAGCGAACCTCCACCCTTGACCATGGGCTTGAGCACCTCGGGCAGGTCGTTCATCTTCTCGGCCACCTGCTGGTTGTCGATAATCTTGGCGGCACGCTCGAGCAGACGTGAGTGGAGATAGAAGATGTCACCGGGGTAAGCCTCACGTCCTGACGGACGCTTCAGCACCAGCGAGATTTCACGGTAGGCGACAGCCTGCTTCGACAGGTCGTCGTATATGATAAGGGCATCACGCCCGGTATCGCGGATGAACTCCCCGATCGCCACACCGGCGAAGGGTGAGTAATAGCGCATGGCCGCGGAGTCAGAGGCGGTCGCGGCCACCACGCAGGTGTAGTCGAGGGCGCCGTGCTGACGCAAGGTCTCCACGATGGCCGCCACAGAAGATGCCTTCTGGCCGATTGCCACGTAGATACAGTAGACAGGCTTGCCGTCCTCGTAATTCTTTCTCTGGTTGATGATGGTGTCGAGAGCGATGGCGGTCTTTCCGATCTGGCGGTCGCCGATGATGAGCTCTCGCTGGCCTCGGCCGATGGGCACCATCGAGTCGACGGCCTTGATGCCGGTCTGGAGGGGCTGCTTCACAGACTGGCGGAAGATGACTCCGGGAGCCTTGCGCTCCAGGGGCATGCGGTAGAGCTTCCCGTCGATAGGTCCGCGACCATCGATAGGCTCGCCCAGGATATTGATGACACGGCCGAAAAGCCCCTCACCCACGGGAATGGAGGCAATCTCGCCTGTGCGGCGCACGGTCATGTTCTCAGTAACTTTGTTCACGTCATTGAGCAGGATGACCCCGACATTGCTCTCCTCAAGGTTGAGGGCGACACCTTTGACGCCGTTCTCGAACTCTACGAGCTCGTTGGCGCACACGTTGTCAAGGCCGTAGACGTGGGCGACCCCGTCGCCGACTTCCAGAACGGTTCCTACCTCTTCGAAAGCAACCGACTTGTTGACATTCTCAAGCTGCTGCTTTAAAACTTCCGATATCTCGCTTGGATTAATCATTTGTCCAAAAGTTGTTATGAGCCATTCTAAGCTTTTACGGGCGTCAAGCCTGCTTCAAAAGCTTTAATCGCAATTGTTTAAGTTCGTTCTTTACCGAGGCGTCGAGACGCTCGTTGTCAATGTCGACCGTGAATCCGCCGATAAGCTCCGGATCAGTCGAGAAAGAGTATTCCATCTTCCCGCCGTCGAGATGAGACTCGATGAGCTTCAACAGACGTTGCTGCTCGGGAGCGTCAAGCGGCTTGGCCGAGACAACCGTAACCCTGTAAATCCTGTTCTCCTTGCGGTATATGTCGCAATAGGCGCGGGCGATGGCTCCGGCCATCGGGAGCCGCTTGTTGTTGCCGAGCAACTTCAGGAAATCGGCATAAACATCGCCGGCTTTGGCGTCGGCGCCATCTTTCGCCGCCGGGGCGGCGACGGCAGCCGCGGCGGTCTTCAACAAGCCGATTTTCTGGTCGTCGCTCACAAACGGGTTGGCGACAGTGGAATCCAGGGCAGGATTGTCGGCAAAACTCCTACCGAGGTTGCCCATGAGACGGTAAAGTCCCAGGTCGGCCCCTTTCTCACAAGCGAACTTGTAAAGAGCCTTTGCGTAGCGTTTGGGAATCAAACCTTCGTTCATTGCGATATTGGATTACAATGGGGTCCTCAGTTGTCAGTTCTGACTTTCAATTTCATCAAGGTAGCTGTTGACAAGCTTCTTCTGGGCGGCGTCGTCCGAAAGCTGTCCGCGGGTTACTTTCCCGGCAATCTGCAAGGCGACGCGGCTCACCTCGTCGCGGAGGTTCTGCTCTGCCTCGCGGCGGCTCTGCTCGATTGAAAGCTTGGCGGCATCCTTCTCTTTCTGGGCCTCCTTCTTGGCTTCCTCACGGGCCTGCTCGATTATCTGGGATTTCATGCGGTTGGCCTCGGCAATGATGTCGGCCTCCTTGCGGCGGGCCTCCTGTACCTGGCGGTCTGCTTCAAGCTGGGCGTTGTCAAGCTGTTCCTTGGCGTTCTGAGCATACTCAACACCCTTGTCTATAAGGTCGGCACGCCCGTCAATGCCTTTCATGATGGCAGGCCAGGCGAATTTCCACAGGATGAAAAACAATATGGCGAACGCCACGAACATCCAGATGGTCAAGCCAAAATCAACTTTGAAAAGTTCCATAGTTAAAACAACCTCATTGTTAAGGGTTAAGCATTTGTTTTGCAGCGGGAGCCGGACGGCTCCCGACAGTAATCAAGCCTTGGCCGGGGAAACAGCCCGAGGGGAGTCTCCCCGGTCAGCAAGGTTTATACGAACAGGGCGAGGATGCAGACGATGACCGCAAACAGAGCCACACCTTCGATAAGAGCGGCAATCACAATCATGTTCGAGCGGATGTCGCCGGCAGCTTCGGGCTGGCGGGCGATGGCCTCCATGGCGGAAGCACCAATCTTACCGATACCGATACCGGCTGCGATTGCGGCGATGCCGGCAGCTACGGATGCACCAAGGCCAAGAAGAGCCTCGACTGCTGCTAAAATCATTGCTAACATAGCGAAGAGTTTTTGTTTTGGGGGTTTATAACTTTTACTGTTTATTACTTATTTTGCGGCCTCGGGGGCGGTGTGGGCAACGTTTTCACCCTCCTTGCCGCCGTGGGCGGCGTGTTCCTCATGCTTGGCCTGAGCCAGGGAGATGAAGATTGTGGAGAGCATCGTGAACACATAGGCCTGGATGAAGCTGACCAGAACATCAATCAGGAGCATGAACACCGAGAAGGCGATAGAGATGACGGCTGTACCGGAGGCGACGGCCACACCCATGCTGGCGAAGATGAATATAAGGAGGGTCAGAATCAGCACAATCATATGGCCGCCCATCATATTGGCGAACAGACGGACTGTGAGCGCGGCGGGCTTGGTGAAGATACCGAACACCTCAATCATCTGCATGATGGGGAGGGGGAACTTGAGCCAGAGGGGGACATCAGGCCAGAAGATTTCCTTCCAGTAGACCTTTGTGCCGAACACGTTGGTCATCACGAATGTCATTATGGCCAGCACCATTGTCACGGCGATATTGCCGGTAACGTTGGCTCCGCCGGGGAACACAACCATGAGCCCGAGCAGGTTCATGAAGAAGATGAAGAAGAACACCGTCAGCAGGTAGGGGGCGAACTTCGCTGACTTCTCCTTGAGGGTGGGTTTGATTACCCCGTCATAGATGAATTCCACAAGGGCCTCGATGGCGCCGGTCATCTTGCGGGGAGCCTTGAAAGGATTCTTCTTGTGCCAGCGGGCAAGCTGAAGGACAAGAAGCAACACTATGATGCAGGCTATGAATATCGCACACACATTCTTGGTGATGGAGAAATCCCACGGCTTGTATTCCTTGCCGTCGACAATCTCGACGAGTTTCCCCTTGTAGTCTCCTTCGGTGGCAATCTTGAAGGTGGCGTCGCCGTCGACATACTCATCCCCGTGGGTCACGCGGGAAGAAGAGAAGACATGCAGGCCGTCCTTGCCCCAGACTATCACGGGGAGGGGGATGCGCTTGTGATGGTTGAAAGGCACTTCCCAACCGTAACCGTCCCCGAGATGCTCGAAGATGGTTTCCTTGATGTCGAACTTATGCTCGTCGGTCTCCTCGGCGGCCTTGTCAAGAGCCTCCTCCAGACGGTTGTCGTCGGCGGTGGCGGAAACGGAGGCCGTTGTGTCCGGGGCGGCGGTCTGCGCGACATTGTCAGCGGCAATCGCGGAGATTGCCCAGCCTGTCATCAGAACCAGTATAAAAAGCAACTTCTTCATTTTGGAAGCCTGGTGATTGTCTTGTTGAACGGTCAGTAAATGCAGACGGAAACGACGTCGTTGTCGACATCCACAATCCCGCCTTCGACTTCTATCTCATGGTGCCCGGTGCCTTCGGCATACTTGATTTTACCCTTTACGAGGGTAGACACCAGCGATGCGTGGCGTGGCAGGACGGTGAACTGTCCCATCTCGCCGGGAAGGGTGACCGAAGAGGCCTCCCCCTCGAAAAGCACTTTCTCTGCTGAAATTATCTTGAGAACCATAATTGAGTTGTCGATTCGATATTGAATCCGGCCACGGCGGCTTACACCGTGTCCGGCAGGTTGCTACAGGTTTACTTTACCTCTGCGAGGAGCTTCTTGCCCTTCTCGATGGCGTCGTCGATTGTGCCGACATTGAGGAAGGCCTGCTCGGGATACTCGTCCATCTCGCCGGAGAGAATCATCTTGAAGCCACGGATGGTCTCGCTCAGCGGAACCATCACACCGGGGAGACCGGTGAACTGCTCGGCGACGTTGAAGGGCTGGGAGAGGAAGCGCTGGGCGCGGCGCGCACGGGCAACCACCAGCTTGTCCTCGTCAGAAAGCTCGTCCACACCGAGGATGGCGATGATGTCCTGAAGCTCATTGTATTTCTGGAGGAGCTGCTTGACAGCCTGGGCGGTATTGTAGTGATCCTCGCCGATGATGTTCGGGTCAAGGATACGCGAAGTCGATTCCAGGGGATCCACGGCGGGGTAGATACCGAGCTCGGCAATCTTACGCGAGAGCACGGTGGTAGCGTCGAGGAAGCTGAAGGTAGTGGCGGGAGCCGGGTCGGTCAAGTCGTCGGCGGGCACATAGATGGCCTGGACGGAGGTAATCGAACCGTTCTTGGTCGATGTGATACGCTCCTGGAGGGCACCCATCTCAGAGGCGAGCGTGGGCTGGTAACCCACGGCTGAGGGCATACGGCCCAGAAGGGCTGACACCTCGGAACCGGCCTGGGTGAAACGGAAGATGTTGTCGATGAAGAGGAGGATGTCTTTACCGCCGCCATCCTGGTCGCGGAACTGCTCGGCCACGGTAAGACCGGTCAGCGCCACACGCAGACGTGCGCCGGGAGGCTCGTTCATCTGGCCGAACACGAGGGCGGCCTGTGATTCCTTTACCTCGTTCATGTCCACATCCTCGAGAGGCCAGCCTCCCTTGAGCATGTTCTCCTCGAACTTCTTGCCGTATTTGATGACGCCGCTCTCGATCATCTCGTGGAGGAGGTCGTTACCCTCGCGGGTACGCTCCCCTACCCCGGTGAACACCGAGAAACCGTTGTGGCCCTTGGCGATATTGTTGATGAGCTCCATGATGAGCACCGTCTTGCCCACACCGGCACCTCCGAAGAGACCAATCTTACCACCTTTGCTGTAGGGCTCGAGAAGGTCGACCACCTTGATACCCGTGTGGAGAATCTCCGTACCGATGGTGAGGTCTTCGAACTCGGGGGCGGGCTGGTGGATGGGGCGCAGGTTCTCGCGGTCGAGCTGCGGAAGGTTGTCGATGGCGTCGCCAAGAACATTCAGCAGACGGCCCTTGACCTGGTCGCCGGTAGGTACGGCGATGGGGCGTCCGAGGGAGTCAACGCGCAGGCCGCGCTGCAGACCGTCGGTACTCTCCATAGCCACACAGCGGACGGTGTCTTCACCGATATGCTGCTCTACTTCGAGAATCAGCTGCGAACCGTCGGGACGGTCAACCTTCAGAGCCGTGAAAATCGGCGGGAGGATGTTCTGGTCGCCCTCGAAGATAACATCGACCACGGGGCCGATTACCTGGGCTATTTTTCCGTAATTGTCGCTCATCGTTATTGCGAGTTAATGCGTTTGTTTTGTCAGGGGGAATTTTCGGGTTTACTGGGGAAGCTGGCCGAAGTAGAAGCCTTCAACCACAATCCAAACCATCAGGGCAAGGTTTACCAGGTTGATGGGCAGGAGGTATTTCCATTCCAGTGTCAGCAGCTGGTCGATGCGGAGACGGGGATATGTCCACTTGAACCAGATGATGATGAAAGAAATCACGAAAGCCTTGCCGATGAACCATACCACAGAGGGGATATAGCCCATAATCTCATTGAAACCGTCCCAGCCGGCGACGCGGAAAGGCATCCAGCCACCGAAGAAGAGAAGCGTGGCCACTCCTGAGACGATGAAGAGGTTGAGGTATTCGGCGAGGTAGAAGAATCCGAAGTGGATACCGGAATACTCGGTGTGGTAACCGGCGGTCAGCTCGCTCTCGGCTTCGGGAAGGTCGAACGGGCCACGGTTGGTCTCGGCCGTACCGGCAATCATGTAAATCACAAAAGCAATGATCGCGGGGATATGAGCCGAGAAGATGAACCAGTGGTCGGCCTGGGCCTCCACAATCTTGGCAACATCCATCGTGCCGGCGAACACCACCATAGTAAGAATGGATAAACCTACAGAAAGTTCATAGCTGACCATCTGGGCTCCTGAGCGGAGCGCACCGATGAGGGTGAACTTGTTGTTTGACGACCATCCGGCCAGGAGGATGCCGAGGACTCCGATTGACGAGCAGGCCAGCAGGAAGAAGATACCGATGTTGAAATCGATAATCTGCAGGCCGTTACCCCAGGGAAGCACAGCGAAGCAGAGCACTGACGCGATAATCACCAGGTAGGGAGCCAGGGCGAAGAGGAACTTGTCGACATGGTTCAGGGAGATAAGCTCCTTGATGAGAATCTTGAACATGTCGGCGACACTCTGCAGCAGACCCCAGGGGCCGACGCGGTTGGGGCCGAGACGACACTGGAAGTAGGCACAAATCTTACGCTCGTAGAGGATGTAGAAGAGCGCCAGCACAGAGTAGACCAGCAGCAAGCCGACGCCGACCAGCACGCACTCCAGCGTCGTGGCGAGCCAGGAGGGCATAAAGTTGTTGAGCATCGTGTCGAACCAGGTCGAGAGGCTGCTGAAATTATCTATTGTGTAATTACTCATGACAAGTAACGTGATTGGGTATCAGGAATTTTTCGTTTCTTAGTTGGTTCCTATTGCAGACGTCAGCGGTCCATATCGGGCACGATGTAGTCCATCGAGCCTCCGATGGTGATGAGGTCGGCAATCTTCTGCCCGCGGGTGATGTGGTCGACCACAGCGGCGGCGGGGAGACCGGGAGTGACAAGTTTCAGGCGGTAAGGCTTGGCGGAACCGTCGCTCTCGATGTAGACACCGAACAGACCGCGGCAACCCTCGACAACCTGGAACCAGTGTCCGACAGGGAGCTTGATCACCTTTGGCACCTTGGCGCAGTACTCACCCTCGGGGAGCATCTCGAGAAGCTGCTCGAGGATGCCTTTCGACTGGAGAATCTCGTCGACACGGTTCTTGAAACGGGCGAGTGAGTCGCCTTCGGTACGCACGACCTGGTCGAAATTGATTTCAGAGTACACGCTGTAAGGATGGGTCTTGCGGACATCGCAGGCCCAGCCGGAAGCACGTCCGGAGGGGCCGGTGATGGCCCAGGAACGGGCATCCTCGTTTGTGAGCACACCCACATTCTTGAGGCGGTTGTGGGCAATCACATTGCCGGTGAAGAGTTTGTTGTATTCGGCCACATTCTTGGGAAGAATCTCAAGAAGCTCCTTCACATCCTTGACGAAATCGGGATGGAGGTCGGCCATCACACCGCCGAGACAATCGTAATTGAAAGTCATGCGGGCGCCGCAAGTCTTCTCCATGATGTCGAGAATCTGCTCACGCACGCGGAGTGTGTAGAAAAGCATTGTCGTAGCCCCGAGGTCCATACAGAATGTACCGATGAAGAGGCAGTGGGAGGCGATACGCGACAGCTCGTCCATCATCACACGGATTACCTGGGCGCGGCGAGGCACTTCGATGCCAGCTGCTTTCTCAATCGCCAGGCAGAGGCCGTGGTGGTAATTGTGGGCCGAGAAGTAGTCGAGACGGTCCATGAAGTGGAGGGTCTGCATGTATCCCAGATCCTCGCAGAGCTTCTCGACGCCGCGATGGATATAACCCATGTAAACGTCGATTTTCTGGATTGTCTCGCCATCGACAGCAGTGCGGAAACGCAACACGCCGTGTGTGGCGGGGTGCTGCGGGCCGATGTTCACGACGAAGTCATTCTCATTGAATACCCTCGGACGCTCGTGCTTTATCGAACCGTCAGGCTGCTCCACCCATGTGTCGGTGTGGTCGGTCTGACGCTCGTTTTCGATTGAGACGGGGTTGATTTCGGGGTTAGCGTCGTAATCCTTGCGCAGGGGGTAGCCCACCCAGTCGATATTGAGGAAAAGACGTCGCATATCGGGATTGTTGATAAAGATAATCCCGTAGAAATCATAGACTTCACGCTCATATATGCCGGCGATGCGGTAAAGGTCGGCGATAGAGTGAATCATAGGGTTGTCGCGGTCGGTGGTCTGCACCTTGACCGAGACGAACTCCTTGGTTGCTGAGGAAGTCAGATAATATATACATCCCAGTGAGGACACCCAGTCCATGCCGACGATGGTCACGAGATAGTCGAAACCGCAGTCGTCGCGGAGCGACTTCACAAGGTCGTGAAGTTTTGCGTCGGGGATGTTCACCAGCAAAATCTCACCCTCCTCGAAGGTAGCTTCGGGGAAGAGACGCGAGATTTTTTCCTGCAAGTTAGCCATGTATGTCGTATGATGGTTTATCAGTCAATGTTGGCCGCGGCGACATCCTCGATGGGGTGTGCGGCGAGAAATTCCTTCTGGTTCTCCTGGCGGTTCTTGCCTCCGAAGAAGCGTTCCACCTTGATTTTGCGCGAGAGCTGCATGATTGAGTAAATCATCGCCTCAGGACGGGGAGGGCATCCGGGGCAGAACACGTCGACAGGGACGATGTCCTCTATGCCCTTCGCCACATGGTAGCTTTTGCGGAAGGGGCCGCCGGAGATGGCGCAGGAACCGCAGGCGATGACATACTTGGGCTCGGCAAGCTGGTCGTAGAGGCGGCGGAAGACAGGCACCATACGGTGTACAATCGTTCCGGCAACCATCATGAAGTCGGCCTGACGGGGCGAGGCACGGGCTACTTCCCAGCCGAATCGCGCCATGTCAAAACGGGCGGCTCCAAGCGACACGAATTCGATGCCGCAGCAACTGGTGGCGAAGGTGAGCGGCCAGAGCGAGTTTGAACGCCCCCAGTTGATAAGTTTGTCGAGCGAACCGACGAGCACGTTGGTTCCCGACTCCTGAAGCTCGGTGACGAGCTTCTCGATGTATTCGTTGTCCTTCCAGGCCTCGTAAGGAAGCCCCTGGGCGGTCACATGCTTCATTTCCATTCAAGCGCTCCTTTCCGCCAGGCGTAAACGAGGCCCAGCACTAAGATTGCGAAAAAAACAGCGACGCAGAGAACCCCTTCGCCTCCGAGGGCGCGCATCTTGACGGCCCAGGGGAACAGGAAGACGGTTTCCACGTCGAACATCAGGAAGAGGATGGCGAACAGATAGTAGCCGACATGGAAGCGGGCCATTGATTCGCCACGGGTCGGGATACCACACTCATAAGCCTCTCCTTTCTGCGGGTTGAAGGAGCGGGGAGAAATAAGGCCGGCGAGCCACATAGCCAGCCATACAAGCCCTGCTCCGGTGAGCAGCGCCACGATGGCGAACACTACGGCGTCGATGCCAAAAATTCCTAAAGATATCATGAACTATTTTGTTGTGATTCCTGGTCTGCAGTGGTCATCCCACACGGCAACAGGCCCTCGGGACAGCCATATTAGGGTTAGATAACTTGCATTGCCGGCAACCGAATCAAAGTGAAGCGCATTGCCAACAGGCAAGACACAACCTTATCCTCTGGTTATCAACAATCTGTAATCAGAAGAGCAAAGCCGCGACTCCACAGGGGGCGGATTTACGGCTACAAAGATAGGAATTTTTTAGTAACCAATAGTTAAAAAACTCCCGGAAATTTCTCCTTACGGACAATTTTACCGAAATCACCCTCAACGAGGGGGCGAGCCATTAACTTTAATTAACGCCTAAAAGGGTATGGCGAACCGCCAAAAAGGCCACATCAGGAGGGGACATCAGCCGACGGACAACGCACGAAAAAGAGCATCCTGTTTGGCCCCGCCTGCAAGCTCTTCTCAAGCCTTGCGCCCACTTCCGGGAAAGGAGGAGCCGGATGCGCCCCCCTCTCACCAAGGATGACAGGGGCAATCTCGACACGAAGTTCGTCCCACATGCCGCTGTCAAGCAGATGGGCCAGGTAACGGGGGCCGGCCTCCACAATCACCGAAGTGACACCGTAATCACGGAACAGCGCATCGAACGGGGCATCGCCTGACAACACGACAGCAGAGCCAAGCAGGGCTGCCGCTGAATCGGTCACTCCGTGTCGGTCGAGGATGAATGGACGGGGCTGCCGTCCGGGCCATCCCCTGAGCGTAAGGCGGGGATTGTCGGCATTGACGGTGGCGGCGGTGGTCAGAATGGCCTCATTGTCGGCCCGCATCCTCATCGTTGTCGCGCGTGTCAGAGGGGTGGAGAAGGCAAATGCCGGTTCTTCCGGGTTCCGCTTCACATCCATATATCCGTCAGCCGATTGCGCCCATTTCAGGGTTATGTAAGGGCGCCGGAGGGTCTGCGCTGTGAAAAAGACTTTGTTGAGCGCGATGGATTCGGCAGCCAGAACTCCGGTAACAACCTCCCCTCCGGCTTCACGAATCATCGCTATTCCCCTCCCGTTCACTTTCGGGTTGGGGTCTCCGGCTCCCACCACGACACGGGGAATGCCGGTATCGGCAATCAGCTTGGCACACGGAGGGGTCTTGCCGTAGTGCGAACAGGGTTCAAGGGTGACATATATCGTCGAGTCAGCGAGCAGATGTCGGTCAGCCTCCCTGACTGACGCCACGGCGTTGACCTCGGCATGGGCCTCGCCACACCGACGGTGCCACCCCTCCCCTATCACGCGTCCGTCGGATGCGACAATCACCGCTCCGACCATCGGGTTGGGGGCGGTGAATCCTTTGCCGTTGGCCGCGAGCTGCAGCGCGCGGCGCATATATTTCTCATTAATCTCCATAAGTCATCACAATCCGGGGGCGTTCAGGGTGACAGCTTCCCCCTCGTTGCCGTAACGGTCGTAAGGGGCGACAGCATACCAATACCCTTTCAGCACCCTCATCGGCAGCTCGAAAGAGTTGCCGTAAGTCACCCCCACGATATATTTCCCGTCGAAATTGGGGCCATCCTGGGCGAGCGCGTCAATAGGCCCCACATCCATCGGGATGGCGTAGCAGACATATCGCCCGCTCCCTCGGTCAAACCAGCTCAGGGAGTTGTCATTGCGGGTGAGGTTCTTCACCTTCTCCGGCGCAGGGGCCTTCTTCCATCCCATCGGGGGCATCAGCGCCATCGAGGAATACTCATTCATCGCCAGCTCGCGGTCAAGCCCACGGGCCTTCTTGCCGGTGAGGTGAGCCGCCGAATAGAACACCTGTCCGGCGGGGATTCCCTCCTTGCGGGAGGCAAGCCTGGTCACCGCAACCTCCTTCCGCTGTTCCTTCCAGGCGGCTTCCCCCGCTGGGAGGCTCGGCACATTCTGGCTCACGAACAGGTGGCGGCCGAAATGCCGGGCCACACCGGCCCACCACTCGACCAGCGGCTGGAACGGGTTGGTGGCATGCTCCATCGGCCAGTAGACCTGCGGAGAGACATAGTCGACAGTGCCGTCGGCGAGCCACCTGAGCGGGTCGCAATAAATATCGTCATACATCCAGTCGTTCCCGACCGAAGGGGGTTCGAGCCCATGCTCGGCACACGCCTTTCCGTTGCCTCCGGCAACTCCGGCAGGAGCCACGCCGAACCTCACCCATGGTTTCTCCTCCTGAATCATCCCGTACACCTCGGAGATGGCCGCGGCCACATTTGCGCGCCTGCGGTCACCCTCCTCCTTGGCGTCCGCGCCCTCAGGAACGGGGAACTTCTCGGGATAGAAATAGTCATCGAACACCAGTCCGTCAACATCATAGTTCTTAACAATCTCGCGGCACACCTCCACGATATGTTTTCTCGCATCCGGATTACCCGGGTCAAGAATCGACACCCCCTTGACGGTGGTTTTCTTCCTTGCGGGGGCCCTGCGGGAGCCTTTTTTCCCCTTGGCGCGGGACTTGGGCGGCGCGACCGTCACGGTCTTCAACTGAGACAGAACCCACTCCTTCTCTATCGCGCGCCGGTCGGCGGGAGTGGAAGGGAGATTGGCGGAAGAGGAGAACCTGAACGGATTGACCCACGCGTGAAGCTCAAGGCCACGGGCATGGCATTCCCTGACGGCGAACTCCAGCGGGTCCCACCCCTTCGCTGGGGCCGCCCCCCTGCATCCGGTCAGATAGGCGCTCCAGGGTTCCAGCGAGGATTTGTAGAGCGCGTCGGCCATAGGCCTCACCTGCAGCAACACGGAGTTGAAGCCGGAGGAGGCCGCCATGTCGAGCAACGCCGTCAGCTCCTTTTTCTGAGCCTCGGCAGCGGCGGGTGTGGCCCCCGAGGTGGAGGGCCAGTCAATACCGTAAACAGTCGCCACCCACAGCCCGCGCATCTCACACTTCGGCGAGGCCACGCCTCGGGAAAACAGCGAAACAAGCAGAAACAACACTGTCAGCAATCCAGTCCGTTTCATCTGCCGGCCACGATTTCAAGGTTCATACCTGCGGAATGGGCCGACACAACCGGGTTGTAGAGGCTCTGCACCTGGGCCACACCGCTTGAGAAGCTTCCCGCCTGCGAGGCGAAAAGGTCATAGGCCAGGCGGTATGTGCCTCTTGGCAGGAAATCTATGAATATGTTTGTCTGCGAGTCGCGGTTCTCACGATAGAAGCAAAGCCCCTCCGAGAAAATCGGCGCGGGGAGCTGCTCGACAGGTTCCAGACCCGCGGCACGCAAATCCTCGATTACGACATACGACAAATCATCCTCGACACGCAGGGTCAGCTCAACCCTCACCCGGTCTCCGACCTTGAATTCAGAGCCGGGCACCCACTGCTGACCGTCATACACAGACAACGATTTCCCGACTGAAATCTCCTGACATCCAACCGCCTTGATGGAATCCATCGGCAGACGGCGCATCATCACCACACCACCGACCGACGGGTAATCGGCCTGGCGGTCGATTGTCAGGGTGGCCGGAGAGGCCAGCATCGAGGTTATCTGCTCGGTGAACGCCCCGGTGGCATACTCCTCAGACTGAGGCTGCAACAACACGTCGCCGATATGGATAGCCGTGCCCCGGGTGTTGACTTTCAGCGGTTTGCCACTGGTGAGAATCGAGGATACAGCCTGGGTTGTCATCACGGCATTCCCCCAGTCATTGTTTGTCTTGTTGAGAATCAGCCACTGGCGTATCTTCTCGACATCCTCACAACCAGGCTCTACGGCGTGGAAGGCATCAAGCAGAATAGAGGTGATGCCCACCCTGTCGAAGCTCCAGAGAGACACATAACGGTCGAGCTGCTGCCACCACATCCCCCTCTCGGGAGTGGAGGTGGCATACTCGCGCAGCGACTGCAGCACCTGGCGCGCAGTGGCGTTGTAGCCGTGGTTGTTGAGAATCAGGGCATACACCCCTTTCATCGGTATCGAGGCTTCTTTCCAGCGGGCCACCGCCTTCTGCACCTCAGCCTCAATCACGCGTGACGCAGCCGTTGAGGGGCGCACCTCAGGGTATTTGTCGCGTATGGCGACATACAGCCAGTAGTCCCCCTTGGGATTCTTGCTGAAATCCTTGGCGGTCTCGCGGTCGAGATAAGCAATCGACTCATTTATCATCTTGCGCAGGCGGGAGTCAGCCGGGAGCCAACCCATACGGTTGAGGTCGCCGAGCTGCTCGAGAATCACCTCTGTCGCCCACATTGAAGCCACCGGGTAACGGTCAGACCAGCTCCAGGCTCCATCGACCCGCATCCGGGCAAGGCGGTCGACAGCGTCGGAAATCACCTTGCGGGTCTGACGTCTGTCAAACAACAGCACCAGCCGCTGCATCCTCTCGGTGTCGCCAAGGGCCTCAGACACCCAGGGAGTCGCGTTCAGGAGCATACTCTTGAGCTCCTGGTTCTTCTCCAGGTTAGACACTAAAGCGGAATCACCGCTTTCGGCCCACTTACGCAACACCCGGGCAAGTTCCGGATTATCCCGCAGTATTCCGTCGGCCACAGCCGCCGAGAAAAGCGCGGCCGCCGCATCGACCGAAGAGTTCACCGCCCCCTCCCTCAGTCCGGGAAGAGCCGAGACAACCTGCCAGGCAGGATTCTCGGTGAAATTCAGGTAAGCGCGTTCATCACCCGACATCGCAGGGAGGTTGAGCGAGAAAGCCGCCTGGTCAGGAGCGAGGTAGAACATCTCCGACTCCACCACATCCTGCTCTGAGGGGAGGACGGGCAACAGTGACTGCTCGCCGTCGGTGTAGTCACCCGAGGTGGCACGCACCCTGTACAGAAGCCCCGCAGTTCCCGCCGGGGCTGTAATCCCTACGGTCGCCACTCCCGAAGCCTTGGCTTCAAGACGCATCACAGTCTCTTCGCGGGCCACAACCTTCCCTGAGCCGGAGAGAGCCACCTCAGACAAGACCTTGATGTCACGCACCGAGTCGGTGTTGTTCATAACCGAGGAGGCAAGCACCACTGCGTCGGCTGTGCGCAGGAAGCGTGGAGCGTTCTGCGACACCATCACAGGCTTCGAGGAGATGATTTCGGCTGAGGCCGTGGCGGAAAGCAGTTCCTTGTCATAGGCCAGCGCGCGGAGAATCCAGGTAGTGTTCGCGTCAGGCACCGTATAGCTGATTTCAAGCGAACCATCCTCGGCTGTGGTCAGCATCGGGCGGAAAAAAGCGAGCGGAATCTCAGAGGGGCGGTATGCCTCGGCGGATTCCTCTTTGAGGGACACATCCACCTCCTCCTTATGCTCGGTGACAACCTCGGCCTCACCGTCAGCTGCCCCTGCATCCATGGCGGCGCCCACACCGGCCGACATCGATCCGAATGAAGCCGCGACAGATCTCTCCTCCAAGACAACGTCTTCAGCCATTTCCGCAGAACCCTGCATCTTGTACACAACATTGCTGGCCCCTCCTCTTATCCGGAGATTGCGTATGCCTCCACCGGTGAAACTCATCCCATAGAGCTGGAAGGAGGGGGAGACGATGGAGAAGCCATCCTTGTATTTGAAATCCTTGATGACCGAAGTCGACATGTCGCTGAACGACCAGCCGTTTGACAACATGTTCCAGCCACGGGGAGAAAATTCCGGCAAGTCCATAGGATTGGAGGCCAGGACATCAATCGCTTTGTTTGACATATCAAGGAAGACCGCGCTGCTGGCTGAGGCTCCCTCTGCGGGTTTCACCCTGAAGGTGATTTTCTCCTCACTGCCGGGTAGCACCCGGTCGCGGAATGTCTCGATTTCCAAGCTGACAGAGCGGCGGGAGCCGCCGGACTTCACCGCGGCCTCATACCCGAAAGATTCAAAGTTGCTGACACATTCGAGCAACACCCGGGCCGACTCCACTCCTGACGGGAGGGTGCCCTCAATCTCCTGCATCCCCTTTCCAAGGGTAATCCACCGTTTGTCTATCACCTTGCCGGGATAGGCCGAGACAATCATCCTGACGTGCACATCGCCACTGGCAGAACCGGCAATCAGCCTGTATTTACCGTCGGCATCAGCCGTGAGTTCGCAGACAGGAACCCACAACGCCTTTTCAACCGGACAAACCGCATCTTTCGGGCGGTAAAGCACTATCTGGCACGGGGCGGACGGGTCGGCCATCGCTGAGTCAACCGGCGCGAACTCCATCGAGTAGCTTCCGACCGGCAGCTGTTTCAGCACATCGGCCACCGAACCATTCTCAACCGTTCCCCGGGCCACTGTGACGCTGTCACGGGTAACGGTGTAAGTCATATCAAGAGGTTTGCGGTCTCCATTGGCGTCACGCGCCTCTACCGTGGCCGCGAACCCTTCGGCAAGATTGACAAGCGGCGGGATGGAGGCAACGATGCCCAACGGTTTCCCCATATTGAAGCGGGCGGTCAGGCTGCGGGTCTCGCCGTCGGGAGATGTCACCTCCACGTCGCAGACGAATATTCCGCCGGGGGCCGGACTCGCGGATATGGCCGAAGGGGGAATCACAACCGTGAAACTGCCGTCCGGGCCGGTGACGGTGTCAACGGTGTAGAACACCGGGGACTCTGTCTTCCACCACCAGAATCCCTGCTGCACTTTCAGCGAGGCTTTCACCTGCGCATCGGCAATCGGGAATCCGGAATAGGCCACCGCCTCGCCGCTCACCGATGCACTGTCGGCCACCGACACGGGGCGGTTGATGCCCGTGGTCTTCACCTCAAATGTCGGGAGCTTGTAGTCGCTTACCATGAATGACTCGGAGCCACAATAGTTTATCTCCTTCGCTGCTCCGGGAGCCTCGCCGGCCCTGAGTTGGAAATTACCGGTCAGTCCGGCCGACGGGAGGGTGAACTTCCCCTCCGCGCGTCCCCATGCGTCAGTGGTGAGATACAATGTGTCTGCCGGCTGATAATTGGCGTCGAGCAGTTCCACACCGATTCTACGCCCGGCAGCCACCGTTCGGCTTTGGGGCATGTTGTCGTAGGCCACCAGCGCGAACTCCACCTCATCTCCGGGGCGGTAAAGCCCCAGGGAAGTGAACAGCTCGATTTCAAGCTGGCTTTTATCATTGATTCCGTAAGGAGCGGAGGCATTGACTCCCGGCGCATACCTGTCGTTGCCTTTCGCTACCGACAGAAGGCCATACTCCTGTATTGTCAGCGATTTTTCTCCCTGGGCGTCAGTCTTCCCCTCAAGGGGAGCCGCCTGCTTGCGGCGCGACCAGGGGAGGAAATATATCTCCGCGTCCCTGACAGGCTTTCCGGAGGTGGCGTCGGCCACCCAGGCCGAAGATGATTCCCCGACAGTCAAGGTCGAGAGGGAGAGGTCGCTGCAGCGCACCACACGCAGGCTGCCACTCTGATATTTGCCGTCGACCGACATCCTGACAGCATAGAGGCCATAGCCCGGGAATGTTAGGGAGGTGGAGGCCGACGCCGAGAATGGCACAGCGTTGTCAAATTCGAGTGTCTTGCTTTCCACGGCTTTCCCGAGGTTCGCCGACCTGACCCAATAGTCATTCGGTTCGAGGCGTCCGGTCTCCGTCACATCGAACAGTTCCAGCTTAATGGTCTTGCCGTTGTTGGTGAATACATCAAACGTCACAGGTTTCCCCGGCGACACCTGCGCCGGCATGATGAAACGCGCCGACGCCTGCGACAGGCTGTTGATGTCATTCGTTATGTCGTTGACAAGCACTCCCGAGGGGAAGCGGTCACGGTAAGCGGTCAACAGGGGATACACCTCCCTGGCATCCTCTCCGGGGGCAAACCCGGCGGCAGCCTTGTCAAGGAAGAGGCCCGCGTACTCATCCTCTTTGTTGAGGTCATAAAGTCGAAGCATCTCCGAGGTGAAGGGGGAGAGCTTGACGGCCGACTCCCCTGAAATTCCACGCGCCATAACCGGGGTGGCAGAGAACATATACCGGTTCACAAACTCCCTGACCGCGATTTCCTCCAGGAAACGGGGCGCGGGGCGGTCTTTGTGGAAGTCTATCAACGCCGTGTATATGCCGAGTATCATCCCCAGCGGGCGACATGTCGGCCCGGGACGCAATGTGGGGTCGCAGGGAGTCTGCATCAGTTTCCCGTTCAACACCCTCATATTCTGCGCCGAGGCGAAGGCCTCAAGGTTCCTGACGCCGGTCACGGCAATGAAATCAAAGAGCGTGGGATAAAAGCGACGATCGCTTTCCGAGGTCTCCACGATTCCATCGTAATCCCCCAGCGACAACTGCTTCAGAGCCGCCCCGCCGGCCAGCGATTCCTGGGTCAGCGACATCACCTTGTCGAGGAACTGGCGCGAGCTCCACACCCGGTAGTCATCCCCCGGGGCGGCCACACTCTCCCGACGGTCATATGTCCAGCGGTCAGCGGTGTAAATCTGGGTGTAAATCTTGGCCGACAACGCATTGAGCAACGCCTTGGCGGCTGGGTCTTTCTCACGCGCGGCGAGGTCGGCGACATCCCTCAGCACAGTCGGCAGGGAGTCGGTGTTGACCTGCGCCTTGGCAAGTCCGAGACGTATCATCGCGTTTACGGCGCCCTTGCCGTCTCCGGCCTTCAGGGCCGCGCGCAGGTCGGCGGACGCAGTCTTCTCCACCTTTTCGGGGAAGGCGAAATCAGGGTCGGCCCCTTTGCCTGAAAATGGAATCAACAACATAAATGACAGTATCAAGACGGCCCTTAAAATGCCGGGCCTCGGCAACTTCATCGCTGATGTCATAGCGGATGTGATTAGGATTCGTACGGGATATGTTGAAACGCCGCAGCGTGCCGTAGTTTGCCCGTCAATGACAATCTGACCGGGACAAACGCAGCACGCTGCGTCAGATAAACACCGGGCCTGGGCCCGAATGTTCAATGTTCGCTTTTGCTTTTTGTGGATTTTCTCCGATACAGGCGCTTTTCCTTATTTTTCGGCCCCTTTTACCTTGGTGCGGAGGCGATGGTGTTGCCTCATCATCTCGCGGTTGAACTGACGTTCGACTGCCTTTAGCCTGAAAAGCTGCTTGCGGGATAGGATCTCCTTGAATTTCTCCATATATTCCCGTTCAAGCTGGGCGGAGCGCACTGCCGCGTCATAGACAGCCTCGGTGGCCTTCTCATATTCCAGGTCAGACGCGTTTTGCGTCTCGGCCACACGTTTCTCCATTGCCCGGGCCTCATCGTTTATTCTGGCCTCGTTTTCCTCCATCTCCTCGTAAAGGGGATAGAACTTGGCCTGCTGCTCGCGAGAGAGTTCAAGCTCCTTGGTGATGTAGATACGTTTATACTGGCGCATCTCGGTCATCCATTGCTCGCGCTCGCCGGGAGTCTGCGGGGCGGCCGAGACAGAGAACGAGGCGGAGAGGGTGAGCCACAGGAGCGCCGCCAGTGTGAATATCCTGATGTTCATATGCGGTCTTTTTGGTTATCTGACAATCACTGACATCCGCGAATCAATAAAAAGCCTCGTCAAGGGAGTCTGCGGGAACCATATCGTCAACCGAGATGCTGTCGAGATACATGTCTTCCAGCACCTCGCGCCCCGAAACATCGTCGCGGAGGTATTCATATATGAATGTATCGTCTGACAGGGCGCTCGACAGAATCTCGTTGTTGTCTATCGAGAGGTCAACGCCCCCGGTGCCGAGCATCGCGAACATCTTGACCATGCACCACACGCCGGCAAACATAGCCGCCATGTAGACAAACGGCCTTACCCTGTCCCAGAAAGAACGGGGAGCCTCGATTTTCCTCGGGGTCTCGGCCTGCTCGTTGACGGGGAGCATGGCTTCCATCCTCTTCTGGAAATCGGCAAAGTAGCCGTCAGGGACGGTCATCCCATCCTTCCGGCCGATTTTGTCAAGCATATTTTCCTTGTCAGTTCTCATCGCTGTTGTTTTTGAAGCTGTCGCTTTACGGAATTTTGACTGAAATGGAAATGAAAGGTTTAAATTCTTTCAATCTTTTTTCTTTGCGGCAACGGGCCCACGCCGGTTGCAATCCGGCGAAATCAGTCATTGTCAGCGAAATATTGTTCGATTTTCTTGACCGCGAGATGATATGAGGCTTTCAGCGCGCCGACCGATGTACCGAGTATCTCAGACATCTGCTCATACTTCATCTCGTCATAATATTTCATATTGAACACAAGCCTCTGCTTCTCGGGAAGCGACGCCACAGCCTTCCTCAGCTTGAGGGCGAGGGCGTCGCCGTCGACATACTCGTCGCTCTCTATGAGGTTGACAAGATGGCTTTCCTCATCGTCGATGCTGAGGCTCAAGCGTTTGCGTTCCTTCGACAGGAAGGTTATGGATTCGTTGAGCGCGATTTTGTAGAGCCAGGTGGAAAGCTTCGCGTCGCCACGGAACCCCTCCACCGACTGCCACGCCTTGAGGAACGTGTTCTGGAGGATGTCATTGGCATCGTCGTGGCTTTCGACCATACGGCGTATCTGCCAGTACAGCGGCTCGGAATACTGCCGCATAACGTCATTGAACGCCTCCCGGCAAGTCTCAGGTTGCCGTAGCCGTTCTATGAGTTTTGAATCTTCGCGGGGTAGTTCTTTTGCCATCAACAGTGGTTTTGAGCCTCAAATTTAACAATTAAATTCCGGTCTTGCAAAACCGACAGCCTTTTTTACGATTTATTTACGATTTGTGCCGGATTCGGGAGGTTTCCGTCGCGGCCCCTACTCTCAGGTTTCATATGTCGCGGAAAAATCGTAACTTTGCATCCGGATTTCCCGGCCCCGTCCCGGACTTTGTTCACTTATCTGCGATGCGAGACTTGACGCCAGCCATATTCACTTTGTTTTCCGCCCTCCTGCCGGCGACCGCCGTGGCCGTGGAGGGGAGCCTCCCCGCAGACTCGGTCGGCACCCAGCGCAGCGGAGTCGTGCTTGGCGAGGTCTCCGTGACCGCGATAAAGGGGGGCGACCACCCCAACGCCGACGAGGCTGTCACTTATATCGGCAGCAGCGCCGTGGAGACATACGACCTGGTAAACCTGCGCGAGGCCTCGGCCCTGGCCCCCAACTTCTACATTCCGGCCTACGGCTCAAGGATGACCTCCTCTATCTATGTCAGAGGGCTCGGAACCCGCATCGACCAGCCTGTCGTGGGCCTAAACATCGACAATATTCCTATAATAAATAAGGACAACTTCGATTTCGACCTTGCCGACATCGACAGGGTCGAGATTCTGCGCGGCCCGCAGAACATACTCTACGGCCGCAACACCATGGGTGGCCTTGTCAACATCTACACCCTTTCACCGCTGAGTTTCGAGGGGGTCAGGGCCCGGCTCACATACGGCACCCAAAACAGCTGGCGCGCCTCGGCCGGTGTCTACGGCAAGCTCTCCGGGAAACTCGGGATGTCGCTCACCGGGGAGACATCCGGCACCGACGGTTTCTTCCGCAACGAGCACAACGGAAGCAAGGTCGGGCGTGAGCGCATGGCGGCCCTGCGCTGGAAGACCTCATTCCGCCCCACAGGGAAGGTGGTGGTCGAGAACACGGCGATGCTGACGCGCGGACGCCAGAACGGCTACCCATACCTGACCGCAGCCACAGACCGAATCGCCTACAACGACACCTGCTATTACAGCCGCCTGTCGTTTGTAGACGGCCTCACAGTCAAACACACCTTCAAGGGTATCACCTTCTCATCCATAATGAGCGTCCAGTATCTCGACGACGACATGGTGCTCGACCAGGATTTCACCGAAGCCGACTATTTCACCCTGCGCCAGAAACGCAAGGAGTGGGCTTTCACCGGGGATTTCGTCGCCCGTGGCCCGCAGAGCGGCCGTTATTCCTGGCTGACAGGAGCTTTCGGCTTCTACCGGCGCTCCAGGATGGAGGCCCCGGTGACATTCTGGCAGACCGGAATCGACAATCTGATAGAGGCCAACCGCAACAACGCCAACCCCTACTACCCCATCGGATGGGATGAACCGTCGTTCACCCTCGGAAGCGACTTCACGATGCCGTCGGGAGGGCTGTCGGCCTACCACGAAAGCTCGCTCAGGCTCGGCGACTTCACCATCACCGCCGGACTGCGCTTCGACTGGGAACGGACTGCCCTTGACTTCCGCAGTTTCTGCAACACGGCCTACACCATCTACGACAACACCGACCCGTCAATATCCCCCCTGCCGGTCTACAGCCGGGTAGGCGTCGACATAGATGAGCGTGACCACCTCTCTCACGACTACACCCAGCTTCTGCCCAAGCTCTCCATATCTTACCGCCTTCCCGGAAGCCTCGGCAACATATACGCCTCGGCGACAAAGGGATACAAGGCCGGTGGATACAACACCCAGATGTTCTCTGACTTCCTCCAGCAGAGGCTTATGACCGAGATGGGACTCGTGCAGCAATATGATGTCGACCAGACTGTCTCATACAGGCCGGAAACCGACTGGAACTACGAAATCGGCGCCCATCTGGGGCTGCTCGACCAGGCCCTGGCGGTTGACTTCTCCGCTTTCTGGATAGAAATCCACAACCAGCAGGTGACCATGTTCCCGGAAGGGAGCATAACCGGGCGCATAATGGCCAACGCCGGACGCGCCCGCTCAAGGGGGGTGGAGCTGTCTGCCTCATACCAGGCTCCGGGCGGATGGTTCGCCAGAGGGGCCTACGGATTCACCGACGCCCGTTTCATCGAATTCGACAACGGCCGGGCCGACTACTCGGGCAAGCGTGTCCCCTACGCCCCGTCAAACACCCTATTCCTGGGAACCGGATACTCGCGTCCCTTGCAGGGATTCGTCGACGGCATCTCCGCCGAAATCAACACCCGGGGCACAGGAAGCATCTGGTGGGACGAGGCCAACACCGCAAGACAGCCATTCTACATGTTGCTCAACGCCTCAGTGGCGGCCACCCACAAAGGATTCCGCCTGGAACTTTGGGCCGACAACATCACAGCCACGCAATATGCGACGTTTTATTTCGTTTCAATAGGGAACGCGTTCCTGCAACGAGGCAACGGCTTCTCTGCCGGAGCGACGCTAAGTTGGAAACTTGATTTTTAAAACACGGTAAAACTAAAACAACTGACACATAACATGAAATTTCTCAAATTCCTCCCCCTCCTCTTCCTGTCAGCCTTCATCTACACCTCTTGCGGAGATGACGGCCCCACGGAGAACACCCAGGCGCTGACCATCCAGTCATCGCTCAACTATGTATCGGTCATCGACCGCGACGACAACACCCAGTCTGTCCTGATCGGGGCGGACTACGGCATTCTTGTCAACCTCGACAGATCCACCCTGCAGCTGAATGTCAACAACTTCCAATACGATGCCAGCGAGCGGGCCATCTCTTTCTCTCTTCCCGAACTCAGGATGGACTACACCAAGACCGGCTGGCAGCTCAACGCTCCCGACCCCATCCGCGTGCAAGCCGGGGCGTCAGAGGTGACTGTGTCAGACATCAAGGTCTACTTCGTGCTTCGTGCAGACGGCTCCCAGAACCTCGCGACACTCGCATTCGTGATTGACGGACGATATGAGGTGACGACATTCTTCACCCACAACCAGTTCATCGGCGAGACCCGTTCGACCGACATTTCCGACCCTGACGACAAACCCTTCTCGACCAACCAGTCGCGCTACCTTGTCATCTTCGACGGCAAGACCAAGAAGGCAGAAGTGCAGATCGCATATCCCAAGTTCATCGACGGCATGCCCTCCAACCTCGGCATAATGCGCTTCCCCGACATCCCCCTGACCTACACCAAGGATGGATTCACCTTCAAGACAAGCAGCCTCATCCCCGAGATAGCCAACGTGCCTTATCCCGCATTCGCCATCACCCACCTCGAAGGGACTGTCGTGGCAGGCAAGACCTTGTCGCTCACCTTCGAGTGTGAGAAGTATAACCGCAAAGTCACCGTGGCCGGAACCGCGTATTGACCGGAGCCACACGGCCGACATATCCCCCTCTTCGTACCCGTCGCGGTTTCTTCCCAAGGGAAGGAACCGTGACGTGGCGGTTTGAAGACTTTGACTCTTTTTCCACAACTCCCCTCCAAAACACCCCCACAATGAACAACGATTTCATCCGACGTAAGATTTGCATAGTGACCTCAACTCGCGCCGACTGGGGCCTCCTCAGCGGTGTGGCCCGTGAACTGCAGGCATTAGACACCGTGCAGTTGCAGATTATCGCCACCAACATGCACCTCGACGCCCGTTACGGCATGACTGTCAATGAAATCATCGAGGACGGCTTCCATGTCGACGAGCGGGTCGAGATGAACGCCGCCAGCGACTCCCCGGCCGACACCGCCGCCGCGACCGGAAGATGCCTCATGGGGATGGCCCGCGCACTCGAACGCCTCAAGCCCGACATCCTCGTGCTTCTCGGCGACAGGTATGAGATGCTTGCCGTGGCCACGGCGGCGACAATCATGCGCGTGCCTATCGCCCATATCGCCGGGGGGGAAATCTCGGAGGGGGCGTTCGACGACAACATCCGCCACGCCCTGACAAAGCTATCCACCCTCCACTTCACCGCGACCAACGCCTACCGCAACCGCGTAATCTCGATGGGTGAGAACCCCGAATTCGTGTTCAACACCGGCGCGCTCGGGGTCTACAACATCATCCACGAGCCGGTGATACCGAAGCACGAACTCGAGAAGTTCATCGGCATAGACATCAACGCCTCCACCCTGCTGGTCACCTTCCACCCCGCGACAATGGATCCGGTGCCGGTCAGTGAGCGCTGCGAGGCTCTTCTCCACGCCCTTGACGGCTTCATCAGCTCCCACATCATCTTCACATATCCCAACAATGACCCTGACGGCGAGGTGATAATCGATATGATAAACGAATACGCGGCCCGGAATCCGGGGCGCGTGGCTGTGGTTCCCTCCCTTGGCCGCCGCCGCTACCTCTCCGCCCTCCATTTCGTAAGCGCGGTGGTGGGCAACTCTTCGAGCGGCATAGTGGAGGTTCCGACAATGAGGATTCCGACCGTCGACATCGGCATACGCCAGCAAGGACGCATCGCCGCCTCGTCGGTCATCCATTGCGACGGGGAGCATGACAGCATCCACCAGGCGATATCCTTTGCCCTCTCCCCCGCCGGCAAACGCCTGGCCCTGGAGACCGACAACCCATACGCCAAGCGTGACACGGCGAACCGCATAGTCGACACCCTCGCCCACATACGTCTCGACAAGCTGTCATCAAAACGGTTTGTAGACCCCTATCCCATAATGAATGTGCCGACATTCACCTACGACAACGAAATATGACACCGATGGGCGACCATATGACATACAGACTGCCTATTTTCATAATCCCAGCCCGCGGAGGCAGCAAGGGGATTCCGATGAAGAACATCGCCGACCTCTGCGGACGGCCGCTCATCGCATACTCCATAGACGCCGCCCTCGGATGCATGGACATTCTCAACAGCCGACGTCAGGGTGAGAAACTCGGCTCCGAACGGATCATCATCTCGACCGACTCCCCCGAAATAGCCGCCAAGGCCGGGGAGGAGGGGATAGAGGTGCCGTTCCTGCGCCCCGCTGAACTCTCAACCGACACCGCCGGTTCACGCGAGGTGATTATCCACGCCATGGATTTCGCCGACAGCAAAGGCATCGCGTATGACTGTGTGGTGCTGCTCCAGCCCACCTCCCCCTTCCGCGACGCCACACATGTGGCGGATGCCCTCGCGCTCTTCAAACCCGGAGAGACCGATATGGTGGTCTCGGTATGCGAGGCTTCGGCCAACCCTTATTACAACTGTTTCGAGACCGACCCGGAAACCGGATACCTCCACGTCTCAAAAGGTGACGGGCTGCTGACACGCCGCCAGGACGCCCCCGAAGCGTGGGAATACAATGGAGCCGTGTATGTCATCAATCCCGCCTCTATACGCGAGATGCCCCTCGGGGCATTCCCCCGCAGGATTCCCTATGGGATGACTCGGGAGGACTCGCTCGACATCGACACCCCCCTCGACCTGACTGTGGCCCGGGCCGTCATGGCCTCCCGTCTTGCCGGAGAGGTGGGGAACAAAACCGATGTAATCTGACTTTTACCCTTCTCTGTGATGGACAACCATATAATCGACATAAACGCCACCATACTCCAGGCTCTCGAGCAACTCAACTCGCTGACCGACGGGGTGATGACACTCATCGTCACCGACACCGAGGGATGTGTCAGGGGAACGATGACAGACGGCGACATCCGCCGCGCGCTGCTGCGCGGTGCCTCCCTGCAAAGCCCCGCCGGTGAGGCCGCCCACAAGGACTTCGCCTTTACCGGACCCGACACTCCGGTAGACCGAATCAAGGAGGCGCGCCTCAAGGGGATACGGCTCCTGCCGGTAATCGACTGCGACGGGAAACTGGTTCGCGCCCTTGACCTGACGCAGGTTGAGACCATATTGCCGCTCAGCGCCATCCTTATGGCCGGAGGGAAAGGAGAACGGCTGCGCCCGCTGACCCTCACCACCCCCAAGCCGCTGCTCGAGATAGACGGCATGCCGATTATAGACTACAATGTGCGCAATCTCTCCCGGGCCGGAATCACCGATGTCACCGTCACCACCCGCTACCTTGCCGACCAGATAATCAGCCATTTCTCACGGCCGGTGTTCGGCATCGATGTGAAATGTGTCGTCGAGGAACAGCCCTTGGGCACCATCGGGGCAGCCTCTCTCATCAGCCGCCCCGACGACGGCGACACCCTGGTGATGAATTCCGACCTGCTGACAACTCTTTCGCTCGAAGAAATGTTCTTATTGCATAAGGCGGAGAAGGCCGATGTCACAATCGCCGCCATCCCCTACTCCGTCTCGGTGCCTTACGCGATTCTCGCGACAGACGGCCGACGGGTGAAATCCCTGGAGGAGAAACCCACATATTCCTACTACGCCAACGCCGGGATATACATCTTCTCCAACAGGTTGCTCAACTCCATATCCCCGTCAACTCCGACCGACGCGCCGGAGCTGATAGAGAAGGCCATCTCGGATGGGGGAAAAGTGGTGTTCTTCCCCATAGACGGCACCTGGATAGACATCGGTTCGCCGGCCGACTTCCGGCATGCCGAGGAGCTGATGCGCCATCACCGCGCGATGGGGCGCTTCTGAGCCCATCCACTCCCCGGGATACGCCCCCTTGCGGGCCGGAGACCTCTCCTCCCCCCTACGTTCAACTTTTCAGACAGTTTATTTATGGCAGACTCAAACTTTATAGATTACGTCAAGATACTTTGCCGCAGCGGCAAGGGTGGAGCCGGTTCGAGCCACTTCTACCGTGCCAAATACATCCCCAAGGGTGGGCCTGACGGAGGCGACGGGGGCCGCGGAGGTCACGTCATACTGCGTGGCAACAAGAACATGTGGACTCTCCTGCCCCTGAAATACCGCCGCCACGTCTTCGCCGGAAACGGCCAGGCAGGCTCGGGGGGACGAAGCTTCGGCAAGGATGGTGAAGACCAGATAATCGAGGTGCCGTGTGGCACCGTCGTGTTCGACTCCGAGACCGGACAGTTCCTCTGCGAAATCACCGAAGACGGCCAGGAAATCAACCTCCTGAGGGGAGGCCGCGGAGGCCTGGGCAACTGGCATTTCAAAACGGCCACCAACCGTGCCCCTCGATACGCCCAGCCGGGTGAGCCTGCCGTGGAGCGCAGCGTCGTGATGGAGCTGAAGCTGCTGGCCGACGTCGGCCTCGTCGGATTCCCCAACGCCGGTAAATCCACATTGCTGTCGTCTCTTTCAGCCGCCCGTCCGAAGATTGCCGACTATCCTTTCACAACAATGGAGCCCCAGCTGGGTATCGTGGAGTATCGCGGCAACCGCTCTTTCGTGATGGCCGACATCCCCGGCATCATCGAGGGAGCCAGCGAGGGGAAAGGGCTTGGCCTCAGGTTCCTGCGCCACATCGAGCGCAACGCCGTGCTGCTGTTCATGGTGCCGGCCGACGCCGACGACATCGCCAAGGAGTATGAGGTGCTGCTTGAAGAGCTGCGCCGCTTCAACCCCCAGCTGGTCGACAAGCAGAGGGTGCTGGCCATATCCAAGAGCGACATGCTCGACGATGAGCTGAAAGATGAAATCGAGCCTACCCTGCCGACCGACATACCGCATGTATTCATATCCGCCGTGACCGGCGAAGGGCTGGTTGAACTAAAGGATGCGCTCTGGAAGGCGATAACCGACGACTCCAACCGTATCGAGGAGATACCCATCACCCACCGTCCGCTCGACGGCCACCACCGCGTGAGGGAGGAGGATGAGTTCATCTTCTCCCCCGACCCCATCGAGGATGAGGAGGAAGCACCCGACGCGGGAGGCCGTATGGTCGACGACTTCGAGTATGATGACGGAGGAGAATATGGCGATGACAGCCTCGACGACATCGACGAGCTTGACAACGAGGGGGATTATCCCGAACAGTTCGACCCCACGTCGCTCGACACATATTCCGACATCTACGACGACCTTTACGAGGCCGGCCCCGACGGGCAGCCCCGCAAGAAGAAATAATCGGTGGAATAACACCATTTTTACCCTATTATGAGAAGCCAACTTTTGGATGTTTGCCGAAAGTTGGCTAATTTTGTAGCTGTCAAGCGACTCTCGGTCGCCTGACAGCTGCCCTTAACAACAATAAAACAGCCGGCCCATGTCTGTAAACAAGGTGATTTTGGTGGGAAACGTCGGGAAGAATCCCGAGATAAGGTATATCGACTCGCGTCCCTGCGCGACATTCTCGCTGGCCACCACAGAGCGCGGCTACCGGGCGCCAAACGGCACGGAGGTGCCTGAACGCACCGAGTGGCACAACATCGTCATGTGGGACCGCAACGCCGAAATCGCAGAAAGATACGTCACCAAGGGCACCAAGCTATATCTCGAGGGGAAGCTGCGCACCCGTGAATGGCAGGATTTCAATGCCATAAAACGCCGGACAACAGAAATCTACGTCGACACGTTCGACATTCTCTCACGCCCATCAGCGCCGCAATCCACCCTCTGAGTCATACCCCCGCTGTCAAACTGCCCTCACCCCCTCTCC
>CAMWVQ010000019.1 GCA_947177635.1 uncultured Porphyromonadaceae bacterium | reverse complement strand
CCAACGACCCCGAGATTACAAATCACGTGCTCTGGCCAACTGAGCTAAAGAGGCATTTTCAAAGTCCTAAACCTGAGCCGGAGGAAATCTTAAGTTCGCAAACAACTTCTTAACGAGAGTTAAACTTTTCGAGAAGAGAAATCGTTGTAACTTTAAGTTTTCAGCGGGGTTTCCGTCTCATTTGCGGTGCAAAGTTACGCACAGTTTTTGAATTGACAAAATATTTCGGCAAAAAAATTCAATATTTTTTCAAACTTTTTTCTGCGGCATACCGCCGCAAAGCCTCCACAACCGCCGTATCATCCTATCGCTCAACCACTTTCACACCCCATAAGAGGGCCCTCCCGAAAAAGCCGCCAACGCATCATTTTTACCCGCCTCGCGACATTTCCCCGAAAACCGCCCCCAAAGGAGAAAAAGAAAGAAAAAAGCCGTATATTTGCAGTTGGGGAGGCAACAGCAGGGCCGACGCGCCCAGCCCCCTTCCCTCCGACATCGTCAACCAACCACTATGAGTCATATGAAAGATGAAATCAAGGCACGCGTAGATGCGTTCCGCGGAGAAATGAGAAAAACCGGCGTGGCCGCCGCCATCATTCCGCAGACAGACCCCCACCTGGGGGAATACATCGCCGACCACTGGCAAGTGCGCCGCTGGCTCAGCGGATTCACCGGTTCGGCGGGCACACTGGTCATCACCGACAAGGAAGCCCTCCTCTGGACCGACTCACGCTACTTCCTGCAAGGCGCCGAACAGCTCGACGGGAGCGGCATCATATTAATGAAAGAGGGACTGCCCGACACCCCCTCCATCCCCCAGTATCTCATAGGGCAACTCGTCAAAGGAGCGACCGTTGGCATCGACGGCCTGCTCTTCTCCTCGACCGAGGTCGCCTCGCTCCGCGTCTCGCTTGAGAAACACGGGCTGAAGCTCGACGCGCATTTCGCCCCCATCGACACGATCTGGACCGACCGTCCCGCACTCCCCTCCGCGCCGCTTTTCCTCCACGACGAGAAATACGCCGGGAAAAGCGCCACCGACAAAATCCGCGACATCCTCACCCAGACCAAGGAGCAGGGAGCGCAGGCCATCCTGATTTCAGACCTCGCGGAACTGGCATGGGTACTCAACATCCGTTCCTCTGATGTTAGCTGCAACCCCGTCGCCACCGGCTTCCTTTACCTCTCCCCCACCCTCTCGGTGCTTTTCATCAAGGAAGAGAAGCTCACCCCCGAGGTCAGCGACGCCCTTGCCGCCGCCAATGTCAAGACCGCCGACTACGAAACCATCCTCTCATTCCTGGAGACCCTGCCCGAGACAGCGACAGTGCTGTATGAGGCACCCCGCACCGCAGCACGTCTTGTCGACGCCCTCGGGAAGAGAGCCATCGCGGGCGCGTCACCCATCCCCCTGATGAAATCGGTCAAGAACGCCACCCAGATTGCCGGCATCCGCAACGCGATGGAGAAGGACGGCGTGGCCCTGGTCGGCGCGTTCATGGAAATCGAACGTCGCCTGCGCGAGAATGAGCCGCTGACCGAACTCGACGTGGCCGACATACTGACCGCCCACCGCTCCCGCCAGGAGCTGTATGTCGACGAATCGTTCGAGACCATCGCCGGATACGGCCCCCACGGAGCCATCGTGCATTACTCCGCTACCGCCGAGTCATCCTCTACCGTCAAACCCGAGGGGCTGCTGCTCATTGACTCAGGAGCGCAATATCTCGACGGCACCACCGACATCACCCGCACAATCGCCGTCGGAACCCCCACCGATGAGGAACGCCACGACTTCACCCTCGTGATGAAAGGACATATCGCACTGGCCACCGCCATCTACCCCGAAGGCACCCGTGGCGACCAGCTCGACGCGCTCGCCCGCCAGTTCCTCTGGAAGGAGGGACTGAGCTACCTCCACGGCACCGGCCACGGCGTGGGCCACTTCCTCAACGTCCACGAAGGCCCGCAGAGCATCCGACTCAACCATGTCCCCGTCGCCCTGCGCCCCGGCATGCTGACCTCCAACGAACCCGGCCTCTACCGCGCCGGCGTGCACGGTATCCGCTGCGAGAACCTCGTGCTGACTGTCGACGCTTTCACAACCGAGTTCGGCCGCTTCTACCGCTTCGAACCCATGACCCTCTTCCCCTGGGACCTCACCCTCTTCGACACCGCCATCATGACCCAGGAGGAAATCAACTGGGTCAACGGCTACCACGAAGAGGTCTACCGCCGCCTCTCGCCGCGTCTCGACGAGAACCAGAAGGCATGGCTGCGCGAGAAGACCCGCGAACTCAAGAAATAAAGCAACTAAGAAAAAATGGCACTCATACTCCCCCTGCGCGGCTTCACCCCCAAGATCGGCCGCGACTGTTTCCTGGCCGAGAACGCCACCGTCGTCGGCGATGTCGAGATGGGCGACGAATGCTCGGTATGGTTCAACACCGTATTGCGCGGCGATGTGAACTCCATCCGCATCGGCAACCGTGTCAACATCCAGGACGGCTCGGTGCTCCACACCCTCTACCAGAAATCCACCATCGAAATCGGCAACGATGTCTCGATTGGCCACAACGTCACCCTCCACGGCTGCAAAATCCGCGACTTCGCCCTCATCGGCATGGGAGCCACCGTCATGGATGACGCCGAGGTCGGGGAAGGCGCACTGGTCGCCGCCGGGGCGGTCGTCCTCTCCAAGACCAAGATAGGCCCCCACGAGATGTGGGCCGGAGCCCCCGCAAAATTCGTCAAGATGATGGAGCCGGAGAAGTCAAAGGAGCTGAACGAGAAAATCGCCCGCAACTACCTCTTCTACTCCAAATGGTACACCGACCCCGACAACGCCCCCTTCAAATAACTGCATAAGCCGGTTTCCCCCTCAATCAACCGGGAGGAAATCGAGGATGGCCGAATCAAACCTGACCGGGCGCCCGCGGAAGAGATTTCCGAGGGCGCCTGTTTTTATCAGGGCGGAGGGGGAACCGTCGACAAGGCGGCGGTGACCGCCCTCCTCCACAATCAGCCAAAGACGCTGGGAAAGGCGGAGTGAGGAAGCCACATCGTGGGAGGAGAGGATGACCGCCTTACCCTCCTCGCGGGCAAGGCGCGAGAGGAGCTGCATGGTCTCAAGACGGGAGGCGACATCGAGGAATGCGGTCGGTTCGTCAAGAACCATCACCGGGGTCTCCTGGGCCAGGGCGCGGGCTATCATCACCTTCTGTCGCTCTCCGTCGGAGAGGGAGGCGACCTGACGGGTTGAGAATCCGGCCATCCCGACAGCCTCTATCGCGCGTTCAACCACCTCCCTGTCGCGCCGCGAAAGACGGCCAAAGAATCCGGTGTGGGGCTGCCGGCCAAGACCGACAAGTTCGGCGACGGTCAGTCCGCCCCCCGACTCCTGTCCGGTACTGACGATGCTGACAAGCCTTGCAAGCTCATTCTTCGGAATCCCCGCAAGCGAACGCCCTGAGATTTCCACACATCCCAGCATCGGGGCGAGTCGCCCGGTGACACACCGCAACAGGGTCGATTTACCCGCACCGTTCGCGCCAAGAAGAGTGACAAGCTCTCCGCGCGCGACAGCAAGGTTGACATCCTCGTAAAGCGGGGTCGTGCCATATCCGACCGCCACATCCTTCAGTTCAAGCAAAATCTCTTTCATCTGAAATAGCTGAGTTTGTCGCGGTTGATAATCACATACATTATAATCGGCACCGATAGCAGGGGGGTGATGGCGTTGACGGGGAGGATGCCGCCATTACCCGCGAAAATCGATATACAGGCGCAAAGCAACCCCGCGAAGCCACCCCATAGGGCAGTTGCCGGGAGGAGGCGCACATGGTTGGAGGTGGCGAGTGTCAGCCTCGCGACATGGGGAATCACCAGTCCGAGGAATCCAATGGGTCCGCAGAAAGCAGTCACCACTGCCGTCAGCACCCCGGAGAGGAGCAGCAGGCGGTTGCGGGTGGCTGTGAGGTTCACACCCATAGACTCGGCGTAGTCAGCACCAAGCAGCAGGGCGTTGAGAGGTTTCACCATCAGGAAGGAGGCGAATGTTGCCAGAAGAATCAACGGGCCGAAGACCGCCAGGTCGGCAAGCGTCACCCCCGAGAAGCTTCCCAGCCCCCAGATGACAAAAGAATGCACCCCCTCCTCGGTGGCGTAGAAGTTTAGAATCGAGATTGCCGAGGAGGCGAGGTAGCCCAACAGTATCCCGACAATAAGAAGCATAGCGTTCCCCTTGACAATCCTGGAGAAAAGCAACAGCAGCAGCAACATCACGGCCGCACCCGCGACAGCCCCGACCAACGCCCCGGCGTAGCGGGCCACCCCGACAGCCGCGCCCCCTCCGAGAAGCAGCATCATAACGGCCACCCCGAGGGAAGCCCCGGTGGAGACTCCGAGGACGGAGGGACCGGCCAGCGGGTTATTGAACGTGGTCTGCAGCAGCAGTCCGGCCACAGCCAGTGCCATCCCGGAAAGGAAGGCACAACAGGCCATCGGCAGGCGCAGCTCGATGACAATAAGCCGGGCTGCGGCATTGGCCGCATCTCGCCCTGTCAGCACCATCCACACTTCGGAGGGCGCGACATCAACCGCCCCGAAAAAGAGCAGGGCGACAAACATCACCACCGACGCTATCCCCACCGGCAGCAAAACCCGGGCCATACTCCCGGTTGTCATTCCCTTTCCAGCAATCTTATTGTCAGTCATTTTCCCAAAATATCAAGATTTTGGCCACATCCTGCGGCGCGACCCTGACTGTCGCCATCCTCGGCAAGGGGGAGACATCGTCGTAACACATCACTCCAAGCGCGGCCGTGTCGGCAATCCGCCCTTCCCGGTCATAGACGGCATAATACAACGCCCCGGTGGCATCCGGCTCGACACGCGACAGTTCGGCGGTAAGCCTGAAGTCGAATTTTCCGACCCCGACACAAGCAGGCATGGAGGTCTTCATCCCTAACCGCCGCTCATTGTCGCGGTTCACCTCCACCAGTGAGGTCAGGAAGCGGCATTTCTCCTCCTCGCTCCACCGGGAATCGAGGAGTGGCAACTGTGTCGTCTTCCCGTAAACCACCTGCGGCTCATCAGCCACTCCGTCATTTCCGGAATCCTCCGAGTCAATCACAGGAGGGGGAGGAGCCTCCGCCATCAACCCTGACGCGTAGCCGAAGCACCGGAACAGGTAAAGACAGCAATCGGGCCGGAAACCGGTGAGCCGCATGAAATCCGACGCCAGCCTGTCAATCTCCGCCAGCGACTCCGCCGACATCAACGGGCGCAGGAATCCCGACGCGGGCAACGCCTGCATCATATACTGGAGGGGAGGGAATTCTCCGAATCCCCCTTCGCGGTTGATGGCCACCAACATTTCGGGGAAACTGAAAAATCCCCGCGCCATAAGCCGCTTCAACGTCTCGGGAAATGAAATGGAGACAGATTTCATCTGGATATTACTGCTTTACAGGGTTCAAATAAAAAAATCGCCACGAACTTGGGTTCAGATTACATTGTTTTAAATACAGAACATCATACTAAATCAATGTAGGCAATGAACGCAATACGTCGCCCGGAATTCCTCAGTTCGTGGATAGGGAAAACACTTATGGGCATCCTCGTCGCGGGGCTGTTGGTCGGCATCTTCCTGCCGGTCACTCCCGACCAGTCGCTGACCTACTGGACGATATTCAGCATCGCGGCAGGAGTAATTATTCTGGTTTTCATCATCGCCGGCATCGTGGAAAAATGCTGGGCATACACCGCCACACTCTGTATGGTCATCGCCTTGATTCTGATGGCCTTCTTCAAGGTGATACTCCCTAACATCAGGTAGGGAGCCGCGACAGCAACCTATCCGGCCGCTACGGGGAAGCACTCCTCCATCGCGACAGAGAGGCTGAGAAATAAGCAGCGCCCGTCAACTCAATGAAGTTGACGGGCGCTGTTTGTAGTTGGTGACGGCAACTAATCCTCGTCAACGGGGATTACTTGCGGATACCGAGCTCCTTCTGGGCGATGATGGCGCGGTAGCGGGTGATGTCCTTCTTGATCAGGTAATCAAGCAGACGACGGCGCTTGCCGACGAGGGCCTTGAGGGCGCGGGCAGTTGTATGATCTTTGTGATTTGACTTGAGGTGGTTAGTCAAATGAGCGATACGGACCGAGAACAATGCAATCTGGGCTTCAGGAGAGCCAGTGTCAGTCTTACCCTTACCGTATTTCTCGAAGATCTCGATTTTTTCGTCAGAATTCAGATGCATTCTTTCAGAGATGTTTTGAGAAGTGAGTAATAAAATATGTAAAGCGGCTGCAAAGTTAAGGATTTTTCCGGAAACCGCAAAGCGGCAGACGTGGAATTTTCACAAATCGCTCAACGACGCAGTTTAAACGCGTAAAAGCAGGAAGCGCCACCACCTTTCAGGCGGCAATCAATCAATCAATCAATCAATCGTCGAGGGCGAGACGCTCCTTGGCGGGATTGCGGTAGTGGATTTTACCCTCCACATACTCCTGGGTGGCAATCAGGGTAGGCTTGGGAAGCTTCTCGTAGTAACGGGAAATCTCGATCTGCTCGCGGTTCTCGGAAATCTCCTCCAGGTTGTCGTTGAGGGAAGCGAATTCCTGGAGCTTCTTGTCGAGTTCGTGCTTCATCTCACCGGCAATCTGGTTGGCACGTTTTGCGATGATGCTCACGGTCTCGTAGACATTCCCGGTGTCCTTGCAGAGATCCATCATGTCACGGGTGACAGTGTTGAGCGGGGCGTTTGTCTTCTTGTAGTCCATTTATATTATGGTGTTTTGTTTTTGTCTTTCGGTGGCGTGGCGTTATGCCGGGAGAGAGAGAAAATTAAAGATTGAGAGAGTCAACCGTCAGTCCTTGACATATTTCCGGGCGATTTTCAGGATGTTTTCCGCCTCGGAAAGATTCTTCGACTCAGGATAGTTGTTGGTGAATGAGTAATACTCGTCGATCACGTCGCGGAAACGGTCGGCTTTCTTCTCCTCAACCGACAGCACCGCCTCCTGGTATTTAGCCTTGAGTACGAGCATCTCAAGATCCTCCTTGTATTTCGAGTAAGGGTATTCCTTGATGGCGTTGTGGGCCGTCACGATACAGCTCTCATAGTTGTTGCCAAGGTAGGTGCCGAGATTGTAGTAAAGCTGGGCATTCTGCAGCTCCTTGAGGGTCAGCTTGTCCTGCAACTCGAAGATGGCGTTCTGGGCCAGCGACACCTTGTCGGAACGGGGGAAAAAGTCCAGGAATCCCTGCAGCTCCTCTATGGCCTTGATGGTCTCGGACTGGTCAAGCTGCGCCTCCGGGGAGTCGAGGTAGTATGAGTATCCGGCGTAATAGCGGGCAGGTTCGGCATATTTCCCCTTGGGGAAGCGCTGGTAATAAGCCTTGAAATATGAGGCCGCGTCGGGATACTCCTTGTTCTCGTAATGGCTCATAGCCAGCAGGTAGAGCGACTCCTCGGCTTTGTCAGATCCTTTGAACACGGTCACGACATCCTTCAGGAGCGTGTAGCTCTGCACATATTTCTTCTGCTCGAACGCGCGCTTGGCGTATTCAAACTTGTAGTTGGCGTCATTGCTCTTGAGGACCTTCTGGTACTCCCCGCATGAAGAGAGGGAGACGGCGGCCATCACCGCCGCAGCAAGCCACAAGATTAGTTTCTGAACCATATATTCCTTAATAATGAATCTCTTGAACATCATCACCTCCCCTTTCCCCGGAGAGATGACAAAACCGCGCCCCGTTTACGGCATCAAGCCGAGGCGCCTGTTTCAAGCGGCAAAGTTAGCGATTTTTTCCGGATTTTCAGCCACCGACACATTATTTTTCATCGCCGCAACAAAAAAGATTGGCGGAATAGAGAAAAAGGGAAGGCGTTTTGGCACCTTCCCCCTTTTATCACACAAATTTCAACACACAAAGATGTCCTACCCGAGGAAGGGAGCCATCCTATCCACGCCAGGACGTAGCCACCGGCAACACTCCTTACATAACACAAAGTATGGAATAGCCTTTGCCTTCCTCCAAGAAATGCGGCGCGTGAAAAAAACTGATTGTTCAATAAGGTGCTTCTTAAATGCAAAAAAGGGAGCCCTGATTGTTGTCGCAACATATAGCGACATTTTATAAAATTTGCAAATTTTCCTAAAATAATTTTTCATTTTTTCTTTCGGAGTATTTTCGTTATTTTTGCAGTTTGAAATGGAGCGTGACTGAATCTTCGCAAGCTGCGGGATTCCGGAGGGGATTTTCAAGTGAAAACCAAGGCCTCCGTGACGCTCCACACTCAACACCTGCGAAACAATGAATAACCGAGAATACAATCCGCTTAGAAACCCCGGACGCAGCCCGCGGCGCAACATCGAGTTTTCCGGACGCGATTTCGACGAAGCCAGGGAACGCCCACTGGCCACAGGCCTGCGCGACGAGAATCCCGTCACTGATTACGACGATTACGACATGAACCGCCGGGAGGATTATTATCCCGATGAGGAATACTACCCGGAGGATGGACTCCAAGAGGATGGCTACCACGACAGCTACCCTGAGGATGGCTACCACGACGGCTACCCTGAGGATGGCTACCCTGAGGATTACGGGAGAGGATACCTCCCTGAGGAGGAGCAGCAGCCGACCTACCGGCGCCCCCAACGCCCTGAGCGCGGCAACGGCTACCGCGAGCAGGCGGCACACACCTCCGCTTACCCGCAAGAGGCAGATCGCGACGGCTACAGGGCCGGATACCGCGACGGCTTCCGCGACAACGATGCTTCACGCGGAGGTGGAGGCGGATATGGCAACCCGAAAGAAACCTATGATTATATGGAGGAGAAGAGCAAAGGGAGCTTCCGCAAACGCCACCCGATATTGATGAACCTGCTCTATGCGGCCTGCGCCACCGTGCTGGCCATATGGATGGCCCTCTGGTTTCTCGACTACTGGACGTTCCACGGCCAGGAACGCGCTGTGCCCGACGTGAAGGGACAGAGTTTCGACATGGCCCAGGGGAACATCTCGCGCGCCGGCCTGAAGGCCGTCGTCACCGACTCGGTGTATGACAGTTACGCCCGTCCCGGCACCGTGGTTGAGCAAAGCCCCATACCCCTCGCGAAAATCAAGCGAGGAGGCACCGTCTACCTGACACTGGTCGCCTACACCCCGAAGATGGTCACCATACCCGACTTCTATGATGTCTCCGAGCGCCAGGCCCGTTCGATGCTCGAAGGATTAGGCATCACCCAGGTGATGACCGTCGGCGTGCCGTCGGAATACGCGGGGCTGGTGTTGGGAGCGAAGTACAACGGCGTCTCCCTCCGCCCGGGAGCGAAAGTGCCGGTTTCAGCCGTCATCACCCTTGAGGTCGGAGGCGGCAGGAGCGATTCATACGCCACCGAGGAGATTGTCGACACCGTGGCCATCGAGCAGACCATTGAAGCCCTGAACATCGACTGACACCTATGACCGAACGAGTAACCGACGAGATGGCAAACGCCACGCGGCATACAGCCGATGAGGTATCCCCCCTCATCACCCCCGACACAGCCGTCGACGAGACCGACACCGACGATGTGGACGAGAGTGAAGAGGAGAACGGCCTGTATGAGCATTTCCGGTTCGTGGCCGACCAGGGGCAACAGCTGCTCAGGGTAGACAAATTCCTTGTCGACCATATGCAGAAAGCCTCGCGCAACCGCATACAGCAGGCGGCAGAGGCGGGATGCATCCTTGTCAACGGCAAGCCGGTCAAATCCAACTACCGGGTAAAACCACGCGATGTGGTTTCGGTGGTGATGGACCGTCCCCGTTATGAGATGGAAATCACCCCCGAGGACATCCCCCTGGATATAGTCTACGAGGATGAGGATGTGCTTGTGGTCAACAAACCCGCCGGACTTGTGGTGCATCCGGGCCACGGCAACTGGACCGGCACGCTGGTCAACGCCTTGGCGTGGCACCTGCGCGACAACCCCGACTATGATGTCAACGATCCGCGCCTGGGGCTTGTGCACCGCATCGACAAGGACACCTCCGGGTTGCTCGTGGTAGCCAAGACCCCCGACGCCAAGACCCATCTGGGGAAACAGTTCTTCAACAAGACCACCAAAAGGGAATACCGCGCGCTCGTATGGGGCATCCCCTCCCCCGCCACCGGGCGCATAGAGGGTAACATCGGCCGCTCACTCAAAGACAGGCTGCAGATGGCTGTCTACCCCGCCGACTCCGAACTTGGGAAACACGCCGTGACCCACTACGAGGTGCTGGAACCGTTCGGCCATGTCTCACTGGTCAGATGCGTCCTTGAGACCGGGCGCACCCACCAGATACGCGTCCATATGCGCCATATCGGTCATCCGCTATTCAACGACGCCCGATACGGCGGCGACCAGATTCTCAGGGGCACCACCGCCGCGTCATACCGGCAGTTTGTCAACAACTGCTTCAGCACATGCCCCCGGCAGGCCCTCCACGCCCGCACCCTCGGATTCATCCATCCGCGCACCGGTGAGGAGATGTTCTTCTCCGCCCCCATTCCGCCCGACATGGAACAGCTGATAGAGCGGTGGCGCAACTACTCCGGCTCGCTGAAACAATGACAGACATTCATTATCAATCATAACCCAAAACCATAGTAAAATGAGCGACAATTACCAACAGAACGGCTACGGCCAACAGCCCGGACAACAATATCAGGGACAGCAATACCAACAGCCATACCAAGGGCAACAACCGTATCAGGGGCAACAGCCGTATCAGGGACAGCCATACCAACAATACCAGCAGCAACCCTACCCCCAGCAGATAATAATCAACCAGCAACCCGTAAAGAAGAACGGGCTGGGAACTGCGGGCTTCGTGCTGTCAATCCTCGCGCTGGTGTTCTGCTGGGCACCGGTTCTCGACTTCATACTCTGGGTTCTCGGCGCCATCTTCTCCGTAATCGGGCTTTTCAAAGCCCCGCGCGGCCTCGCCGTAGCCGGCACGGTCATCTCATTCCTGGGAATCATCGTCCTGCTGCTGTTTTTCGGCGCACTTCTGAGCCTGGGCAGCCTCTCAGCCCTGTAATCACTGCAATCCACCTGTCCTTCAGCCTCCGTCGGCGGGGCCGGAGGGCGGGCATAAAGAGCATGAAGCAAACCGCAGGGATATGAAAAAAATGAAACCGGACTCGATTCACATCGAATCCGGCTCCTTCCTTATTGGCATTTGTAATATTGTCAGTATTGAAATGACTTGTATGTTAATAATTTAACACATCGCAATATGAAACAAACAATGTACCAAACAAATTCATCACATTAATTCAAAATTCTAAATCTATGTAGGTGCAATCAGTATTCTCGTAGGTGCAATCAGTATTCTCTTTCACTAATGATGACACAAAGTTACAAGAGAATCGGGAAATATTCGTCATATTTTTGGTTAATTATTGTTAATTCCACTTTTTATTTCTTCCCGATTTCAACATATCATTACAAACTCATTGATGCTCAACGAGGAATGCATTTACCGTTTTTTTGTGTAAATTTGCGGTGAAAATCCCCACCCCACTATGACCAGGAAGAGAACCGAACCGACAACCGGCCTGATTGACAGAATCAGGAGACATATGCGCGAAAACGGAATGGCAGAACTTCTGTCAGGACACCGCAGGGCAGGCATAGCTCTCAGCGGGGGCCCAGACTCGATGGCCCTGCTCCACATCGCCGTCGCCCTCGGATGGGAACCTGTGGCCATGCATTGCAATTTCGGCCTGCGCGGCCGGGAGAGCGACCGCGACGAAGCGTTTGTCACCGAAGCCTGCGCCCGTGCCGGCGTGATGCTGGTCAAGGCCCGCTTTGATGTGAAGGAGCGGATGAGACAGACCGGCGAATCGACCGAGATGGCGTGCCGGGAACTGCGTTACGGATGGTTCAGCCAAACCGCCCGGGAGCTTGGCCTGGAGGTGGTCGCCCTCGGCCACCACAGGGATGACAACACCGAGACTTTCCTGCTCAACGCCCTGCGCGGGTGCGGCACCGGGGGCGCCAAGGGGATTCCGCCACGTCGGGGAATCTACATACGTCCACTGCTCTGCCTTTCCAGAAAGGAAATCCTCGATTACCTCTCCCGCGAGGGTATCGGCTATGTAACCGACTCCACCAACGCCGAGAATGACTACACCCGCAACAAGATACGCAACATAATACTCCCCGCCATCGAGGAGTCATTCCCCGGCGGGAGCCGCAGACTCGACACGACCGCCCGCAACATCGCCCGCGACAACCGGCTGCTGCGCAGCCTCGTGGAGGTGAAGAGGCAAAGATACCTCCGAGAAGATGGCTCGTTATCCGTCAAAGAGCTGTTTGACAACGAGAAGGAGGCGTCTACACTGCTTTACCACCTGCTTGACGGAGACCTCGACTTCGAGGCCGTGCTGAAGATAAGCGAGACCATCGGGTCAAGCGGCAAATTCCACCATAGACGCGCCGGAGGGAGGTACCTGCTCGACCGCGGGCTGCTGATACCCGTCAGAGAGTCAGCCATCCCCTCTCCAACCGCCCCCCTTGTCATCGACAAGGAACGGATACGCGAGGAGGGGGAGGCACACATACCGCTACCGTGGGGCAACCTGGCGATACATGCCAGGCTGATACCCCGCCGCGACTTCTCCCCTAAGAGGAATCCGGACTTCGCCTGGTTCGCCCCCTCGCTGCTCGACCAAACCGCCCCGCTGACCGTCAGACCGCCCCGGACAGGCGACCGTATGACACCATTCGGGATGAAAGGGAGCCGTCTGCTGAGCGACATCTTCTCCGACGCCAAGCTCTCCATACTGGAAAAAGAGCGGCAACCGGTGGTGTGCCTGGGGGAGAAAGTGGCGTGGCTCCCCGGCCTCCGGAACTCCTCACTCTTTCCGGTTGACAGCAGGTCTGAAAACATTCTGGAACTTCATATGCTGAATGTCGCGAAAAAATCGTAACTTTGCGTGTTTACACGACACGACTTTACTGACAATGCCATCATACAACGAATACAGACAAGATTCCCTGCGGGACCGCGCCGAAGCCGGCGCAACCCTCTCCCCCGCCGACAAGCGCCGGCGACGCAACAGAAAGGTGATAGGCTGGATATGGAAGACTTTCGCCATCGGCCTGGTTGCCGTGTTGCTGCTGTTTGTCCTGATATACAACGGATGGATCGGCTACATGCCCCCCATCGAGGAGTTGCAGAACCCCAATGACAAGTTCGCCACGGTAATCTACTCGGCCGACGGAGAGGAGATGGGGCGGTATTACCGCAACTCAGGCAACCGCGTCTATGCCGACTACTCGGAGATTTCACCTTATATAATAGACGCCCTCATCTCCACCGAAGACTCCCGTTTCGAAGACCACTCGGGAATCGACCTCAGGGCCATGGCCCGTGTAGTTGTCAAGACCCTCCTGCTGCGACAGAAAAACGCCGGCGGCGGCTCGACCATCACCCAGCAGCTCGCCAAGCAGCTGTATTCCCCCCAGACAGAGAATCTCTTCGACCGCGCCCTGCAGAAGCCCATCGAGTGGATGATTGCCGTCAAACTCGAACGTTACTACTCCAAGGACGAGATAATCAAGATGTATCTCAACCAGTTTGACTTCCTTTATAACGCCGTGGGCATCAAATCGGCCGCATATGTCTATTTCGGAAAGCTTCCCAAAGACCTGAAAATTGAGGAGGCAGCCACCCTTGTCGGGATGGTGAAGAACCCCGCCTATTACAACCCGGTGCGTCATCCCGAACGCACACGCGAACGCCGGAATGTGGTCTTGGAACAGATGTACAAGAACGACAAAATCACAAAGGCCGAACTCGATTCGATAAAGCAGCTGCCGTTGACCCTGAAATTCAGCCGCGTAGACCACAAGGAGGGACTGGCTCCATACTTCCGCGAGGAGCTGCGCCGCATCCTGACCGCCAAGAAACCCGAGCTGGCCAACTACCGGGGATGGGAAAAGCAGAAATACATCGACGACTCCATCGCCTGGGAGACCAACCCCCTGTTCGGCTGGATTGAGAAGAACCCCAAGCCTGACGGCTCGAAATATGACCTCTACACCGACGGCCTGAAAATCCACACCACCATCGACTCACGCATGCAGCGTTATGCCGAGGAGGCTGTGCAGGAACACATGTCGTCGCTCCAGGCCGCGTTTTTCCGCGAGAAACGCGGTTCGCGCAACGCCCCCTACACCTCAAACGGCGAGGAGCTGGGGAAAGTCTCCGTGGCGTCGCTCATCAACAAAGCCATCAGGCAGACCGACCGCTACCGCGTAATGAAAAAGGCCGGAGCCTCTGAGGAGGAAATCGAGAAGGCCTTCAACACCCCCCGCGAGATGAACGTGTTCTCATACCACGGGGTGGTAGACACTGTGATGACCCCTCGCGACTCGCTGATATACCAGAAACATTTCCTGCGCACCGGCTTCATGTCGATGGATCCGCGCAACGGCTATGTGAAGGCTTATGTCGGAGGCCCCAACTTCTCATTCTTCCAGTATGACATGGTCTCGACCGGACGCCGCCAGATAGGCTCCACAATCAAGCCGTTCCTCTACACCTACGCGATGGAAGAGGGCTTCACCCCCTGCGACCGCATGCTAAACGCCCAGCCGGTGATCATCGACGAGAGCGGACGTCCCTGGGCACCCCGAAACTCGGGCCACGGACGAATCGGCGAGATGGTAGACCTGCGGTGGGCCCTCACCTACTCCAACAACTGGATTTCAGCGCGACTGATGGAACAGCTGTCGCCGCAGACCCTCGTCAGGAACATGCACAACTTCGGCATCACCAACACCCTCAACCCGGTCATGTCGATATGCCTCGGCTCCTGCGAAGTATCCATCCGTGAGATGGTCGGGGCATACACCGCCTACGCCAACAACGGAATGAGGGCCGACCCGCTGTATGTCACCTCGATTTCAGACGCCAACGGCAATGTCATATCGGAGTTCTCCACCCGCCACACCGAGGTCATCTCAGAGGCGGCATACGCCAAGATTCTATCGATGCTGCTCAACGTGGTCGACTCCGGAACCGCCAACCGCCTGCGCCGTCCCCCCTACAATCTGACCGCCGAGATGGGCGGCAAGACCGGAACGACGAACTACAACTCAGACGCGTGGTTCATGGCATTCTCCCCCGAACTGGTCAACGGCGCGTGGGTCGGCGGAGAGGAGAGGTTCATCCACTTCAACTCGATGGCCAGCGGTCAGGGAGCCGCCGCCGCCCTCCCCATCGTGGGGCTATACCTGCGCAAGGTCTACGCCGACAACCGTCTGCCTTACAGCCAGAACACCCGCTTTGAGACCGACTTCTCGCAAGTCTGCGACAAAGAGTTCTATGACTACGTGGAGGAGTCTTCCGACGCCGAGGAAACCATCTCTGACATCTTCGACTGACCCCTCCCAGGCAATCATTGAAAAATCACCGTAAAAAATCCCGTCGCGGGCATTGGCCGCAACGGGATTTTTCGTAACTTTGCGCCATCTTTTTTAGGTTTCACAGTTAATGGCCACAGGCAAACAAGGTTGTGACATATGCTTATTTCATTGATTGTCAGCGGTCAACAGACTCTAAGTTTTCAATATGGGAGGTTTCTTCGGCGCCGCAATGGCAAAGCCGTGTGTCAATGACCTTTTTTACGGCACTGACTACAACTCACATCTTGGCACCAAACGTGCCGGAATGGTGACTTTCGACCCCGAGGAGGGTTTCAACCGCAAAATCCACAAACTTGAACGCGACTATTTCCGCTCGAAATTCGAAGATGAACTCGATTCGTTTGTCGGAAACCAGGGTATCGGCGTGATCAGCGACACTGACCCGCAGCCGATAATCGTCAACTCACACCTTGGCCGCTACGCAGTGGTCACAGTCGCCAAAATCAACAACCTGCGCGAGATTGCCGACGAGCTTATCGCCAACGGACACCACTTCAGCGAGCTTTCGGCAAACAAAATCAACCAGACCGAACTGGTGGCCCTGCTCATCAACATGGGGAAGGACTTCGTTGACGGCATCAACCTCGTCTACCGCAAGATAAAGGGCTCCTGCTCGATGCTCGTGCTGACAGAGGACGGAATCATCGCCGCCCGCGACTATCTGGGCCGCACACCCATCATCATCGGCCACAAGCCAGGAGCATACGCCGCGACCTCAGAGACATCGGCATTCCCCAACCTCGACTACGAGGTGGTGCGCGACCTCGGCCCCGGTGAAATCGTAAGGCTGCGTCCCGACTCTCTGGAGCAGATGCAGGCCCCCGCCAGGCGTGAGCAGGTATGCTCATTCCTCTGGGTGTATTACGGATTCCCCGCCAGCGACTATCTCGGAATCAACACCGAGGCCATGCGTGAGGCCGGAGGGAAGACAATGGGGGAGAAAGACCCCACGGAGGCCGACTGCGTCTGCGGCATCCCCGACTCCGGCGTTGGCCACGCCTTGGGATACGCCGAAGGACGCGGCATCCCTTACCAGCGCGCCGTGTTGAAATACACCCCGACCTGGCCCCGCTCCTTCACCCCCGGCAACCAGTCGCGCCGCGACCTTGTCGCGAAGATGAAACTCATACCCAACCGCATAATCCTCGATGGCAAACGGGTGGTGTTCTGTGACGACTCCATCGTGCGCGGCACCCAGCTGCGCGACAACGTCCGCACCTTCTTCGGCTGCGGCGCCAAGGAGGTTCACGCCCGCATCTCATGTCCCCCGCTGGTCTATGGCTGCCCCTTCATCGGCTTCACCTCATCAAAGAGCGACATGGAGCTTATCACCCGCCAGATCATCAAAGACTTCGAGGGTGATGACAAAGCCAACCTCGAACTTTACGCCACCGCCGGCACACCTCAGTATGAGCGTATGGTGAAAGAGATTGCCAAACGCCTCGGGCTGACCACCCTGCGATTCAGCGAACTTGACGACATGGTGGCAAGCATCGGCCTGCCCAAATGCCGCGTCTGCACCCACTGTTTCGACGGTTCAGGCTGCCACCCCGACGAGGCATACCGCGCCGACCACACAGAGGAGTGACCCTCCACCCGGATTATATCCGGGAACAAGTCTTACGGCACACACGGATTCCACAGATGGCCTTATTGATGGCTTTTCTGTGGAATCCTTGTTCTGTGGAATCCTTGTTATCCCCCGCGCCTCATCACCCGGCCGAGCAATCGCCCCCCCTATGACTGCGTCTTCTCCTCAGGCGTCTTGAAAGAGACAAGAATCCTTCCAATTTTCGCGCCGGTCATTTCGGCGACTTCAAATCTCACGCCGTTCCACTCATACCGTTCTCCTTCCGTCGGGACATGCTTGAGTTCCTCAAGGATGAAGCCCCCGAGGGTGGAATACGATGCGGGGTGATACAAGTCCTCTCGTTCGAAATGACTCAGGAAGTCATAGAAGGATATGCCGGCGTCGACCAGCCAGCTTCCAGACACTCCGGCTGGAAATATCATCTCAGAAGTTCCGACATGCGGAAACTCACCCACAAGGCCGTCAAGCACATCGCCAGGGGTCACCACCCCTGAAAGGTCGCCGAACTCATCGCAGACCAGGGCGAAATCAACCCGTTTGTTCTTCAGAGTGTCGAGGGCGTCATAGACGCTCATCGTCTCGGGGAAATAAACCGGCGCGCTGACCACATCCTGCAATCTGAACCCCGGTCTGTCAAGGGTCAATATGAGTTGTTTCAATGAGACCATGCCACACACGGCCCCCTGGCGAGAGCTGCAGTAGACCGGATAAGAGCTGTGAAGGTTCTCCGACAGGTTGCGCTTTATCTCGGCCACATCCATGTCGAGATTCAGCGACCTGACATCCACCTTGGGGGTCATTATCGACGCCACCCTCAAATCACCCAGCACAAGCGCCCTCTCCATAATGTCCTGCTCCACTTTTCTCACCTCCCCGGCATCCGCGCCATCCTGAATGAGCGATTTGATCTCATCTTCGGTGACATTGTTGCCGTTGCTCTTCAGTCTGAGAATCCTGACCAGGAAAGATGTGGACGCGGAGAGGAGCCACACTGCCGGGAGGGCCACCGTGGCCAGCAGGCGCATTGGCCTGGATATGAATTTGGCCACACCGTTGGCGGCCGCCAGCCCGATTCTTTTAGGCACCAGTTCACCCACGACTATCGACAGGTATGTGACCACAGCCACAATGGATACCTGGCCTACGGAACGAGCGGCTTTCGGCCCCATCCCCATCCGTTCCAGCAGCGCCCCGACATCATCAGCCAGCGCCGCGCCTGAATAAAGACCGGTCAGTATGCCTATCAGCGTTATTCCTATCTGGATGGTTGAGAGGAAACGGTCGGGATCTTCAGCCAGCCGCAACGCGGCTGCGGCCCCGCGGCTACCTTTGCGGGCGTCTGAGGTTAGGCGCGATTTTCTCGCAGAAATCAAGGCAATCTCCGACATGGAGAAGACTCCGTTGAGCAATATGAGCAGTATGATTACAATAATGTCATCCATATAAGTAACTGTTCAAAATTATTTTATACAAACCGGTCATCTTATTTCAATGTTTTTTTCGAGGAAAATCTTCTAAAAATTTTACTCGAACAAACATTAAAATAATTTCGACCAGTTACTTATGACAGCGATTTTACGAACGGTTCAGGAGACTTTCGCCTCGGCGGCTCCGGGATGGGTGAAGCTGCGGTATGAGGATGGGGCAAGATTGAGCTTGCCCGAGGCCCGCAGCAGTTTGCGCAATGAGGTGACCAGTTCCTGGCTTTCCTGGAGGAGATTGAGGTAGACATAAGCCACTGTCATGTCGGCGTCATTGTCCTTTCGCAGGAAATCATAGACCTCGCGCGAGCGTGCCGTCAGGCTGTTCTTTATATCCTCACACCTGCGGCGCAAGCCGTCTATGACCTCGGGGCGGCTCTCCTCCACCGCCGCCTCGGAGTCCCGCAACACGCCGGCAATCAACCCGCGCAGGGTGGCAAGGTTCTCATGGAACACAGCCGGGAGAGGGCGGAAATTGTTGTCGACATGCTCCTTGCACACCTCATTGACACGCCTGAGGTTGTAGGTCATCGACATCGCCATAGTGTTCTCAAGATGAAACCAGGTGCTTTTCTCTATGGCAGTCTCTGGGGCCGCCTTGCGCAGGCAGAGCGTCATCTTGCGCCGCTGCGACTTCAAGACATCCTTCTCGGCGACAAGTGCTTTCTCGGCCCGCGACAGCATCTTGGTGTTGTCCTCCAGGAATCCGCCAGAGACATCGTCATAGGCCTTGGCGGCGAACTGCAGGAACATCTTCACTTTCTCATTTATGTAGATGCGCAGCAGGGGCCAGACCTCGGCAGGGTCTTCCGTGGAGAGGATGGCCTGGAAGAGGGTGTCGTTCTCCACCTCCTTCTTTTTCTTGCGGAAACGGATGTTGCTGCGGACAAGCAGCCCGAGGGCAATCACGCCACCTGCAATCATCACCGGCACACCACCCAGGTGCATCAGGCAGACCACGATTCCGGCCCCGATGAAAGCCACCCCGGCTGTGATGAACCAGCCGCCGATGACAGAGATTACACCGGTAATCCTGAACACCGCGCTCTCACGTCCCCAGGCACGGTCGGCGAGGGAGGTACCCATCGCAACCATAAATGTCACGAAAGTGGTAGACAACGGAAGCTTCATGGACGTACCCCAGGCAATCAGTATTCCGGCGAGCATCAGGTTGACCGAACCGCGGACGAGGTCGAAAGCGGCCCCCTCCTCAGGCTGTGTTGTAGTCGAATCCATCCGGCGCGAAATCCACCGCTTCACCCCGGCGGGAGTGCGGTCATTGACCCAGTTGAATGAATTCAGGGCCACCCTGACAAGCGACCGGCCGATACGCGACGAGCCGAACATCTCATCACCCTGGCTCTGGGCGCTCAGCCCGACCGTCGTCTGGGTCACCTGCCGCGCCTTGCGGGAGGTCGCCAGCGACACCACCATAATCATGCCGGCGCCGATAAGGAAATAAAACGGGGTGTTGGCCGGTCCGTTAAGGCTCTCCATCGAGAACCCGTGGAGATTCCCCCCTCCCGAAGCCATATAATCCTGGTATGAGGCAAGCGAGGTGAGCGGTATGCCTATGAAGTTCACAAGGTCATTACCCGCGAAAGCCATGGCCAGGGAGAATGTGCCCAACAGCACCACCACCTTGAACACATTGACTTTAAGCCAGTGGAGAATCTGCATTATGATGGTGAACACAACCAAAGTGACAAGGAGGATAAGCGCGGTGTTGGAGCTTATCCAGGCCTTCAGCTCAGGCGTCATTATGGTCATATCCTTTATCCCCTTGATGAGCATGAAGTAGATTATGGCGGTGCAGGCAACACCTCCGAAGAGCCCTACCTTCCATTTCAGCTTGCTCTTGTACTCGAATGTGAAGACAAGGCGTGTAAGGAACTGCACGATGGTTCCGAAGACGAAAGCGATGGCAACAGAGAGGAAAATGCCGAGTATCACCGACAGAGCCTTCTCGGTGTTGAGCAGGTCGCCCATCGAGAGTGTGCTTTCCGGAGCGGCCGTCTTGAACAGAGCCACCACGAATGTGGCGCCAAGCAGCTCGAACACCATCGACACCGTGGTCGAAGTCGGCATCCCCAATGAGTTGAACACATCGAGTAGAATCACGTCGGTGACCATAACCGCCATGAATATCACTATCACGTCGTAGAACGAGAGGTTCTCGGGGCGGAAGATGCCGTGACGGGCGATGTCCATCATACCGTTGCTCATCGCCGCGCCGATAAACACCCCGACTGCCGCCACAAGCACTATCCTTTTGAAGGAGGCGGCTTTCGATCCAACGGCGGAGGAGAGGAAATTGACCGCATCGTTGCTCACTCCCACCGACAGGTCAACGACCGCCAGCAGGAAGAGGAACACCACGATGCCCAGAAACAAAATGTCCATAGATCCGTAAAAGTTGCTTTGTTTATTTACGGAACAAAATTAGGGACATCATGTTTCATAAATATTAATAATCTGTTGACTTTTTGTTAAAGGAGTGGCCGAGGAAGCTCATCTGAGGTCGAAGTCGAAACGGAGGCCGCCATCATTGGTGGCGCGTATCTCCCCGCCATGGAGAGCCACGGCGTTGCGCACGATGGCCAGACCGAGGCCGGTCCCCCCGGCTGCCCGCGACCGCCCCTTGTCAAGGCGGTAGAAACGCCCGAATATGTGGGGCAGATGCTCCTCGGGTATGCCGCATCCGTTGTCACGCACCACGAAATGGCCGTTTTCATCGGCGCGCACCGAGACTTCGGTGCCTCCGCTGTAAGCGATGGCGTTGCCGATGAGGTTGCGGAACACCGATTCCAGCAGAGGCCTGTTCCCCTTGATTGAAATCCGGGGCATATCGACGGTTATCGCCATGTCGGTAAGCATCCTCTGCTCGGCGGCAACCTCTTCAACCAAAGCTCTCAGGTCAACCTCCTCCTTGGAAATCATAGCCGCCCCTTCATCCATACGTGTTATGGTGGAGACATCCTTAAGCAGCAGGTCGAGCCTGCGGGCATTGGCGATTATCCGCTCCATGAACTCCCGGCGACTCTGTTCCGGCATCTCCGGATGGTCGCGCAGAAGTTCCAGGCATATGAGCATCGAGGCCACCGGGGTCTTCAGCTCGTGGTTGATATTGCTGGTCAGCTGCTTCTTCAGCTCAATCTTCTCCTGCTCCTGGCGCAAAGCCTCGCGGTGCTGCCTGTCGCGCTGCACATACAGCCTGACGATATGGCTGGCGATGCTTCCAAGCTCATCGTGCGGGAACCCTTCATCCCCGAATATATGCTCCCCCCTCTCTGCCTTGGCGGCGAAACGGTCAAGACGCCGTATGCTGAGCGATATGCGTCTGGTCGCCAGGAAACCGGCCAGGCTCATCAACAGGGTCATTGCCGCGAGTATCCACAGCAATGTCTGGTCGGCCCTTAGGAATTCCTGCAGGGTATGGGAGTATGGGGCGGCCGAGCGTACGACTACACCATCCCGGCCGAGACGGGCCGAATAGAAATAATCGATGTCGTCACTCTCTGAATGTCGCTCGACGGTGAATCCCTCCCCCGCCTCCCGGGCTCGCCGGATTTCCGGACGTCCGTTATGGTTGGCCGAGGGGAATGGGGTCAGGTCATTGTTGTCGTAGACCACCGTGCCGTCAGCTCCGATTATGGTGACGCGCAGGTTGGCCCCCGGCTCATTTATGCGGCCAACCACGCTGTCGGGCGACTCCCCCTCATCAAGGGCTTCGATTATCCTCATGTTGTGGGCCTGCAGCTCGGTGTCGAGCAGCCTCTGCTTGAACTCCTTCTCGCGCTGATACTGGAAGACCATGAAAGTGCCGACCAGCAGCCAGCAGAGGGCCATCACCGCCAGCAGCACACGCGAGTGGAACGAGAGTTTAATCCTGCCAGCCATAACCATATCCCGAACGGGTCACGATATGCCGCCCATAGGGAGCAATCTTCCCCCTGAGGCGGGTGATATGCACATCAACGGCACGGTCAACGACCACAACCTTCTCCGGCCAGATTTTCTCAAGAAGCTCCTCACGGGAGAAGACACGAGAGGGATTCTCAAGCATCAGGGCGAGTATCTCGAATTCCTTCCGGGCAAGCCTGACCTCTACCCCGTCAACCCTGCACACAAGCGACTGGCGGTCACAGACCACTCCCCTCTGCAGGATTCCGGGAGAATTCAGGCGGAAACGGCGCAACACCGCCTCGATGCGGGCTATCACGATTTTTATCGAGTAGGGTTTGGCTATATAGTCGTCAGCCCCGAGGGTCAGCCCTTTCAGCACATCCTCATCGGAATCGCGGGCTGTCAGGAAGATTATCGGCAGAGATGCGGTGGCGGGATTCTCCTTTAGCCTCGCCGCAAGCTCCACACCGCTCATTCCCCCCATCATGATGTCAAGCAACAGCAGGTCATAGCCCGGAAGGTCGAAGGTCAGGGCCTCCTCGGCGCTCGCGGCGGTGTCGACCTCATACCCCTCAAGCTCAAGATAGACCCCCAGCCCTTCTCGGAGGGCCTCCTCGTCATCAACAAGCAGAATCTTCGCTTTCTTTGTATCCATACCGCAAATATATCCCATTCTCCCCTCATTTCCTCTCCTCAAACTGTTTTTTAATAAAAATTTAATATCCGCGGCTGCGAGCAAACAACTCGGCAGCCGCGGATATATGCGGAATCGACAGTGATTGTCGCTATTCTTCAGTCGGCAGTCTTATTTCAGCCTGCGGGTTGCCGCTCAAAGGGGGCGGAAAGAGATGGCGAAGCCCCCGCCGGGAGCCATTCTCACCGGAATGGTGTCTGCGGCCGAAACCTTGCGGCGGGTTATGACATATGCCTCGGGGTTGGTGTCGAAGTGGGCGTCGGGAGCGTCGGCATAGATGGTCGCCTCATATTCCGCCCCCGCGTCGAGGAAGCTGAGCGCGAGGTCGGCCGAATGACCGTCGGCGTTGGCCACACCTCCGGCAAACCAGTTCTCGCTGTTCTTGTCCTTGCGGGCCACGATTATGAATTCTCCCGGTTCGGCGTCGAGGTAGCGGCTCTCGCTCCAGTCGACCGGCACATCCTTTATGAACTGGAAGGCATCCATCTTCTCGGCGTAATGTTCCGGCAGGTCTGCGGCCATCTGGAGGGGGGAATACATGGTGAGGTAGAGGGCAAGCTGGTTGGCAACCGTGGCACGCTTATGCTCGTGGTTACCGGGAGCGAATGTGCTTAAATCCATCCTGAATATACCGGGAGTGAAATCCATCGGCCCACCCTTGAGCCGGGTGAAGGGGAGGATGGTCACATGCGCAGGTGACATGTTCTGGTATTCGGTTCCCATCGCACTCTCGTTACCTATGAGGTTGGGATAAGTGCGGGCGAGTCCGGTAGGCCTCACAGCCTCGTGGGCATTCACCATGATTTTCTTCCCGGCGGCTTTCTTGACGGCATTGAGGTAATGCCTTACCGACCACTGGCTGTAATGGTTCTCACCCTTGGGGAGGAAGTTGCCGACATAGCCGCTCTTGACGGCATTGTAGCCATAACGGTTCATCAGGTCGTAGGCACGGTCGATATGACGCTCATAGTTAGGCACCGAGCCTGAAGTCTCATGGTGCATCATCAGGCGTATCCCCTTGGAGTGGGCATACTCGTTGAGGGCCTTGATGTCGAAGTCAGGGTAAGGAGTCACGAAATCGAAAACATAATCCTTCTGCTTGCCGAACCAGTCTTCCCATCCGATGTTCCACCCCTCGATGAGGAGCTGGTCCATACCGTTCTCGGCAGCGAAATCGATGTATCGGCGCACATTCTCATTGTTGGCGCCGTGACGGCCGTGGGGCGTCGCCTTGGAGTAGTCGAATGTGGCGAGGTCGAAATTCTCGGCGTCGCAGTAAGACCACGCGCTCTTGCCGGTAATCATCTCCCACCATACACCCATGTATTTCACAGGCTTTATCCAGGAGGTGTCTTCAATCGCGCAGGGGTCGTTGAGATTGTAGATGATGTCGGTCGCGAGGATGTCTGTGGCCTTCTCTCCGGCCATCACCACACGCCAGGGGGTGCGGAACGGAGTGTCAACCACTGCCTTTGTCCCGTCAGGCGAGGGGGTCAGCCACGACACGAATGTCATCGTGGAGTCATTTAGGTTGAGGTGCATCGCGGGATAATCCACCAGGGCGGCCTCGTGGAGGTTGAGATATTTGCCGGAAGGGGTCTTGAGCATCAGCGAAGTCTGCACCCCGGTCGGAGAAAACATCGACTGTGAGACATTTGACATATGACGTTTGGCCGAATGCCCCCGGATTTCGCTAAGCAGCGAGCGGGTGTATTCATACTCCTGGGTGTCATAATCCCCGGGAATCCACCAGGCGGTGTAATCGCCCCCCATCGCCATCTCTGAAAGCTCGTCGGTGATGACAAATTCAGAGGTTTCCTGTCGCGGGAAGATGTAGCGGAACGCGGCTCCGTCATCATAGGCCCGGAACTCGACATCCATCCGGCGGGTTCCTCCGTCAGGGAGGGTTTGCGACATATATACGGTGAGAGAATTGCAGCGGTTGGCAATGCGGCTGTTCTCACCCCAGACCGGAGTCCACGACTCATCGACCGAAGCGCGCGCAACACTGTCGACGCGGAATCCGTCAGTCATCGGGGCAGCTTCCTTCAGAAGGAATCCCATTCCGGAGGGACGCACGATTTCCTCACCGTTGAAGGTCACGGCGTAAGTCGGGCGTCCGGCAGATGTAAGATTGAAATCGACAACGATGCCGCCATCCGGGGAGGCGACTTTCTCCCCGGCCGACAGGGTTGCTCCCGTCGCCAAGGCGGATAGAATTAAGGCAAGTTTTTTCATGATGTGGTATTTGGGTTGTTTCCGCAAAATTACACCCTGAAACGGCCTACAACTCTGTCGGGAGTAAAACAGTAGTAATTCCCAAGAAACAAATATCTGATTTGCAAAGATTTAACCAATCCAACCAATAGGAAAACAGTAGTGGATTCAAGGCTTTATATCCATAATTCTGTCCTCGAATTCATCGCGAGGGCAGATGGCTGCGTTGCGCATCTTGACCCTGTAATTGTAAATCGTGGAGACCGAACGGCGCAGGAATCCGGCAATCTGCTCGGAGTCTGAAAGCCCAAGGCGAATCAATGCGAATGTGCGCAGTTCGTTAGACATTGAACCGTCGCGGTTGAGCGACACCTGCTTGTCGGGAGCCAGCAACCGGTTAAGGCTCTCCACGAATCCGGGAAACAGCGAAAGGAAGGTGGAATCGAAGTTGGAATAGAATTTCTTCAGCTCGCGGTCGTCATCGGCAGCGGCCAGCAGCTTCTCCACTCCGGCCAGCCCCTTGGTCCGCGCGGCCGAAGAGACATTTCCCCTGAACTCATCGAACCGCCCGACGAAATATGAGCACAGGTTGAAATACTGGACCAGGTAGGCGTCCTTTACCTTGTTGCTCTCTGAGATACGGCGGTTCATGTCCTCCAGCTCACGGTTGATTTCACGCAGGCGGGTATTCAGCTCATTCTCCCTGACGGCCGCTCTGCCGACAGCGTTGCGTGACCTGATGGTGAACACCAGAACCCCCACCAGGCATATCGCGAGTATGGAAATTCCGGCAGCGAACCACCGCTGCACGGCGTGCTCGCGCCGCATACGGCTTTCATGGGCCCTCACAATCTGGGGCATTATGGCATTGACGGCCACCATATTGTCGAAGACCCGGGTTGAATTGACGTCTTCGGCCGCAAGGTCGATATAACGGTAGGCCCGGTCGATGTCTCCGGTGGCAAGCAGCAGGGAGGCGAGCTCGTAGAGCGATTTGTAATCGCGCACCGGCGTCATAAGGTCATTAACCGCACTGGCCGCGACACACCTGATGGCCTCGGCGGTGTCTCGTTTCTGCAGGAATGTCTTGCCCAACAGGTAATTGGTGATGGCGCGATTTCTGGCAGTCTCCGGGAGGATATGGCCATTGGCCTCAAGCACCTCGGCGGCTCCTTGCGGATTTCCTTTCAGACGCAACAGGTTGCTTTCGTTGTAAATCCATTCAGAGGAGGTTGAGTCAAGGGCCGCACTTAGCTTTTCGTGCCATCTCAAAGGGTTCCGGCCGCTGACCGCCTCATAAACAACCATAAAGTCATACCATATTACCTTAACTACCGGAAAGACAGTGTCGGGAAGCGCGGCCCTCACCTGCTCGACCGCCTCCAGGGTGCGGCCTCTTGCCAGGAGGACACGGGCAAGGTTTAGTCTCGCCACAGACAGACGCGGGCCGCCGCTGAACCCTCTGGCCACCTCCGCCTTGCGGGTGGCGTACACCACCGCCGAGTCAAGGTCATATGAATAATATTCACCGAACAGGCGGTCATACAGGTGATACCGGCGTTCATCGTCAGCCGCCGCCAGAAGAGTTTTCAGGGAATCCAGGCGGTGTTCCTTCCCCCTGATATACTGTTGGCGGTTGACAATCACCGAGTCGAGACGCCGCAATACCTCCTCAGTCCGGGAGTCGCCCCTCCCGCGCTCCTCACCGGAGGCGCAAGACAATGTGACAACCGACAATGACGAAATCAGAAGAAGGAGTATGAGGATTGACTTTCTCATAACAGGCGTCTTATTGGGGATTTCTTTTATTGGATATCGGGGGATTCATAGGATGACGCGGTCATATGCGCGAGACCTCCCCGGCCGACGTCAGACGTAAAAGGTCTCCGTATGCTGGGATGTCACGCAGGAAACGGTAGCCATCAGGGGAGGCTACGCAGCAGAAATGGCGCAGGCCGTTGCTGACAATCAGAAGCGGAGCCACCATCACGAGGTTGTAGCGGGCAATCTGGTCGAACACTTTCTGGGTTATCTCCACCTCGGGGGCCTTGTACTCGACGATAGCCAGCGGCCGGAGGTTGCCGAGGGTGAAACCTCCCGACCCACCGCCGGGATTATGGCCCGGAGGAGCAAAAAGCACCGTGTCGCAGCGCCGGCGTGTGGAGTTGAGCGAAAGGGCGACCTCATTGGCGAGCATACCGGGAGGATAACCAAGCTGGCAGATCAGGAAGTCCACAAAGTGCTGCCTGACCCACTCCTCCGGCGTGAGGGCCACGAACCTGTCACGCAGACGGTCGTAGACGCGCCATAGGCCGTCGTCGCAACGCTTGACCCGCAACGACACCGGGGGGAGACACAGCCTCGGATATTCCGGCATTGGCGTCTCCATCAGCTGTAAAGATAGCGTTTGATGGATTTCTTGGGTGTCTTCTCGAATTCGTGGGGTATGAGCTGAATGTGGTCAACCTTCTCATACGGGGCAACGAGAGTGTTGAGCTCCTGACGGTTGCGTTCCATAAGCTCGGGAAGACGGGCGCTGTCGACATGGTCGGCGTCCATCCGCTCATAGTCTGGATAAACGATGGCAGTCAGCCCCTTGCCGCGCTCGACAACAAGGCTCTCGCTGACATACGGCATATTGTTGAGCTTCGCCTCAATCTCTTCGGGATATATGTTCTGGCCTGACGCGGAGAGAATCATGGTCTTGTATCGGCCGCGGATGAAGAGGGTGCCATCCTGCATCGTGCCCATGTCGCCGGTATGGAGCCATCCATCCTCGTCGATGGTGGCGGCGGTGACGTCGGGATTCTTGTAATACCCCTTCATGCGGTTCTGGCCGCGCACACAAATCTCACCCGGGAGATTCACAGGATCGTCGCTGACAATCTTAGCCTCCATATTGGGGATTACATGGCCGCAAGATGTCGGGACGAACTGCCGCCAGGGGGTATAGCTGATAAGGGGGCAGCACTCGGTCATACCGTAACCCACAGTGAAGGGGAACTTGATTTTATAGAGGAATTCCTCGACCTCGCTGTTGAGCGGGGCTCCCCCGATAATCACCTCCTCGAACTCCCCGCCGAAAGCCTCGACAAGCTTGTTGCGTATTTTGGCATAAATCGCCCTGTCGACAAACGGCACGGCAAGCACCCAACGGATTGCGCGCCGTGTAATCATCGGCACAATCTGCTTGCGGTAGATTTTCTCAAGAATGAGAGGCACGCATATGACAAGGTTTGGTCTGACCTGAGACAACGCCTTCAGCAGCAGCTTCGGGGTCGGGGTCTTTCCGAAAACGGTTATGAATGAGCCTGTGGCCAGGGGAACGAGCATATCGAAGGTACACCCGTAGGCGTGGGCCAGCGGAAGGAACGACAAGGCGCGCGACCCCTGGTAATGGAGACGCGACTGTATGCCGAAGCCGACGTTGCCGGCGATATTGTCATAGGTGAGCATCACCCCCTTTGAGAAACCGGTGGTCCCGGAGGTGTAGTTGAGTATCGCGACGGCATCCTTGTCGACCTCGGGATAGACCACATGCTCCCTCGAAAAACCGTCGGGATATGCAGAGCGGAACTTGCGTGTCAGGTTGCGGATGATTCTCTGCGGCGAGGGGTCCCCCTGGGAGGTACGTTCGGCCAGCACCTGGCGGGTTTCCAGGGAGAGGACGGCCCTGAGCATCGGCATCTGGTCGAAATCATAAGTCTCCCATACCGACTGGCTGACGATGAGCAATGTCGCCTCCGAGTGGTTGATGATGTGCTGGCTGTCGTGAGAGTTGAAATCAGAGAGGATGGGGACGATTGTGGCCCCGTAGGTTACCGTGGCCATGAAAAACATCACCCATGTGGCAGAGTTCTTGCCGAGCAACGCCACTTTGTCGCCGGGAGCGATACCCATCTGCCGGTAAAACAGATGCACCCGGGCGATACGCCGCGCGAGGTCGCCGTAGGTCAGCACCTCCTCTGCCCCGAAGTCGGTCAGCGCGGGCAAGTCCCACGACTCCCTGAAAGAGTCCTGGTAAATTTCAAGTATGTTGTCTGGATATGCTTGGAGTTTCATAATTCAGGATTGTTTAGGTAAGAGATAGCGTAACGCGCAGATATAACGCCTGTAACAGACAAATCGTTCTGTCGCGCTTTCGCCGGACAATACTCCCGTATCAGACCGGGACGGGGAGGGCCGAGAGGCGTTTCTCGAGTTCGGTCGAGGAAAGGCGTGTGGAGAGGCGTCCACGGTAGGCCACCGAGATGTTGCCGGTCTCCTCCGACACCACGATGGCAAACGCGTCTGTCGCCTGGGAGATTCCCAGGGCCGACCTGTGGCGCAGGCCGAGGGAGCGGGGAACATCGGTGTCGTGGCTGACCGGGAGGATGCAGCCTGCCGCTTTCAGCCTGCCCCCGGCGATTATCAATGCCCCGTCATGGAGGGGGGAATTCTTGAAGAATATGTTCTCGATGAGGCGTGAGTTGATTTCGGCATCAATCTTGTCGCCGGTCTTCTCATAGTTCTCAAGCGGCACGTCCTGCTCAATAACGATGAGCGCGCCGGTCTTGCTCTTCGACATCGACATGCAGGAGTAGACAATCGGCATGACCCGGGTGTGGAGGTCTGCGCCGTCCCCTCCCCTCTCTTTCTTGTGGTGGAATATGGAGGTAAGGAACTTCCACCGTTTCTTGGAGCCGAGTTCGACAAGGAAACGCTTGATCTGGTCCTGGAAGATGATGACGAGAATCAGCAGGCCGATACTCATGAACTTGTCGAGAATCGAGCCTATGAGCTTCATCTCGAGGATTTCAGAGGCCACGACCCACACCACGATGAAGGCCAGCACGCCATAGAAGATATTGATTGTGCCTGACTCCCTCATTATCTTGTAGAGGTAGTAGAGCATCATCGCGACAATCGTGATGTCGAGGATGTCTTTCAGGCCGAACGATTCAATCATAACCTGTGAGTTAGGTAGTTAAAGCATTTCCACGACATCCACCGTCTGTCGGCAGGCGGCGACGTCGTGAACCCTCAGTATGGCAGCCCCTTTCTGCAGGGCCACTGTGTCGAGGGCGATGGTGCCGGGGAGAGAGTCGGCCGGGGTCAAGCCCAGCGGTTTGTATATCATAGATTTGCGGGATATGCCGACAAGCATCGGCCGATTATCGAGCATGGCGTCAAGCACATCAAGGCCTGCCATCAGCTCATAATTCTGGCCGACTGTCTTGGCGAACCCGAAGCCGGGGTCTATGATTATGTCGGCTATTCCGGCAAGCTGCGCCTCGATGATACGTCCGCGCAATTCAGAGGCGACACCGGCGACCACCCCTTCGGGATATTCCGTGAGGGTTCCCATCGTGTCGGGGGTGCCACGGGTGTGCATCATTATGTATGGCACACCGAGCCGGGCCACCTCGGGAATCATCCCCTCATCCATCAGGCCGGCCGATATGTCGTTTATGATGTCGGCGCCCCACTCCTCGACCGCGCCGCGCGCCACCCGGGAGCGGAATGTGTCGACCGAGACCAGGACTTCGGATGAAAGCTTCCTGACAGCCTCCACCCCGAGCCTGACGCGACGCATCTCCTCCTGCTCGCTCACAGGTGCGGAGCCGGGACGTGTGGAGCATCCGCCAACATCTATGATGTCGGCTCCCTCGGCTATCAGGCGGGCGGCCATAGCCTTGACCCCCAATGCGGTCCCGGCGTCCTCTCCGTCGAGAGTCCTCGACCCTGGATAGAAGGAGTCAGGAGTCACATTGAGGATTCCCATCACGAGCGGGCGAGAGAACTCCCTTATGGAGCCGTGTATGTTGAGTGAAAACTGTTTCATCCCACGAAGTTAAGAAAAATCCACGGCAACACCAAATCGGATTTGCAGGTCAGAAGTTTTCAGTGTATATTTGCATTGGATTAAGAACTCATCACAGGATGCAAGCCTCCGACAACATAATGCAGACCCCTCCCGGCTCGCAGACCCGGCGCGAGCGGGTTGTCAGGTTCCTCACCCACCTCATCTGCCTGGGCATGCTGTTTATACTCCCGGAGATTCTCAACTCCATGGGGAAACCGTTCCGCAACGTGCCGGAACTGAAACTGGGAGTCTACGTCAAGGCTCTGGTGTTCATCGCCGTGTTTTACATCAACTATTGCTTCATCATCGGCAGGTCGTTCGAGCGGAAACGTTTCGCGTGGAGGCTCATCGGCTACAACCTGATTGTCATCGCCGCGTCGATGGCGCTTTTCAGGCTGATAAGCATCTGGATGGAGCCTTATTGGGAGGAGGCATGGCGTATCCGCCAGGCCGCCAGGGGGATTGTCGAGGCCACCAGGTCCAAGCCCCACCCCCACGGATTGCTTCACTGGCTGAATTTCTATGCCCGCGACGTGGTGATGCTGGTTCTGACCATCGGCCTGAGCATCGCGCTGAAGCTAAGCGACACATGGCTAAGGCTGTCGAGGCGGTCGGAACAGCTTGTGGCGGCCCGGCGCCAGGAGGAGCTGCAGAACCTCAAGAGCCAGCTCAATCCCCATTTCCTTTTCAACACCCTCAACTCCATATACGCCCTTATCGCCGTTTCCCCGCCAAAGGCCCAGGACGCCGTCCACGAATTGAGCGGCATGCTGAGGTATGTGCTGTATGACAACCGGCAGGAGGTAGAGCTGAGCCGGGAGCTTTCATTCGTGGAGAACTATGTGAAGCTGATGGGGCTGCGGCTCCCGGCCTCGACCATTCTCGAATGTGATGTCGACCCCGGCAGGGCAGGAAACTCCCCGGTGCCCCCCCTGCTTTTCATCCCACTGGTCGAGAATGCTTTCAAGCACAGCAACACCGGCGAGGCCGGGGCCTCGATAAGAATCGTGATAAAAGTAACGGGAAACACCCTGACCTGCACCACAGCCAACAGCTGTCGCCAGGAGGGCAACCCGCCGGTTTCCGGCGCGAAGCAGGAAAAGAACGCGAAAGAGAAAACCGGCGGAATAGGGCTACAGAACCTGCGCCGCCGCCTGCAATTGATTTACGGCCACCGCGCCGCGCTTGACATTTCCCGTGACGGCAACTTGTTCAGGGCAACCCTGACCATACCGATTGACACCAACTGATACCCCTCCCCCTTATGATTACCGAACCATTAAGATGCTGCGTGATTGATGATGAGCCCCTGGCCGGGAACCTCATCGGAAGCTATGCCGAACGAACCCCGGCACTGACCCTCGCGGGGGTGTTCACCTCGGCCCAGGAAGCTTATCCCACACTTTCGTCAGGTGAGATTGACCTGGTGTTTCTTGACATACAGATGCCACAGCTGTCAGGCATGGAGCTTGTCGGGCTGTTGCCGCCGACCACGATGGTAGTGTTCGTGACCGCCTATGAGAATTACGCGATTGACGGCATAAAGGCAAACGCCGTCGACTACCTGCTCAAGCCTGTAAGCTACGGGGAATTCCTGGGAGCTGTGAACCGGGCCCTCGCAAGGAGAGGCGCGACGGCGACAGAGATGTCGACAGCGGACGGGAACGACTCCCCGGAAGCGGCCAATGGGAAAGCCGGCCCCGACTCAGACCATATCATAGTCAAATCGGAGTACCGTCACCGCCAGATACGCAAGGCAGACATCCTTTATATCGAGGGGTTGAAGGATTACGTCAGGATTTTCGTCGAGGGGGAACCGCGCTCGGTGATGACCCTGCTGAGCATGAAGACATTGGAGCACACGCTCCCATCGGAGAACTTCATGCGGGTTCACCGCAGCTTCATCGTGAACCTGTCGAAGATACACACCATCGAGCGCAGCCGCATAATCGTGACCGACCGGGTGGCCTCACCCGCGGTCACCCACGAGATTCCTGTCGGAGACTCTTACCGCCAGGCCCTCGGCGCTTATGTGGCCTCCCGTTCTATCGGCCAGACCGACTGACAATCCCCAAAAATCATATGATGCCTACCAATACAATTCCTCTGTCATCCAAACCCCGATTCGAAATCCTTGACGGGCTGAGGGGTGTGGCGGCGATGATTGTTGTCGCGTTCCACCTGTTCGAGACATACTCCAAAGGCCCGTCTGACCAGATTCTAAACCACGGCTATCTCGCGGTGGACTTCTTTTTTGTCTTATCAGGATTCGTCATCGGGTACGCTTATGATGACCGGTGGGGCAAAATGAATGTCTGGGGATTTTTCAAACGCCGTCTGATACGTCTGCAGCCGATGGTGATTCTGGGCACGTTTATCGGTGCGTTCTGGTTTTACTTCGGAGGAGCGCCGGGCTTCGAGCTGGTGATGCAGACACCGTGGTGGAAGCTGCTTCTGATTGTAATACTCGGATGCCTGATGTTCCCCACTCCCCCATCGATGGATATCAGGGGATGGCAGGAAATCAACTCGCTCAACGGAGCCGCCTGGTCTTTGATGTGGGAATATGTGGCCAACATCCTTTACGCGCTTTTTGTCAGGCGTTTCAACGTTATAATACTGGCGGTAACGGTGACCATCTCAGCATTCCTGACCATTGACTTATGCCTGAATCTCGACACTTTCGGGTTACTTGAAGTCAGGTCATACGCGAAATACACCGTAATCGGAGGATTCGGGCTTACGCCTGACCAGATATATATCGGCATATGCCGTCTGCTGTATCCATTCTTCGGAGGTCTGCTGCTTTACCGCCTTGGCAAATGCCGCATAAAACTCAACCGGGGAGGAATGGCCTGGTGTTCGGCGGTTGTGGCTGCCACACTTGTCGTGCCTCATCTCGGAGGAGCCGACAGCGAATGGATAAACGGGGTTTATTGCGCGGTTGTCATCCTCCTTGTCTATCCCGCCGTGGTCGCCGCCGGAGCCGGAAGCCCGCTGCGTGGCAGACGAACCACCGCGATATGCAAATTCCTGGGTATGATTTCATATCCACTCTACATCACCCACTACCCGATGATATATGTGCAGATGAACTGGGCCGCCCGTCACGCCGACGCTCCGCTGTCAACCCACATATGGGTGGCCGTCAGCATCTTCATCGCCTCAATCGCGGTTGCATACGCGAGCGTCAAAGCCTACGACATCCCTGTCAGAACTTGGCTCTCGGAGCGGTTTCTCTATAAGTCCAGAAAATGATGAGAATAGATCATATAGCCTTGAATGTCTCCAACCTGGAGGAGGCGAAAGAGTTTTTTGTCAGGTATTTTGGAAGACGTTGTGGAGATTTGTACCACAATCCGAGGAGCGGCCTGCGGTCATACTTCATATCTTTCGATGATAACACGCGGCTGGAACTTATGGATTGGCCTGACACCGTATTACCGGACAACGCCGGTCGGGTTGCAGGCTACGCCCATATGGCATTCTCCGTGGGAGGAAAAGATGCAGTAGATTCTCTCACCCAATCTTTGGCGGAAGCGGGTCATACTATAATCAGCGGCCCTAGGATAACCGGTGACGGCTATTATGAAAGTTGCCTGATGATTTTTGACGGGATTGTCATTGAACTGATGGCGGAGAAATAATCTTCCCTGTCACCACCGGGGAGATTACCTTGCGGCATCAAGCCGTTCCATTATCTGGGGCAGAAGGGGGCGTGAGGGGTCGAGCCATATTACAGAGGGGTCGCGCCGCAGCCAGGTAAGCTGTTTCTTGGCGTAGACACGGGTGTTTTTCTGGATGCGGGCTACAGCCGTGGCCAAATCCCACTTTCCGTCGAGATAGGCGAACAGTTCCTTGTATCCCACGGTGTTGAGGGAGTTGAGATGTCGGTTGGCATAGACTCCGCGCACCTCTTCGAGCAATCCTTGCGCCATCATTTCATCCACGCGCCGGTTGATGCGCGAGAATAGCTCGTCACGCGGATGGTCGATGGCGAACTTCACTATCCGGAAGGGGCGTGGCTTCTTTTCTCCGGTAAGCATCGAGGAATATGGACGTCCGGCTTCAAGTGAAATCTCGAGGGCGTGGACAAGCCGTTTGTGGTTCTTGAGGTCCGGGGCCTGGCGCAGGTAGGCCGGGTCGAGACGTTCAAGCTCGCGGATCACAGCGGGAAGCCCTCCGGTTTCATATATGCCATAGGCTCGGGCACGGTTTTCGTCGGAGACGGTCGGCAGGAGGTCGATTCCGTTGCATACGGCATCGACATACATCATTGAGCCGCCACACATGACGGCGTTGCCGCCGCATCGGCTGAAGATGTCGGGAAGGAGACGGATGACATCCTCCTCATACTGGGCGGCGGAGTAATATTCATCCAGTCGGAGGGCGGCCACGAAATGGTGGGTGACCGCCGCGAGCTCCTCGGGGGTGGGACTGGCGGTGCCGATTGTCAGGTCACGGAAAAGCTGACGCGAGTCAGCGGAGACTATTTCTGTTCCGAGGACTCGCGCCAGGTCTATGGCGAGTGTGGTCTTGCCCGAAGCTGTCGGGCCGGTCACTACAATAAGGCGGTTCACGCTTTTTCGTTGACGATACGGGCTATTTCGACAATCACGTCGCGGGCTTTCTCCATCGAGGGGATGGGGACAAACTCGAAACGACCGTGGAAGTTGAGGCCGCCGGCGAAGATGTTGGGACAGGGAAGCCCTTTGAAGGAGAGCTGCGCGCCGTCTGTGCCGCCACGGATGGGCTGCACTTTGGGGGTGACACCGGCATCTTTCATCGCCTGTTCGGCGATTTCGATGATGTGCATCACCGGTTCGATTTTCTCGCGCATATTGTAATACTGGTCCTTGATTTCGATGGAGCAGCATTCGGGGAACTCGTTGTTTGTCTTGCGGACAAGGTGCTGGAGTTCTTTCTTGCGTCGCTCGAAGCGGTCGCGGTCGTGGTCGCGGATGATATAAGTGAGGGTTGTTTTCTCGACATCCCCTTCTATCTGGACGAGGTGGTAGAAGCCTTCATACCCTTCGGTGTGTTCGGGGGTCTCCCAGCGGGGAAGCATCAGTATGAACTGGTTGGCCATGCGGATGGAGTTGACCATCTTGTGTTTGGCGTAGCCGGGATGGACGTTGCGCCCCTTGAATGTAACTTTGGCCACAGCCGCGTTGAAGTTCTCATACTCCAGTTCGCCGATTTCGCCGCCGTCCATCGTGTAGGCCCAGTCTGCGCCGAAACGCCCGACATCGAATTTGTGTGCGCCCTGGCCGATTTCCTCGTCGGGATTGAAGGCCACGCGGATTTTGCCGTGCTTGATTTCAGGATGCTTCTGGAGGTAGACCACCGCCGAGATGATTTCGGCGATGCCGGCCTTGTCGTCGGCTCCCAGGAGGGTGGTGCCGTCGGTGACGATGAGGTCCTGCCCGAGGTAATTGAGCAGTTCGGGGAACTGGGACGGGGAGAGTTTCACGCCGTCGGCCTCGTTGAGGATGATGTCACCCCCTTCGTATGCCTTGACGATGCGGGGCTTGACGTTGCGGCCCGACATGTCGGGGGAGGTGTCGAGATGGGCGATGAATCCGATTGTCGGCACATCCTGTTTGTCGGTGTTGGCGGGGAGCGTGGCCATCAGGTAGCCGTTCTCGTCGAGGGTGATTTCCTCAAGGCCGAGCTCTCGCAATTCCTTCTCAAGGACTTGCGCGAACAGGAACTGCCCGGGGGTTGACGGGGTGAGGTTGGTCAACTCGTCGCTCTGGGTGTCATACTTGACATATCTTAGGAAGCGGTCAGTAACATTCATTTTCCAAGGTGTTTATGGGTATGTTGACGGGGGCGGATGGCTCTCCGGGGTCAGCCGGACACCCTCTCCCCCGCAAAGTTACGATTTTTTTCTTCGCTTGTTAACAAAATTGTGTTAAAAAGCCGAGTTGTGACGGCAGACGTTCCACGACACGCTTGACGAGATGCCGCCATTATTGCCGCGACGGATATCCGGCGTTGCGAACCAAAGGCGCGCAATATGGGTTTTATTCAAAAAACGTATCTTATGAAGTCATTGATAAACAAACTCAAGGAGTTGCTAAGGGGAAGCGAGGCTCCCCGCCTCCAGCCGGTTCCGGTGCGTGTGCGTGTCAGATAAGATGGAGGCGTGGCGGGTTTGGCGTGTCATTTGCCGGGATTCTGCCGCAGCCACTCCTCACAGGCGGCTTTCAGCTCGGAATACCACTCCTGGCCGAAGCGTTCGGTCAGCGGCCCTTCCAGGAACTGGTAGAGGCGTATGCCCAGGCGTCGGCCGTTCTCGACGGCGTCGCGGCATATCGACCAGCGGTGGTAGTTGACGGCCGTGAATGTGGGGTATTCCTTTATCCTAACCGGATAGAGGGCACAGGAGGCAGGCTTGCGCCAGGCGACACGCCCTTCGCGGTATGCCTTGTCTATCGCACAGAGGCAGACGCCCCCTTTGGCGAAGGTGCAGAAGGCGCAGTTCGCTCCGTCAAGGAGGGTGGTCACCATCTCGCCGTCAGCGTCGGGATATGCCACGCCGTTCTCTTCCACCTCGGTCACCGCGCGCGGAAGCATGTCGGCCTTCACTTCGGGGAAGACCTCCTCGAGTTTGCCGATTTCCTCGAAGCTAACCGGGGCCCCGGCGTCACCCTCGATGCAGCATGCACCGAGGCATTTGTCGAGATCACAACAGAAATACTCCTCGGCAAGGTCGAGGGTCACAAGAGTGTCCTGGATTTCAAGCATCATAGGAATGTCGGAAGATATAAAAATTGCGCCGTAGCGCGGTGAAATTTCCGCAAAGTTACGGAAAGTTGGGAAAAAAGCATTACTTTTGCGCCATTAAACACTCCCTGTCACGATGTCAATAAGTCTGGATGGCCTCGGCATTGCCCTGGCAACACCTTTCAATAAAGATTTCTCGATTGATTACCAGTCGCTCGGCCGCCTGATCGATTTTCAGGTGGATAACGGAGCGGACTATCTGGTGGTGCTCGGCACCACCGGCGAGGCGGTCACGCTGACCGACAAGGAACGTCACGAGCTGGCCCGCTTCGTAGCAGGTCGTGTAGCGGGGCGCGTCCCCCTCATCCTGGGCATGAGCGGCAATTCCACAAGCCACCTGACTGAAACCATCGGACGCACCGATTTCTCGGGTTATGACGCCATACTGTCGGTCGTGCCTTACTACAACAAGCCCTCCCAGGAGGGGATGAGGCTCCATTTCGAGGCTGTGGCGAAGGCCTCGCCGCTGCCTGTGGTGCTTTACAATGTGCCGGGGCGCACCGGCGCGAACCTCGACGCGTCAACGACCTTGCGCCTGGCGGCCGAACATCCCGAAAAAATCGTGGCGATAAAGGAGGCCTCAGGCCGAATGGGGCAGATTCGTGAGATACTGGAGAAGAAGCCCGCCGACTTCGTGGTGCTGTCGGGCGACGACGCCCTGACGTTGCCGCTCATGGCCATGGGCGCGAGAGGTGTGATTTCAGTAATCGGCAACGCGCTACCGTCGGAATTCAGCCGGGTCGTGCATCTGTGTCTTGAGGGACGGTTCGCCGAGGCATCAGCCTTCGACCGTCCGCTGCAGCCGTTCTACCGCGCGCTGTTCGCCGAGGGTAACCCTTCCGGAATCAAGGCACTGCTGGCCATACGCGGGATGGCCGAGGATATTCTCCGCCTCCCACTCACTCCGGTTTCAGAGGTCACCCGCCGGAAACTCAGCGACGCCTTGCAGGCACTGGGCTGAGCCATACAAGGTATCCGTCATCATTCTTCATACAGAGTCGGGTCGGCGACGTGTGCCGACTCGAGTGCTTCTTTGCGCTCTACGCAGGTGCCACAACGTCCACAGTGACGCTCACCACCTTTGTAGCAGGAATAGGTGAGGGAAAAATCAACCCCTGCCGCTGCTCCGCGGGCGGCAATCTCCCCTTTGGTCAGGGAGGTGTAGGGAGCGTAAATCTCCACACCGTCATATGTGCCCTGGCGCATGGCTTCCGACATGGCGTCGATGAATCCGGGACGGCAGTCGGGATAAATGGCGTGGTCACCTGAATGGTTGGCAAGCATCACCCTCTTCAGCCCCCGGCTCTCGGCCAGTCCGCAGGCGACCGCCAGCATTATGCCGTTGCGGAACGGCACCACCGTGGACTTCATGTTCTCCGATGTGTAATGCCCCTCGGGAATGGCGTCACCGCCGCTCAGAAGCGACGACTCGAAATAACGCCCCATGAATTCGAGGGGGATGACCAGATGTTCCACACCCAGCCTGCGGCAATTCTCACGCGCGCAGGCAATCTCACGCGCGTTATGGTTGCTGCCGTAGTCGAAAGTCACCGCGAGGGCCACACGGTCGATGTGGTCATAAAGGAGGGAGACCGAGTCCATCCCTCCCGAAAGCACTATGATACTGTCTTTTTCCATTTGATTCTCATTGAGATATGGCATTCCACTGCCACCAAACACAAAAGGGACAGCCTTGCGGCAGCCCCTTTCAGTGATTTGGGGGGGACTCGAACCCCCGACCGACTGCTTAGAAGGCAGTTGCTCTATCCAGCTGAGCTACCAAACCGACCTTGTTGTCAATGACAGCGCAAAGTTACGGATTATTTTTGAGTTGATGAAATCCGTCAGGATGATTTTTTCAAAGCACACTTAAACTTTCCCCTGCTGCATTTGTCTACATTAATAACCACACCGGAAGTTTTCCCGGCATTGTGGCATCTGACCAACCACATAATCGCTTATTTTCACACCTATGGACAACAAAAAAACAAGCTGGATGCGCCTGGCCGGAATGGGCCTCGTAGCAGCAGGCATCTTCTTCCTCGGCCTATTCATCAAATCAGGCATAGACAACATCGCATACCGCGACCGCAACGTCACAGTGCGCGGCCTGGCTGAACGCCAGGTGCAGGCAGACTTCGTCACCTGGCCAATCACCTACAACGTGGCCGGCGACAACCTGATGGCACTCTACGACCAAATCACACAATATAATAATGTGATTGTGAACTTCCTGACCTCCAACGGCATCGACAAGTCGGAAATCTCGGTCAATCCCCCTGACACCTACAACGCGACCGCCAACCAATACGGGTCCAGCACATTCAAATACAAATACTCGCTGAGCTGCAACATCACCGTGGCCACCAACAAGGTAGACAAAGTCAGGGAACTACTTGACCGCCAGACCGACCTCTTGAAGGAAGGCGTCCCCTACTCCAACTCATATATCAATTACGAGTTCCGCGCCCTCAACGACATCAAGCCCGGCATGATTGCCGAGGCCACCAAAAACGCCCGCGAAGCCGCACAGCAGTTCGCCAAAGACAGCGACTCCAAAGTCGGCAAAATGAAAACCGCCTCGCAGGGACAGTTCTCAATCGAGGACACAAGCTCCTCCACCCCCTTCATGAAAAACGTCCGCGTAGTCTCCACCATCGTCTTCTACCTCGAAGACTGACCCCAACCACCATTCCCCCATCGATACCCCTCCTCATCCTCCCACTTAATATCCTCATCCTCCCATTTTATCCTCCCACTTTATAACGCACCCCGGATTGCCCCGCACCCCGGGGTGCATCATTCATCCTCACCCCAATCCCACCAAACCAAACCAAACCAAACTAAACAAAAGCCCTCCTTCTCCGTCTCCTTCACATTCTCCCCTAACAACTATTCACCATCAGATATTTACCATCCTACTAACTTAACTATTCATACACCGAATCTATCACCTCAACGTTCTGCACACGGTCATTCATACCGCCCAAAGCCCTCCATGCCCCAAACCACCCTCCCCCAAAAGCGCCTCAAAATCACCACAAAACCCACACCTTCCACAAAAAAATACGCTTATTAACACTCCAAAAATACGCTTATTAACGCTCCAATATAAAAAAATCCCTCAAAAATTTTGCAGTTTAGAAAACCTTTCGTACCTTTGCACTACCAAAACGCGATGCCCAGGTGGCGGAATGGTAGACGCGCGCGTTTCAGGTGCGCGTGCCGAGAGGCGTGCAGGTTCGAGTCCTGTTCTGGGCACCCATATTAACCGTAAGTGATTGATTATCAACACTTACGGTTTTTTCATGCCAATTTTTGTCAGCAAATTGTCAGCGAAGGTCGAAAAAATTTGATTTTTTACCCTCTTGAATCGGGCTGAATTTTGTTGCACTGTCCGCTTTTATATTTTTTAACCCTTTTTAATAAAGTCCGATTCGAGCCTTTTGAAGTTGTCTGCACCTTACAAACAAAATGAGACATCCGTAATTGGCGAATGTCTCGTTTTTCTGGGGAAAGGAATAGCATTTTATTTGGATGCGGTAGTCTTCTTACGAGGCTTGCGCTCCTTCTTTTTCTTAAAGAGCTTGTAGTCGATTCCGTATTTCTTCAATCTCTTGTCAAGGGTCGGTGCCGTGATTCCGAGAGCCTTCATCACATCGACTTTCTTTCCGCAGAATTTATCAAGGTAGAATATCAGTTTTCCTTTATCATCTTCAGGTAGAGTATCCGATTCAACAGGTGTGATATGGAGATCCGAGGCTGTGATTGTGTTTCCGGCACAACATACGACAGCATTTTCAACACAGCTCTTCAATTCTCGATAATTGCCGAGCCAGTCGTGTGACATCAGCTTTATCATGGCGTCCGCATTGAATACAGGTATTGCAACTATCCCTTTCGACCTGCAATAATCTTCTGCCATCTGCTCTGCGTTAGATACAATATCTGCCGGACACTCTCTGAGTGGTGGGATTCGCACAATATTATGGCTCAGCAAATCATACAGTCTGCGGTCAAACCTGTCTGTGCGGATTTCAGATATGTCTTTACAGGATACAATCAAATGTGCCGTGAATGGTTCCCATATCTCCGACCCTACACGACGATACTCGCCTCTTTCAAGAATATCCAGAAGGACTTCCTGTAAATTTGCAGGAAGGTCTGCAATATCCTTCAGATAAAGCAATCCCTTTTCATTGGACTTGTCAATAAGCCCTTTCCTGTGCTGTTTTATTTCCGGTCTGAAACCTCGGACAACACCGAGAAAAATCTCCATTGCATTTTCCACATTCAATGTAGAGCATTGTATCTCCTCCAGCCGGAAGACAGTGTCAGAGTCATCACGGTGGACGTGTTCTGCAAGATAGCTTTTGCCTGTTCCGACCTCACCCGTTATGATTACCGGCTTATGATGGTTGACAAGATTCCGGAGGTCGCTTACTGCCTTATTGTATTTCATCGATTTGTGACGATAGACTTGTGGCAATCTTGCAAGTATCTTGTATTGCTTAAGGATTCTGTCAAGTTCGGCTATGCTGCCGTGTTCAATCTCATATATTTCCTGCGATCCCAATTTACTCGCCTTGAAACCGACTCCTGCATCCTGCTCCTTGTATATGGCTACACACAATAACTTCGGAGACTGTTCCACCCATGACTCTATAAGCCGGAGTCCTTCATAATCATCAATCTCAATGAGGGAAGCATCAAATTTTTCGTCAAGGATTTTTGTTCTTGCATCCATATATTCCTGAATCCATATCACATCATGTCCTTCTCTGCGGAGGGCATGATAAATCGGTTCTCCGGTACGTTGGTCGGGTTCATAGAGTAGAATCTTCATATACTAATGAATATGATGTTTTTGAAGTTTGGCAATAACAGCTACGGAGGATGATGCTGTAAGCCGCAACAACCCGTGTATGAAAAGCCGTTTTACGCTATAAAACAGATTCTAACCTTGTAATGTTTGCAAAAAGTATAACAATCAAGCCGCATTTTGCACAAAAACATAAAGTTGTGAGAGGGAAATATAAAGCCTATTTATGTTTTCACTTTATGTTTTAACACAATTTACATCGTACATATTTACATATCCCACA
>CAMWVQ010000018.1 GCA_947177635.1 uncultured Porphyromonadaceae bacterium | reverse complement strand
GGCTACAACAACAACCAGGGCGGTTACAACAAGGGCGGTTACAACAACAACCGCCAGGGTGGCTACAACAACAACCAGGGCGGTTACAACAAGGGCGGTTACAACAACAACCGCCAGGGTGGCTACAACAACAACCAGGGCGGTTACAACAAGGGCGGTTACAACAACAACCGCCGTCCGCAGAACGGCCCCATGCGCCAGGGCAAGAGCTTCGTGCCCCGTCCCAAGCGCATCGAATACGAGCTGCCGCTGCCCGATCCCAACGAGCAGATCCGCCTCAACAAGTTCCTGGCCAACGCCGGCCTCTGCTCGCGCCGCGAGGCTGACGAGTTCATCCAGCAGGGCCTTGTGAAGGTCAACGGCAACGTGGTGACCGAGCTGGGAACCAAGATCGGCCACGCCGACACCGTGGAGTTCAAGGAACAGGCAGTCGCCCTGGAGAGCAAGTGCTACATCCTGCTCAACAAGCCCAAAGACTGCGTGACCACCTCTGACGACCCCAACGGCCGCACCACCGTGCTCGACCTCGTCAAGGGAGCCTGCACAGAGCGCATCTACCCCGTAGGACGTCTCGACCGCAACACCACCGGTGTGCTGCTGCTGACAAACGACGGCGACCTCGCCTCCAAGCTGACCCACCCCAAGTATGTGAAGAAAAAAATCTATCACGTATGGACCGACAAGGACATCGCCGAGGAGGACATGCAGCGCATCGCCGACGGCATCGAGCTTGAGGATGGCGAAATCCACGCCGACGCAATCTCGTATGTGACCGAGACCGACCGCAACCAGGCCGGCATCGAAATCCACTCAGGCCGCAACCGCATCGTGCGCCGCATCTTCGAGGCCCTCGGCTACCATGTCACCAAACTCGACCGCGTCTACTTCGCTGGCCTCACCAAGAAGAACCTCCCCCGTGGCCGCTGGCGCTACCTGACCCAGGAAGAGGTGAACTTCCTCAAGATGGGCTCATTCGAATAAAGTCACAGTTTTAAAGTTTAAGGCCGGCCCAGTCCGGTCTTAAACTTTAAACATCAAGTAACCCGCAATATCTATGAAACGGACTAAAATCAACGATATATTCCGCGGCTCGGCCGACCTGGTCGGCAAAGAGGTCTGCGTGAAGGGATGGGTACGCACCCGCCGAGGCAACAAACACGTTCAGTTCGTCGCCCTCAATGACGGTTCGACCATCAAGAACCTCCAGATTGTCCTCGACATGTCTTCATTCTCTGACGAGGAACTCAAACCGGTGACCACCGGTTCGGCCATCTGCGTCGAAGGCCTCCTGGTCGAGTCGATGGGCAAAGGGCAGTCGGTGGAGGTGCAGGCCAAAAAGCTCGAGGTCTACGGCACCGCCGACCCCGAGAGCTACCCTCTCCAGAAGAAGGGCCACTCGCTGGAGTTCCTCCGCGAAATCGCCCACCTGCGTCCCCGCACCAACACCTTCTCAGCCGTGCTGCGCGTACGCTCCACCCTCGCCTTCGCCATCCACCGCTACTTCCAGGAACGCGGCTTCTATTACCTCAACACCCCGCTGATCACAGCCAGCGACTGCGAGGGGGCCGGCGCCATGTTCCAGGTGACAACCCTCGACCTTGAGAACCTTCCCAAGACCGAGGAGGGGAAAGTGGACTTCTCCACCGACTTCTTCGGCAAGCCCACCGCGCTGACCGTCAGCGGACAGCTCGAAGGTGAGCTTGGCGCGACCGCCCTCGGGGCCATCTATACCTTCGGCCCCACTTTCCGCGCCGAGAACTCCAACACCCCGCGCCACCTGGCCGAATTCTGGATGATCGAGCCTGAAGTGGCCTTCATCGACATCGACGAGAACATGGACCTGGCCGAGGACTTCCTGAAATACTGCATCAAGTATGCCCTCGACAACTGCCGCGACGACATCGAGTTCCTCTCCGAGCATTACGACAAGGAGCTGATACAGCGTCTCGAATCAGTCGTGAACCAGGAATTCGTCCGCCTGACCTACACCGAGGGCATCAAGCTCCTCGAAGAGAGCGGCCACAAGTTCGAGTTCCCCGTGAAGTGGGGTGTCGACCTCCAGAGCGAACACGAACGCTACCTGGTCGAGCACTACTTCAAGCGTCCCGTCATCCTGACCGGCTATCCCAAGGAAATCAAGGCCTTCTACATGAAGCTCAACGACGACGGCAAGACCGTCCGCGCAATGGACGTGCTCTTCCCCGCCATCGGTGAAATCATCGGCGGCTCGGAGCGCGAGGAAAGCTACGACAAGCTGATGACCCGCATCGAGGAGATGGAGATTCCGATGAAAGACATGTGGTGGTATCTCGACACCCGCCGCTTCGGCACCGTGCCCCACTCCGGCTTCGGCCTGGGCTTCGAGCGCCTGGTGCTCTTCGTGACCGGAATGACCAACATCCGCGACGTGATTCCCTTCCCGCGCACACCCAAATCCGCCGAATTCTAACGAAACACGGCGCAGAACCGACAACACGGGGGCGGCAGACCGAAAGGTTTGCCGCCCCCGGCGCGTTTTGGCGCGATTCGCCATAACCATAAGGCATAATCACCACACCGACAACGACTTCCACTTCTGGCAAAATCCCTACCTTTGCAGTCAGACCAAATCATTATTCATATCAGCAATGACCATACGCATTTTTAGGAACTTATCTGTCGCCCTACTGGCGACGGCCTGCGCCGTGTCGTGCAGCAGCTACGACGACTCAGACCTGTGGAATGAGGTGAACAACATCAAAGACCGTGTGTCGAACCTTGAGGCACAGCTGTCAAAAATAAACAGCGACATACAGGCGGTCTACTCCCTTGTCAACGCAATCAAAGACAACGGCTATATCGTCAGCGTCACCCCGACAGCTGATGGATATGAAATCGTGATGAGCAACGGACAGAGGTTCACCATCCGCCACGGCCGCGACGGACACGACGGAAAGGATGGCGTTGATGGCGTGGACGGCACCACACCCGTAATCGGCGTGGCCCCCGTCGGAGGCATATACTACTGGACTGTCACAGTCAACGGCAAGACCGAGTTCCTGCTCGACGCGCAGGGCAACAAGATTCCCGCCACCGGCGGCGACGGCGGTTCGGTTGCTCCCGCCCCCGTTATCAAGGTCGACTATTACGGCTACTGGGTGATCAGCTATGACGGCGGCATAACCTTCGACTACATCCGCGACACCAGCGGCAACCCCGTGAAAGCCGTGCCCGAAGGTGGCGACGGCCTCTTCCTGGATGTCTACCAGGATGGCGACTACATCGTTTTCGTGCTCGTCAACGGCACCACCATCCGCATCCGCTCCTGCCAGTGCGAGACAACAGACATCGAGGATGTCGTCCCCCCGGAAATCCTCGACCAGATGGATCCCTACATGAACATCTACCGAGGCTCCAATCCCCCGATTGTCGAGGGCACTTACTTCATCGACCCATTCGTGACCGTCTACTGCCAGGACTACGGCAACGGCGGCTACGCCCCCGGTGACAAGGTAAACAGCGAATACATCGGCTTCTTCAACCAGGACAACACCAAGCTCACCCTCGACTACAAGTCTGAATCAGTGTCGGGCAACTCCTACCAGAACGGGGAAGGCTCATTCATCGCCGGAGACGGCAACAACTTCACGGTGTATTTCAACACCATCGGCAAGAGCTCGGGCATATCCACCAAGACAGCCCTCGTCATAAGCGGCACCAAGTCGTCGGGCGGCATAGGCAACCTCGAATATGCCTTCGTTATGGTTGAGAAGGGTTCCGACCCCAACCACCTGCTGATGGAGGAGGGTGTCTTCCGCGTGTTCAAAGACCAGGACGGCCTGGCTGTAAAAGTTTCCCACTCCTTCAACTTCGCGCCCGCCAAGGCTCCCTCCGACGACACCCTCACCCTCTGGTATGACTTCATCCGCAATGTCAGGTAATCCGCACCTGAAGCTATGACACAAGACCGGAGATAATCCGGATTCCGGAGCATCTCCATAAACGCAGCCGGGCAATGCCGCAAAGAAGGCCTTGAAGGCCGACAGGAGGCATTGCCCGGTTGTATTTCTGGCTATCCCGCGTGAGGGGAAAGACCGCTCAGATTATGCGGCAGGTAGGGTTGAGCAGGAAGAGGCGTCGGGTGGCGCGGGTGACCGAGGTGTAGAGCCAGCGGTAGAAGTCAAGGCTGAGGTATGCCTCGGGGGGAATGTAGCCCATATCGACAAACACCGAATCCCACTGCCCTCCCTGGGCCTTGTGGCAGGTCACGGCGTAAGCGTATTTTACCTGGAGAGCGTTGAAATAAGGGCAGTTGCGCAACGCTTCCCGCTGGTATGAGGGGGAGGCGTAGACCCTGTCGGCCTCAAGGAGGGTGCGGCGCCCTATGGTCTCCACCTTGTCGCGGGGCAACCCGGCGGTCTCGGCGGTCAGGGAGTCCACCACGATTTTGGCGTTGATGCGGCTGTCGCTGTCAGGGAGCCAGAGGGTGACATCGGCGAACACTATCATGTCGCGGGTCTCGGTGGAGAGGATTTCCTCGACCACCGCCACCTCCCCGTTGGCAAGGAAGTATGGCACCCGCCCGTTTCCCACCGGGGGTATGTCGGCCAACGGCCTGTCGTCGGGGCGCGCCACCCCTCCGGGGAGCGGCTCGAAAACCGGCGACGTGCCAACCTGCACCGATGAACCCTCCCCTCGGGAGGCCTGCTCGGCCATAAGCTTGCGGTGGCGGTTGGGCCAGTAATAATTGTTCTTGGAGATAAGCAGACGGTCACCCTTCGACAGGATTTCCTCCCGGTCGAAAATCTGCTTCCTGACCGCGAGGTTGAAATCGACCGCACGGCGGTTGGAGCGGGTGATTATTATCGTCTGGTCTTCACCATATTCAGAGAACGACTTCCCCAGCTCATCCTCCATGTCCTCAGGGATGACCACCTCCACGTCATCGAACCGGCTGACCGTCAGCTGCGGTTCGGGCAACTGCTCCTGCTTCATCGCCCGGCGCAGCCAGGTCGCGTTGTAGAGTATCCCCGACCGCTGTTTCTGGCGGACGGTGCGGGTGATTGTGGCCCGCGTGACCCTCAGCCCCATCGCCTTGAAAGCCGCCGCCGACATGGCGGGAGACTCGGAGCTGCCCACCGGGGGAAGCTGGGCGGTGTCGCCAAGCAGGATGAGTTTGCAGTTCTGGCCGGTGTAGACATACATCACCAGGTCTTGCAGCAGGTTCATCCCCCCGTCGTTCCCCTCCCCTATCATCGAAGCCTCGTCGACGATGAAGATGGTGTTGACATGGGGGTTGTGGTTGATTTTCGCCATCGTCGGGGAGCCGTCGGAGTTGAACGAACCCGAGGTGTAGATCTGGCGGTGGATGGTGTGGGCGGGGAAACCGGTGAAGGATGACAGCACCTTCGCCGCGCGTCCGGTGGAGGCGAGCAGCATCGTATGCACCCCCACGCGGTGGAGGCTCCTGACCAGGGCCCCCATCACGGAGGTCTTGCCGGTGCCGGCATACCCGTTGAGGATGAACACAGAATCACTGGGGGTCTCAGCCGAGCAGAAACGCGCCAGGGCGGCGGTCAGCTGTATCTGCTGATCGGTAGGCTCGAAGGGCATCTCCTCAAGCATTATTTCTCCGAATCCCAGTACATCCATTGTGGTCTGATAAATCAAAGGGGCCAGCCCCCCGTGTCAGGGGGCTGCGACCCGTTAATGTTCAAGGAAGGTCATTTCAGCGACCACTCCGCTCCGTTCTTGGTGTCCTTGACCGAGAAGCCCAGCGCGGCGAGCTGGTCGCGGATAAGGTCTGAGGTGGCCCAGTCTTTCTTTGCCTTTGCCTCCCCACGGAGCTGGAGCAGCAGGTCAACCGCTCCACGGTAAGGCTCCATCGTGTCCTTGCCGGAAGCGGCGCCTCCGGCAGCCTGCTCGTCGACAATCCCGAGGATGTCGAAGAGGTAGGTCTGGAAAAGGTCGCGCAGCTGCCCGACATCCTCGGCAGTGGCCTTGGAGTGGCCGTCGTTCACCTTGTTGACAAGTGAGACCGCCTCGAAGAGATGGGCGATAACGATGGGGGTGTTCAGGTCGTCATCCATCGCCTCCTGGCATTCACTTGAGATACGGGCGATGTCATCCTTAATGTCGGAGCTGTCAGACACGGCAAGCCCGCCGACGCGGCGCCACCCGTCAAGCAGCTTGTCGAGCGCCTTCTCGGAAGCCTGGAGGGCCTCGTTGGAGAAATCGACGGTCGAACGGTAATGGGCCATAAGGATGAACAGGCGGATGGTCATCGGCGAGTAAGCCTTTTCGAGCTTCTCGTGTGTGCCGTTGAAAAATTCATCGAGGGTGATGAAGTTGCCCAACGATTTACCCATCTTCTGGCCGTTGATGGTAATCATGTTGTTGTGCATCCAGTAATGCACCGAGTCGTGGCCGTTGCAGGCCACGGTCTGGGCTATCTCACACTCGTGGTGGGGGAATTTCAGGTCGATGCCGCCGCCATGGATGTCAAACTCCCGGCCGAGGTATTTCTCGCTCATGGTGGAGCATTCGAGGTGCCATCCGGGGAAACCGTCGCTCCAGGGTGAGGGCCAGCGCATGATATGCTCGGGTGAGGCCTTCTTCCAGAGGGCGAAGTCGGCGGGATGACGCTTCTCGGCCTGTCCGTCAAGGGCACGGGTCTCGCTCAGCAGCTCCTCTACATTGCGGCCCGAGAGCTTCCCGTAATGGTACTTGGCGTTGTAGGCGGGGACATCGAAATACACCGACCCGTTGCTCTCATAAGCCAGCCCGGCGTCGAGAATCTTCTTGACATACTCGATCTGCTCGATGATATGGCCCGAAGCGTGAGGCTCGATCGAGGGGGGAAGCACGTTGAGCCGCTCCATCGCCTTGTGGTAGCGGTTGAGATAGTGCTGCACAACCTCCATCGGCTCAAGCTGCTCCAGGCGGGCCTTCTTTGCGATTTTGTCCTCCCCCTCGTCGGCGTCATGTTCGAGATGGCCCACGTCGGTGATGTTGCGGACATAGCGCACCTTGTAGCCCAGCCAACAGAGGTAACGGTAGAGGACGTCGAAGGTGATGGCCGGACGGGCGTGGCCGAGATGGCCGTCGCCATAGACCGTCGGGCCGCAGACATACATTCCTACACGCCCCTCGTGGATAGGGCGGAACAGTTCCTTGTTTCTCGAAAGGGAGTTGTAAATCAGGAGGTTGTTGGGTTTCATCGGTGTTTGCTTGTGAAAAAAGGCCGAAAACCCGGAGCTTTGAAAGGCCCCGGGTCTTCGGCATCAATAGGTTTTAAGCCTGGAAGGGGTTGGCGTTGTTGTTGCCCTGGGCGACCTTGCGCTCGATTTCGCCGAAGGTGTTCTCATACTTCTGGATGTTGTCGCGCAGAGCGAAGAGAAGGTTCTTGGCGTTCTCGGGGTTCATGATCACGCGGGTGTTGACGCGGGCCTGGGGCATGTTGGGGGATACGGCGATGAAGTCGATGAAGAACTCGCCGGGGGTGTGGGCGATGACGGCCAGGTTAGCGTAGTGGCCGCCGGCCACTTCGGGGGTGAGTTCAATCTTGATTTCCTGCTGTTTGTTGTTTTCTGCCATGACAGTATAGGTTTATAATGGTTAATGACTAATTTCAATGTCTGGTGTATGGCACAAAGTTAGCAAATATTATGCCAACCTGCAACCTCCTCAACTTTTTTTAATATCACTTCTCTGAAATTGGCAGAAGATGCGATAGTTTCATTATCTTTGCAAAAACAATCACCTTGATCAAGCATGGCAAAAGAACGCGACCTTGTATTCGACGCATTGAAGTTTTTCGCGATATTCCTCGTGTTGTGGGGACACTGCATCATGCATCTAACATCAATCGATGCCACAACCGATCAAACGTTTCTTTTCATATACTCTTTCCATATGCCTCTCTTTATGGCAATGGTTGGATATTTCTCAGGCTCGGCATTGAGTCAGACGTTCCGTGAGCTGGTGTTAAGCAAAGGTCGTCAACTGCTCGTGCCGTCCGTGGTCATAGGTTCTGCCTATTTGATCGATGGTTTGATTTTCAATGAGACAGCCAAAGGAGTGGCCACATTCATTGATATGCCGTGGTTCCTTAAATGCACATTCCTCTGTTTCATCCTCTATTATGCCTGCAGTCACATTTTCCGGTCGCAGACATTGGCTGTAATCGTCGGATTATTGATTTCTCTGATGTTGGGCCACTTCAATTTCATGTGGATGTATCCGTGCTTTATCTTTGGCGTGGTTCTCCGCCGCAATTTCAACCGGATAAAAGCCAACGCCGGCATCCTGGCTCTGTTTTCCGGAATCATCTTCGCGACAATGTTGTCATCCTGGGGAGCGGATTTCTGGATAAAACGAGACAAAACCGCCATACTTTCATCGCTTCCCGATATGACATTGTTTTTTGACTGGCTTTATCATTATGCTTTCAAAAATGTTATCGGACTGGCAGGCACATTGTTCTTCATAACGCTTTTCGAATACCTCTCTGACAAGATAAAGATTACCAAAGCCGGACGGACAATCTGCGGATGGGGGTCACAGACGTTGGGCATTTACCTGTTCCAGACAGTCATAATCGAGGTGCTGATGGTGAGATGGATTAAATTCGACGCGATGCCCCGCTTGGTTTTTGATTTCATCGTCACCCCCCTCATATCAATAGCCGTCTTACTTCTTTGCCTGTGGCTTATCAGCCTTACGAAAAAATCACGATGGCTGTCGTTATTTCTATTGGGGATGCCTCTTAAAGACAAAAATTCCATCAGACAGGTTACTTCATCAAGCCGTTGATTATCTCCCCGGTCTCATTGATGACTGTCTCACGGAATTTTTCCCGGGTCATAAAATTGGCGACAGTGTCAAGCGCGCCCTGCGACAGCCGGTCGCGCAGAGTGCGGTCTGAGGTCAGTTCACCGATTGCGTCGGCCATCGCGGCGTCATCCCCGTCTGCGACAAGACGGCCGTTGACACCATCCTTGACCGTGTAAGGCATCGCCGAGTTGTCGAAGCAGACCACCGGCAACCCGTTGACCATCGACTCGCATATCACCATCCCGTAGCCTTCGAGGCGCGACGGGAAGGTGAAGATGTCTGCCCGGGATATGATGCGTTGCAACTCCTCGTCGCTGACAAATCCGGTGAACCTGACATCCAGCCCATCCCCGGCGATTTTGCTGTCGAGCATCGCGCGGTAGTCGGGCTTGACGGTCTTGCCCACTATGGTCAGACGGCAACCGACACCCCGTTTCTTCAGGATGGACATCGCTCCAAGCAGATGGATCAGCCCCTTGCGAGGCTCTATAGTGCCGATATATAGCAGATTCCCGGGCACGGGAGCCGCCGGGAGCTGCGAAGGATGCGGCTCGAAAGGAATCTGCCAGTAATGTATATCCTTTTTCGGGAACATGCGGCGACACAGACCGTTGATGTAGGGGCTCGGGACGATTACGGCAGCCGCGCCGTTGAGGAAGCCCACCTCAAGCCATCGGTAGTAGGTGTGGCGCGCCCCCTTCATCCCGTGGAAGAGGAAATGATGGTGGATTATACCCGTCTTCACACCCATGGATTTCAACAGCCAAATCAGCGGCAGGAAGTTGAAGCAGTGGGCGCTGTTGAACAACACCAGGTCGTATCCCCTGAGTTTCCTCGCGAGCGACAGGTTGCGCAGCGGCGAGAGGTATTTCCTCAGCCGCCCCTTGTCGTTGTTGAGCCACACACGCTCCACCTCCATCTCCGGATTCCGTTTGTAATCCTGATAGAGCATATCCTCATATTTCTCGCCACCGGTGACAATCTCACCCCCGTGGCTGTAAAGGAACAGTATCTTCATAATCCTCTTTGTCGCTTAGTAGTTAAGACCGAACTGCCACAAGGGGACAAACTCATGGTAACCATATTCGATGTCATCGCGGACAACTATACCGTTCTCCGCTCCCGCGAGCTGCTTTTTCCCTTTCTTTGCTCCACCGACCTCAAATGTGATGTCGCCAATCCGGAAATCCGATATTCTGGATGAAATAACGTCGTTTGACACCCTCATCTGGTTAAAGAAGAATGTCTCTCTCATATTCCCTTTGTTTGGCTCATCCCCTGCCAGCACATTCATAAGGTTGGGATTGTCAACATATACTTTCTCAACTTTGCCAAGACTTCTTATCCCTCCTGTGTCATCACGCAACTGCCCTATCATTCCGGCCTGCTCGAGATACAGCATGTAATCGGGCACATCGTTTTTGCTGACTTTCAACTCTGTGGCCAGGTTAACAAAGCTCGGTTTGAATGGAGCCATTTTTGAAATTATATCGAGCATTCTCCGCAATTTGCGGGCAGTGGAGACATTCATCCCCGCAAACTGGGGGATGTCAACCTCCATTGTCTGGGCGATGACCTGCTGCAGACGTATGTCATATCCGGGCAACGCGCAGAACGGATAGTAGCCTCTGGCCAGATATTCCCTGAACAGCGGCAAAGGATGGATGTCGGAGGGCAATGAGACCTTGTGGGCGAGTATCTCGTCGAGGGTATAGACCGGCAGGTCAATATCTTTGAAAAGTTTGAGATATTCCCTGAATGACAGCCCCTGCATCTCGAATATCAGCACTCTGCGGCTGAGGTCGGCGCTTCCTTTCCTTATGTCAAGGATTGAGCTTCCGGTGAATATGACATTCAGCCCGGCGTGGCTGTCATAAATCTGTTTCAGCTCTCTCGACCATCCGTGGTATTTGTGAATTTCATCAATGACAAGATAACGGCCACCTTCCTTGACAAATTCATCGGCGAGGTCAGTCAATGTCGATGATGAAAAATAGGTGTGGTCAGCCGACACATAAAGCCAGTCCTGACGGTCGGGATGACTGAGAATAAACTGTTTCACCATCGTTGATTTGCCGACACCGCGTGGCCCGATTATGCCAATCATCCTGTCTTCCCAGATGACGCGGTCATACATATAGCGATGGAATTCAAGGGGAGTACGCCTTAACTCCTCTTCCATAAATCGAATTAGGCGGATGTCAATCATTTTCCACGGGATTAAAAACGACTTTTAACCGCAAATATACGGTTTTTCCCTTTAAAAGGGATGGTTTGCGGGAAGAATGTCACCTCAAAGGTGACGTTTTGGGCCGAATTCGTCACCTTTGAGGTGACTTCTGGGAAGAAACGGTTGAATCAGAGCCCCAGAACGGGCAGTCGGGAGGCAAGTTTGCGGCGCAGCCGGGCGCGGACATCGTCATCTATGGCGAAGAGCCAGCTCAACACTGCCATCATGGCAGTTGAAATCAGCCCCATCGCAACAAGTTGCAGCAGACCGAACTCCCAGCCACGGGTTATGACATATGTGGTGGCGAAGGTGGCCGCGAGTATGAGCATCGGTGAGCCTATCCCCCTCCACCAGAACCGCCTTACCTGGAACTGGCGCAGCTGCACTTTCAGAATCAGCGAGTCGACATATACGATGAGGAACACCATCGCTATGTGGACGCAATAGATGACCGGAGGATTCCCCGTCCAGACCAGCAGGAGCCACATAAGGGGAAGCTCCAGCAGGAACATCGACCCGGATATGAAACTTATCCTTATGACATTCCCTGTGGCATGGATGCCGACGCCGAGGACATTGTGCATAAGCTCCCCGCAGACAGCCACCAGGGCCAGACGGCAGAAAGCGGCGGTGTATTTGGGTGGTTCGACGAGCCAAAGCTCCAGCAGGGAGTCCATGCCGATTATCAGCGGGATAATAAGCAGCCCGAGCAGCAACAGCGAGTAGCGGGCGCAGTTGTTGAGAAGCTTCAGCATATAGGGGTAGTCGGCCTTGGCATATTGCTGGATAATCTGCGGGCGGAAAGCGGTGATGATAGAGCCGGCAAAACTGTTGATGGTGGCCGAGACCGTGGCGCAAAGCCCCCCGGCGGCGTTGAGGACAGTGCCGCCGAAACGGTTGAGAATCACCAGCACCCCCTGGAAGCGGGTGGTGAAGCAGAGGTTGCCGTAGACATCCCAGGAGCAGAATTTCAGCAGGCTTTTGACTATCTTCGGGTCATTGCGGCGGAGGGTCCAGCGGCATTCGGCGAAGTTGCGCCGCCCGTAGAGGATATACATTCCCGCGACAAGCAGCGCGACCAGGAACACCAGCGAGGCGTAGACCGTCAGGTTGTCGGTGGCCGCCACGAACTGAACCACAAGCACTATCGCGAGTTTGAGGAAGACGTTGACCATCGCGACCAGGGCGTAATAGCCCATCTTCTCGTGGGCCATGATGGCCGCCACGTATGGAATCTGGAATATCGTCATCACCGCCGCCAGCACCGAGAACTGGTAGGTCCAGTTGGCGGCCGCCATCCTCTCGGGGGCGATGACAAGCTCGTGATTGACATACCACAGGCCGACGGTCTCGGCCAGAACCACCATCACAAGGGCGATGACGGCGTGGACGGTCAGGGCGGCGGAGAAGGTCTTGCGCAACCTCACCGGGTCACCCGCCCCAAGCTCGTAGCTGAGGAAACGTGAGGTGGCGCCGCTCATCGTGCCGTTGAGGAATCCGAGGATTGTCACGATGCCGCCAACCACATTGTAGACGCCGTAGTCAGAGACCCCGAGCACGTCGAGTATCACCCTCGAGGTGTATAGCGAGACGAATATGGTCAGCATCATCCGCCCGTAAAGGTAGATGGTGTTCTTCGCTATCCGTTTGTCGTTTTCTGTTGGCATATCAAGGCTGGCAATCAACAGGTTCAGGCAGGCTCTTCCCGGGGGTACTCCTCAAGCGACTGGGGCTTGTTGGCGAGCAGCACCGAGGCGAAGGCCATCGCGCCTATCAGGATTCCGGGGAAGTTGAACCAGGAGTCGAATCCCCCGATGCCATAAAGCATCAGGACGATGGCGACATTGGTGTAATATCTCGCGTAACGCATCCCGCGCAGGATGCGGCAGATTCCGAAAATAAAAGCGAACCACACGGCCAATCCGATGAATCCCTGGGTCAGGAACTCCTTGACCTGTGTCACCTCCACATTGTTGACCGCTTGGTATTTGAATTCCGGGTTGGCCACAAGCTCATTCTCGACAATCAGGGATGGAATCTTCGTGTCGGGGTCAACAAAACCGAAGCCGACCCATTCCCGTCCAACCGAGAAGGTGTATTCCACCGAGGGTATCACCTGGGCCATACGCCCGGTTCCGGCCTCCGCGAGGTCTTCATCATCCTGGGCCTCGCTCAGGTCGAAGAACTGGTTTATGGTTGATGCGATACGCATCGTCGACTGCTCGGTCTCGGATGAGTAGCCCATGGCGTCATCGACATAATACAGCCCGACGAAGGCCGATACGGCGAGGATTCCATATATCACATACCGCTTGAACGACCCTTGGGCGAGGATGAAGCCAACCACAAGGCTGAAAAGGATTGTGGAGGTGCGCGAGGCGCACATCGCGCCGGCAATCAACGCCCACTGCCACCATTTCAGCCTGTAATACTTGGCCATCGGGTAAAGCAGCAGCGCGAATGGATACAGTCCCGGCGGATATTTTCGTGGAGTCCAGCCGAACGGCCCGTATGCGACAGGCGCGTTCCAGGTCGACAGCGTTCCTTCGTAGTTTATCCAGGAGCAGGGGACAAGCACCCACCCTCGGATTATGTAGCCGTCGATTATGTAAAACGCACACATTATCATCATGAATGAGAATGCGGTGTTCCAGAACCGGTGCATGTCGAACCCCTCACCCGAGAAGGATACCAGCGGGAGGGCGAAGAAGCAGAAGGAGAGATAAAACAGCATCGGGCGCAGCTGAGTGTACATACTCTCTCCGCCATACAGCACACACATGACGACGGTGAACGCCGCGAAGGCCCCGTAAGCTATGATGGTCTGTTTGACCGGCAGGCTCTTCTTGAGGACACACATCGACAATATAGCCACGGGGAACATATAGAACATATGGTTCACTCCCCACTGGTATTTCGGCTCTGACATCGCGTAGCCTCCCAGCGTCAGCATCAGCATGAAGACAAACGCCTCGCGGTTGACCTTGAACGCACGAATCAGCAGAATCACCACCAGCAGGTTGCCCAGCGGCATGGCAAGCCCTGTCAGCGACAGGGACAGCATGAAGATGAGATTCCATATCCACTCCTGAGCCGACACGCTGAAATACACCTTTCCCCTCGGTGCGGCCGATTGCGCTCCGGGGGAAAGACTGTCGCGGTGTTCCTGATTCAGGGAGAGGGTTTCAGTCATCTGGCAAACAGGCCTTTGATTTTTCCGAAGAATCCTTTTTTGCGGCCCGGGGCGTGCTTGCCGTGGTCCTCGACGGAGCCGTAGCCATAGCCGTAGCCCTGGGTGGCGGTGGTGCCGTTGACGATGACATTCATCTTAGGCAGACGGCCATCCTCATATATGGAGTTGATGAACTGCAGGTCGCGGAAGCGGGTCACCCCTATGCGGGTGACGTAGATTGTGGCGTCGGCGAAGTCGGCCACAGAGAGTGAGTCGCTGACCATGCCTACCGGCGCGGAGTCGACAATCACATAGTCGTAATCCCTGCGCGCCTCCTCGAAGAAGTCATTCAGACGCGGCTCAAGCAGCAGCTCGGCGGGGTTCGGGGGGATGATGCCGGCAACCACAACATCCAGCCCTTTGACTTCCCTGACATGCTGCACGACATCGCGGAACGAGATTTCGGGACGGAGCAGGTAGTTGGTCAGGCCGGGATTCTCGGCGGGAAGGCCGAGATACGGGGCCAGCATCGGTTTGCGGATGTCGAGACCGACAAGCAGCACCTTCTTCCCCTGGAGGGCCAGGGCGGCGGCTGTGTTGACCGATATGAACGATTTTCCTTCGCCCGACTGAGAGGAGGTCACCATCACCACCTTGTGGTCTTTCCCCTTGAGGACGAACTGCAGGTTGGTGCGAACGAGTTTGAACAATTCGACAGTCGATGAGGTGCTGTTGGGGGTCACCACGAGGGTGTTGTCTGAGCGTGAGGTGGAGATTTCGCCCAGCACCGTCGGGTCGAGCTGCGACTCGATTTCGGCGCGGGTCTCAGGCTTGCCGCGCAGGAGCTTGCGGGTATAGAGGAAGATTACGGGAAGCAGCATGCCGATCACCAGGGCGATGGCCAGCAGCTTGATTTTTCCCATAGAGATAGGCTCCGAGGGGACAAACGCGGGGTCTACCACGACACCCTTCGACACGGTGTTGGCGAGCATAACGGCTGTCTCCTCGCGCTTCTCCAGCAACAGCAGGTAAAGCGACTGCTTGATTTTCTGGTCACGCTTGAGGTCGACAATCTGGCGTTCCTGACTCGGGAGGCTGCCGAGCGACGACTGTGTGTTGCCCAGCTTTTCGCGCAACTCCTTCACCACGGCCATGGTGTTGTCATAGTTCTTCGCCAGGGAGACGGAGATGTTGCCGCGCATGGCGTCGAGCTGCTTCTCTATGTTCCTTACCTGGAGGTTCTCCTCCTTGGCCCCGTTCATAAGCTGGAGCCTTCTCACGGCAAGGTTGTTGTAGGTGTTTATGAGGGCGTTCACGCCTGTCGCCTGCTCGTCGGTCGCCGCGAAGGGAATCATCGCGTACTCATTGTCGGGAGAGGCGATGAAATCGCGGGCGATGCGGGCAATCTCAAGCTGGCTTTCAGCCTCGAAGAGACGTTTGGAAATCTCACCCTTCATCGTGAGGTTGTATTGGGCGTCGGCCTCAAGCTCTGTGATGCGGTTGCTCTCCTTGAACGACTGGAGCCCACCCTCGATTCCGGCCAGGTCGGCCGAAATCTCCTTGATGCGGCGGTCGAGGAACTGCAGTGTCTTCGCCGACTGGTTGTTCTTGGTCTCGATCACGCGCTCGTCATACTTGGCCATGACGGTGTTGAGCAGAATCTTGCCGAACTCGGGGTTGTCTGTCGGGTAGACAAGCTGGATGACATGGGTCTTCTTGTTGGCGATGTACGCCGAGATGTTCTCGTCAAGGTCTTCGGCCGCGCCGTCATACCCCTTGACCACGAAGAGGGCCTTGTAAGGCTCCCCGGCGACGTAATCCTTTGTCGGGGTCAGCACGAAAGCCCCGTATTCGGTTTTTACCTCAAGGGGAAGCCGGGCGTCCTTGATTGACGCGAGCTTGGTGCGGTTTGGCCCGATTACTTTCACCTTGGCTTTCCCCTGCTCATTGACCTTGAGGTTGAAATACAGCGCGACCTTGGAGGTGTCGGCGAACTGGGGGGGCACGAGGATGTCGATGGGGTAATCCTCAATCATCGTGACCTTCTCCATGAAGCCGGGCCTGAAGATGCGCTGGCGGTCGAGACCAAGCTCCTTGGCCACATTTGCGTAGAGCGAATGCGAGCTGAGGATGAAAATCTCGTCATCAACATAGTTGGTGGCTCCGAACAGCCCTCCGAGGCTCAGGGCGGCCATCGGGTCGTTGTCGCCGGTGTCGATGAGCACATTGGCCGTCACTTCATAAACCGGACGGTGAGTCTTGGCCCAGAAAAGAGCCAGGGCGCAACACGCGGCCACTGATATCGCGAAGAGATACCATTTGGCCTTGTATTGCTGTATCAGGGCGCTGATGTCTATGATGTCGGAACTGCGTTTTTTCTTTTCCATTGCGTGAGGAAATCGGTTAAGCTTTCTTGGTAACGGTCTGAATCGGGAATCACTTCACTGCCAGGGCGATAATCAGGGAGGCGATTACCGATGAGGCGCTGACGACAGTCGAAATCATCGACAGCTTGTAGCTCTTGTTGGAGTCATACTTGGCGTTTCCCTCGCGTACCTTGTTGGGCTTTACGTAGATGTAGTCGTTGGGCTGAAGATAATAATATTCCGAAGTAAGGAGGTCGGATGATGTGATGTCGAGCAGGACACGCTTCTGGGTGCCGTTCTCCTGGCGGATGAGCAACACCCCCTGACGTTCTCCGTAAGGGGTCATGTCTCCGGCGTCGGCCAGGGCGTCGAGTATGGTGTAACGGTTGTTGGAAACGTGGATTGCGCCGGGGCGGTTCACCTCGCCAAGCACATTCACGCGGTAGTTGAGCAGCCTGACGGTCACCGTTGGGTCTTCCACCCATTTCGAGATACGCGTCTGCAGGTCGGCCTGGAGCTGCTCGGTGGTCATCCCGGCCACATGGAGGGTGCCCAGCTGCGGGAAGCTTATGTCACCCCTGGAATTGACGATATAGGTCAGCTGGCGGGGAGACTGGTAGATGTTGAGGTCTTTCTGCGTGGCGGGGTTGGTGGAGGGGAGGTTGAAATGCGCCGTCGCGGCGGCCTCCGACGATGTCACGGTTATAAACAGCTCATCCTCGGGGGAAATCTTCACAGGCTCAACTTTTGGAAGGGCTACGACCTCGGTCTCCGAGGTTATGTCGCGGAAATATGCGAGATTGCTCTTCGAGGAGCTGCATGAGCCGAGGAGCATCAGCGCGGCACCGGCCATTGTCGCAAGAAAATGTATGCGGAAATTCATTTCAGGAATCAGTACAACATTAGTTCAATATGTTTAACGCATTTTCGACATTAATATTATATGCCCCCCTCCGTATTTTTGTCTTGGCGGAGGTGGTAGCAGACGGTCCGCGGATGTTTTGCGGCAGTGGATATGGCGGCTGGGCCGAAACAAACGGCCCGCGGGGTTGGTTTTGCCAACCATCCGCGGGCTGTAAGCGGGGAGGGGGGACGCGCCCCCCCTCCTTCGGGATAAACCGTGTATTTATGTCAGGAGATATGTCTGTGTCACCGGGTCAGCTCCTTGGGGAGGATGGGCATCGCCCCCTTGTGGGTGCAGACAAAGGCCGACGTCGCAACCGCCTTGCTGTGGGCCTCGGCCACCGGAAGTCCTTTCAGCACGCTGGCGATGAATGCTGCCGTGAATGAGTCGCCGGCGCCGACGGTGTCGGCCACCTCCACCTTCGGGGTGGGCTGGAACGAGACATTCCCGGGGGTGAAGACGTAGCTGCCGTTTATGCCGCAGGTCAGGATGAGCATCTTGAGGTTGTATTTACCCAGAAGAATCCAGCACTTGTCCTGCAGGTCGATGCCGGGGTAGCCGAACATACGGCTCACCGTGATAAGCTCCTCATCGTTTATCTTCAGGATGTTGCAGCGCGTCATCGAGTTGCAGAGGATTTCCTTGGTGTAGAATCCCTGGCGTAGGTTGACATCGAAGACAACGAGGTTGTCGTCATTCTGGGGCATCGCGTCGAGGAAACGGTTGATGGTGTTGCGCGACACGACGTTGCGCTGGGCCAGCGAACCGAAGCAGACAGCCTTGGTGCGCTCGGCGAGCTGTTCGAGACGGGCGGTGTAGGGGATGTTGTCCCATGCCACATTCTCTTTGATTTCATACTGGGGCACACCGGCGGGGTCAATCTCCACCTGCACCGTCCCGGTCGGATAAGGCACCTCCTCGATGAGGTGGTTGAGGCCCTTCGAGGTGAAATTCTCCAGAATCTCATTCCCGAGGGGGTCTTTCCCCACCGCGCTGACCACGCAGCTGGGCAACCCGAACTGCGAGACGTGGTAAGCGAAATTGGCCGGCGCGCCGCCTATCTTTTTACCTTCCGGAAGGACGTCCCACAAGGCTTCGCCCATCCCTACTACGATGTCTTTCATGTCTGTATTCTGTTTTTTGGTTGTCATTTATCTTGCAGCCTTGATTTTCAAGGTGTAATAGAGCAGGTAGACCACTCCGAGGCCCATGACGGCCACGGCTCCGGCCTGCGCGCCCATAGCGTCGGCGGCATACCCCATGGCCAAGGGGAAGATTGTGCCGCCGAAGAGGCCCATGATCATCAGTCCCGACACCTCGTTCTTCTCCGCGGGGGAGGCGTTGAGGGCCTGCGCGAAGATAACCGAGAAGATGTTTGAGTTGCCGAAGCCCACCATGGCGATGCCGACATATATCAGTCCGAGCGACTCACCGGCAATCAGGATACCCATGGCGACGAGCATCATCACCACACTGATACCGAAGAAAATCTTAGGCGACATAATCCTCAGCAGGAACGCCCCGAGGAAACAGCCGGCGGTGCGGAAGATGAAATAAAGCCCGGTGGCGAAGCTGGCGTCCTCAAGCGGGAGAGCCAGACGCTCCATGATGATTTTGGGGGCAGTGGTATTGGTGCCGACATCGATTCCCACGTGGCACATGATGCCTACGAAGCAGAGCAGGATGAACGGACGCCCCAGCAGTTTGAGGCATTCCAGGACACCGGAAGCCTTGTCGGGACGCTCCTCCTCGATAGGGGTGGCGGCCAGAGCCGACACCGAGAGGAAGCTGACGATGGCGAAGATGACAAACATCGCCCTCCATCCCAGGCCGAAGGTGGGGAGGAATGTGGTTGCCCCCCACGCGGCGAGGATAGGAGCCAGGAAAGAGGCTATCGCCTTGACAAACTGCCCGAAGGTGAGGGTCGAGGCGAGCTTGTCATTGCTGATGAGGTTTGACACCAGGGGGTTGAGCGAGGTCTGCATGATGGCGTTGCCGATTCCGAGGAGGGAGAAGGCGGCCAGCATTGTGAAGTAGCCGTCGCCCGTCAGGGGAATCACCAGCGAGAGGGCGGTGACCACGAGAGAAATCAAGACCGTCTTCTTGCGGCCGATGCGGTTCATCAGCATTCCGGTGGGAACCGAGAATATCAGGAACCAGAAGAACACCAGCGAGGGGAAGAGGTTGGCCTGCGAGTCGGTCAGCCCGAGGTCTTTCTGCACATAATTCGAGGCGGTGCCGACCAGGTCGACGAAGCCCATCGCGAAGAAACAGAGCATCACCGGGATGAACTGCATCAGTGACGTTTTGCGTGTAGCTGTCATAGTTTGTATGGATTCCATTTGGAAAATCAGATTTTCGGTATTTTTTTGGGGGGTTACTTTGAGGGAGACAGAGACCATATGGCCAGTGAGGTCATCTCGGCTTTGCCGTCAGAAGCCACGCTTAGGGTGGTGTAAGGCTTTTGGGGGAAGACAAGGTTGGTCATGACCAGCTCACCGCCGTTGCCGAACACCTCCACCGAGGAGCGGTCGACAAACATCCTTACCGACAGCTTGTCGGTGGTCGCGAGCAGGGGAGCCACCGTCACGGCCGGGAAGTCCTGGCTGAAATCAACGATGCCGCTTTCCCTGCGGTCGAACGAGAGGGTTGCCGCCTTGGGGTCGTAGACCATCTCCACCTTCTCACCCCCGGGGTTGGAGAGGGTGACGGTCACAGGCGAGCCGTTGCGCGAGACAAGATCAAGCTGAATCTCGCAGATGCCGTCGTTTGCCTGGGGGAGGGTGTACTGGCGTCCCTTGTGACTCAGGGAGACTTTGCCTGTCTTCTTCACCTGCGACGCGCGCAGGGCGTCGACCTCGGGGGAGGGGGCGGAGGAGAGGTAGAGCTGACCGTCCGAGCCGGTGAAGAGGCCAAGGTCGCGGGGAAGAGTGTTTGCGCTGCGGAACTGGCGTGTCGGCACCTCGGCGGCATACTGCCAGTTGCTCATCCACCCGATTACGGTGCGGCGGCCGTCGGGCGCGTCGCTGAACGACACTGTCGCGTAATGGTCCTTTCCGAAGTCCATCCATTTGGTGGGGACATTCCCCTCGGCGTCGCGGTCGGGGGTGAAGGTGGTGCCGTCGAAGTCACCGGTGAAATACTGTGTGGCGCTGCCTCCGAAAGGCCCGCCGGGGTTGAGGTTGCATATCAGCACCCATTTCTTGCGGTCTGTGCCGTCAACCGGCAGCTCGAAAAGGTCGGGACACTCCCAGACCCCCTCCTGCGCGCCGAGACCCTTGCCGAACGCGCTGCGGAGCGTCCAGTTTTTCAGGTCGGGGGAGGCGTAAATCAGCATCTCACGCTCAAGGGCATGGGCCAGCATCAGAATCCACTCCCCGGTTGGCGCATACCAGAACATGTTGGGGTCGCGGGCCTCGCTGTCGAGGGTAATCACCGGATTGCCGGGATATTTCTCGAAGGTCATACCCCCGTCAACGCTGTGGGCGAGGCTCTGTATCTGGCTCTCGGCGGCTGAGGTGTAGAGGCTGACGATGGCGTCGGGGCCGAACCCGGCGGTGTTGCCCGGGTCGAGCACCGAGCTGCCCGAGAAGATGGTGCCAAGCCCGTCAGGCTCTATTGCGGCGGGATGATGCTCCCAGTTGACCAGGTCTTTCGACGAAGAGTGCCCCCAGGTCATGTTCTGCCATTTCGAGCCATAAGGATTGGCCTGGTAGTAAAGATGCCACACACCATCCTTGTAGACCATGCCGTTGGGGTCGTTCATCCACCCGTAGAGGGGGGTATGGTGGAACGCCGGACGGTATTTCTCCCGGTTGGCGGTGTCGAAAGTGTCGGAGAGGGTGAAGTTGCTCCAACAGGCGTCGTTGCTTGCCTCGCGCACCGAGCCACGGTCTTGCGAGGTGACGATGCTCAGCACCACATTGTGGCCTTTGTAGGCCGACAGGTCGAAGGGCACCGTGTAGTCGACTTTTGATTTGGCGAGCCTGACATATATGGTTCGGTCGAGCTTTCCGTCGACCAGCACATTGACCTTGGCGTCGTCATTCGACTCCTGCACAGGCATCAGCAGGTAGCGGGCATCGCCGTCAAGGCGCACAAGGGTGTTGTTGACCCCCAGGTGCTCGACCTTCACTCCCCCCGAGGCGGGAGTGTCGGCCCCCGCCACTGCGGGAAGTATGGCCGTGGCGCAAGCCAGCGAGAGTCTTCTCAGTATGGTTCTTTTCATTGATATTGGATTTTCGCGGGATTTGTTTTGGTGATGCAAAGCTAATATATAATATGGAGGATGAAGTATGAAAAACTCTGCAAAAGGTAGGAATAATTCTGCAATGCTGAAATTTTACAATCTAATGCGCTCTTTTTTATGGAAGTTTGGTTAACTTTGTAGTGATTCTTACCTTAAAACTCGCAGACGGCATGCCGCCCAGCAACCGTGAAATAACCCGATGAAAAAATCACTTCTGTCAATCACCCTAATATTCATACTGTTGGCAGCCTTGACCACAGGATGCCGCCAGCAGAAGACCTACCGCATCGGCATCTCGCAATGCAGCGAGGATGACTGGCGCGCAAAGATGAACGACGAAGTGCTGCGCGAAATCATGCTCCACGAAGACGCCACAGTGGAGATTCGCTCGGCCGACGACGACAACGCCACCCAGATTGCCGACATCAGGTATTTCGCCGACAACGGATTCGACATAATCATCGCCGCCCCCAACGAGGCCAAGGCCATAACCCCGGTCATATCTGATGTTTACCGCAAGGGAATCCCGGTCATTGTCTTCGACCGCGACGTCGACGGGGATGAATACACCGCCCGCATCGGCACCGACAACGAGGGAATCGGCAGCGCGGCAGGACGTTACGCCCTGCACATGCTCTCATACCGCACCGGCAGCCCGCGCGCCATCGAGCTTTACGGCCTGCGGGGTTCCTCCCCCGCCCAGGGACGCCACGACGGATTCATCAGGGAGTTCAGGCGCGGCGGCGGGGAGGTGGTCGCCACCGGATACGCCGACTGGAACCAGTCTGACGCCGAGCGCGTCGCCGACTCGCTGCTGACGGCCCACCCCGATGTCGACCTCATCTTCGCCCACAACGACCGCATGGCCATCGGAGCCTCAATCGTGGCCCGGCGCAAGGGCCTCGGCGACATCAAAATAATCGGTATCGACGCTGCTCCCGAGATTGGCATCAAGGCGGTGGCAGACAGCGTGATAGACGCCACTTTCCTCTACCCTACCGAAGGACACCGCCTTATCAAGACCGCCCTGGCAATCCTGAAAGGGGAGCCATACAGCAAGGAGATTATCCTCCCGGCCTCATCGGCCGTCGACCTCTCGAACGCCGACATCCTGCTGCTCCAGAACCAGTCGCTGCTTCAGGAGACCGCCAAGATGAAGAAGCTGAAGGCGAGAATCGACGATTACTGGTCGAAACACTCCGCCCAGACCTCACTCTTCTACGCCCTGATAGCGATACTGGTGCTGGTGTTCTTCTCCCTCTTCCTGATTCTCAGGGCTTATTGGCAGCGCAAGCGCCACCAGCAGACCCTGATGGAGCAGAACCGGCGCCTTGAGGAGCAGAGCCGGGAGCAGAAACGCCTGGCCGAGAACCAGAAGGAGCTGAACTGCCAGCTCCAGGAGGCCATCAAGTCGAAACTGGCGTTCTACACAAATGTGTCTCACGACCTGCGCACCCCCCTGACGCTCATCGCCGAACCTATCGCGCAGCTCTCTTCAGCCACCAACCTCACCCCGCGCCAGCAGAACCTCGTGCGCATAGCCGACAAGAACACCAAAATCCTCGGCAGGCTCATCAACCAGATTCTCGATTTCCGGAAGTTCGAGAACGGCAAACTGTCGCTCAACCTGACCGAAATCGATTTCAGCAAGGCGGCCGCCGAATGGTTCGACTCCTTCGCGGAGGTTGCCCGCAGGCGCGACATCAAGCTGGTTCTCGACGCCCCCTCCGGAAACGACATCCACCTGGCTGTCGACGCCGAGAAGATGGAACGCATATTCTTCAACCTGATTTCCAACGCAATAAAATACACTCCCGACAACGGCTCCATCCGTCTGTCATACGCCAGCGACGGAGAAAACCTGACAATCCGGGTCGCCGACACCGGAATCGGCATTTCTGACGACGACCTGGGCAACATCTTCGACCGTTTCTTCATGGTCGACCAGGTGCGCCCCCACGGCTCCGGCATCGGCCTGTCGCTGGTCAAGGCGTTCGTGGAGCTCCACAACGGCACAATCACCGCCGAGAGCATCGTCGGCAAAGGGTCGGTGTTCACCGTCACCATACCTGTCACCCATGTCTCCGAGGTCTCGCAGCTCCCCGCCAAGCTCATCTCCCAGGATGACATCAACGCCGAGCTGGCAAGAATCGAAGCCTCCGCAGGGCCCTCTATGCCCGAACCTGAGGAGGAGGAAGCCCACGAGGAGGGGAAACCGCGCCTGCTCGTAATCGATGACAACGCCGACATCCGCGGCCTGGTCAGCGACATTCTCGGCGACGAGTATGAGATACACAACGCTGCCGACGGCCGCGAAGGTCTCGCCAAAGCCGCCAGGCTGGTGCCTGACATCATCATCTGCGACATAATGATGCCGGTGATGGACGGCCTGGAATGCTGCCGCAGGATAAAGGAGGAGGTGTCCACGTCACACATCCCTGTGGTGATGCTGACAGCCTGCTCCCTCGACGAGCAGAAGGTTGAGGGTTACGAGAGCGGCGCCGACGGCTACATAGCCAAGCCTTTCAGCGGGGAGTTGCTCAAGGCCAGATGCCGCAGCCTGCTGCAGAACCGCAAACGCATAAAAGACCTCTGGCAGGGGACGGCCATAGCCGCTCCCGTGACGCCAACCCCCTCCGGGAAAACCGACGCGGCCGACACCCCGGCCACGGCATCCGCTCTTCCCCAGACCGGCAACGCCGACCCCGACAATGAGTTCTACGCCCGCTTCCTGAGCATCTTCCAGAAGGAGATTTCCAACCCCGCGCTCAACATCGAGCATATCGCCTCGAAGATGGGGCTGGGCCACTCGCAATTCTACCGCAAGATAAAGGCGCTCACCAACTACACCCCCGTAGAACTGATACGCCAGCTGCGCCTGAAACAGGCGCGCCACCTGCTGACAACCACCTCGCGCACCATCAGCGAAATCGCCTACGAGGTCGGATTCTCTTCGCCCGCCTACTTCACCAAATGCTACCGCACCGCCTTCGGCGAGACCCCGTCGGAGCTTCGCGACAGCCTCTCGCTATGACACTGGCAGCCGCGTGAGCGGCCCCCGGATTGGGATTTTTTCTGCATTTTATCAGATTTTTTCAGCTTTGCGCAATTTTTTACAGCCGCTGCAACTTTTGTAATATCACCCGCGCACACCTTTATATTACCTTTGCGCAGAAAATCAATCAACCCCAATCTAACTTAACATGAAAAAAACAATCCTGTATGCGCTGTTCCTGCTCCTGGCGGTAGTCGGCGCGCAAGCACAAGAGATTACCGTCAGCGGTACCGTGCTCTCAGGGTCGGACAACGAGCCTCTCATCGGGGCCACTGTCCGCTCGATCGCGACAAACGCCGGGACTTCGACCGACATCGACGGCAACTTCACGATGAAAGTGCCCCAAGGCTCCGACCTCCAGGTCTCATATATCGGATATGAACCTCAGACCGTGAAGGCCGCACCCACGATGACAATAACCCTCAAAGACAACGCCGCCGCCCTCGACGAAATCGTCGTTGTCGGCTACACCACCCAGCGAAAGGCCGACCTCACCGGAGCCGTGGCCGTGATGAACATGAAGGAGCCGCTGAGCGAGAACTCCGGCAACATCATGAACTCGATGGCCGGAAAGCTCCCGGGCGTGAATGTGGTTCCTGACGCCGCCCCCGGCGGAACCGGTTCCATCCGTGTGCGCGGTATGTCGACGGCCAACTCCTCCAACGATCCCCTCTACATCATCGACGGTGTCCCCACCGACAACATCAACTGCATCAACCCCTCCGACATCGAGACGATGCAGGTGCTCAAAGACGCCGCCTCCGCCTCCATCTACGGCAGCCGCGCGGCCAACGGTGTTGTCATCATCACAACCAAGCAGGGCAAAGGAGACCGCCTGACAATCAACGTCAACTACGCTGCCTCGGCCCAGACCATCGCCAAACGCCACAAGATGCTCGACGCCAACCAGTGGGGCGTGGCTTACTGGGCGGCCTCGGCCAACTCCAACATCAAGCCCTCCCATGTGCTTTACGGCAACGGCGAGGTGCCGGTGCTCCAGCCCTATGTGGACGGCAACCCCAACTTCCCCACCACCAACACCGACTGGCAGGATGAGGTCTACCAGACCGCCTGGACAAACAACCTGACCGCCTCCGTGGCCAACAACACCGAGAAGGGTTCGGTCATGTTCTCGCTGAACTACATCAACCAGAACGGTAACATCAAGGACACCTTCTACGAGCGCTACTCGGCCCGTATCAACTCCCGCTACGACTTCAACAAATACATCACCGTCGGCGAGAACCTGATGGTCGCCCGCTGGACAAACCGTGGCGTCGATGTCGCCGGTGACCGAGGCATCCCCTTCACCGCCATGAGCCAGCACCCCGCCCTCCCCGTCAAGGGTCTCAACGGCGAGTGGACCCGCCCCCTGGGCCTGATCGCCTCCGACCTCGCCAACCCCTGCCAGCTCATCGCCAACGCCGCCGACAACGACCTCTCCTCCTGGAGAATCCTCGGCAACGCCTACCTTGAGGTGAAACCTGTCGAGGGGCTGACCCTGAAATCAAACATCGGCATCGAACACAGCCAGTATTTCAACGTGACCCTCGGCCGCACCGTCAACCCCGGCGACGTCAACAGCGTCGGCAGCGTCTACGGGCAGGGTGACACCTGGACCTGGACCAACACCGCCAACTACAACAAGACCTTCGGCGGCGTACACCACCTCAACGTGCTCCTCGGAACCGAGGCCATCGGCTACACCTTCAAAGACCTCAACGGCTCACGCGAGAACTTCGCCTTCGAGGACAAGGACTTCATGCAGGTCGGCGCCGGCACCGGCGTCCAGAAGGCCGGAGGCGGCAAGACCCAGTGGAGCGTATTCTCACTCTTCGGGAAGGTCGACTACAACTACGCCGACCGCTACCTGGCCTCCTTCACCATCCGCCGCGACTCAAACTCGCGTTTCGCCAAAGACTTCCGCGCAGGTGTGTTCCCCGCCTTCTCGCTTGCCTGGCGTCCGACCCAGGAGGAGTTCTTCCCCCACAACGAAATCCTCACCGACCTCAAGATCCGCTACTCATGGGGCCAGAACGGTAACGCCAACATCCCCTCGCTCTATCCCGCCTACTCCACCTACATCTTCAACACCGGAAACGGCGCGTATGACATCAACGGCACCAACTCCTCGACCACTTCGGGCATCACCCTGGCCTCGACCGGCAACCCCGAGCTGAAATGGGAGACCACCTACCAGAACAACATCGGTCTCGACTTCCAGCTGCTCAACGGAGCAATCAACGTCAGCGCCGACTACTACATCAAGAAGACCAAAGACATGCTGACCATCCCCCCGGCCCTCGACGTGGCCGGCGAGAACGCCGCCGTATGGCTCAACACCGGCGACATGAAGAACAACGGCTGGGAGGTCACCGTGGCCTACAACTCTCCCCAGTATGGCGACTTCTCCTGGAACGGCTCGCTTAACATCTCGCAGTACAAGAATGAGCTCGTCACCCTCAACTCCCGCCAGAAATTCATCGGCGGCGACCAGCGCCTCATCCCCGGCGAGGCCATGGGTGTCTACTACGGATATGTCTGCGACGGCATCTTCCAGAACGCCGAAGAGGTTGCCAACCACGCCACCCAGGCCGGTGCGGCCCCCGGACGCCTCATCTACCGCGACCTCAACGGCGACGGCGTCATCGACGACAACGACCGCTGCATCATCGGCGACCCCAACCCCGACCTGTCGCTGGGTCTCAACCTGGCGTTCAAGTACAAGGCCTTCACCCTCGACATGTTCTTCGCCGGAGACTTCGGCTTCGACATCCAGAACCATATGAAGCGCCAGCTCCTGTCGATGAACTACGGCAACCTCGCCACCAACCGTGGCGTCGGCATCCTCAACGCCTGGACTCCCTCCAACACCGACACCGACATCCCCGCCCTCTCGCTGACCGACGACAACAACGAGGCCCGCTTCTCGACCTACTATGTCGAAAACGGCTCCTTCATGAAGATGAAATACCTCAAGCTCTCATACTCCCTCCCCAAGAACATCATCAAGAAGATCGGCGCGACCAACCTTGATGTCTACGGACAGGTGGAGAATGTGTTCACCCTCACCAAGTATTCCGGTCTCGACCCCGAAATCCTCCCCGGCGAATACGGCTCGCGCATCGACAACGGCGCATACCCCCGCCCCCGCACATTCACCCTCGGTCTCAACCTTCAGTTCTAATCCAGAAACCGCTCAAAAATGAAAAACTTCAGAAACATCATAAAGAACACCCTGGCCGCGGCTGCCGTATCCTCCCTGGCCCTCGCTTCGGTTTCCTGCGATGACCTGCTCGACACCAAGCCGCAGGGTTCATTCACCGACAGCCAGATTGGCGACGAGGAGGCTGTCGACATGATGACCTCGGCATACGCCACCCTCCTCTGCCACTATTTCGGCAACAACGAGTCTTTTGCCGGCCCCATAAACAACTGGGTCTTCGACGTGCGCGCCGATGACGCCCTCAAGGGGGGCGACGGTGTGACGATGGAGGGCTACATGCACCAGCTCGAAGTCGGCAACGTGCAGAGCGACAACGACATCGCCAACTTCAAGTGGCGCAACAACTATTACTCCATCTCGCGATGCAACACCGCCATCCGCGCCATCCTCAACTCCTCGGCGATTTCCGACGAGAACCGTGGCTCATTCGTGGCCGAGATGAAGGCCCTCCGCGCCTACTATTACTTCGACATGTTCCGCATCTTCCAGAAGTTCCCCTACTTCGACGAGACGGTCGTAGACCCCTCGGGATGCCGCGCCGACCAGTACTCGCGCGACCAGATCGCGGAATTCATCAAGGCCGACCTCCGCGCCGCCTATGAGGTTCTCCCCGAGAAGCAGGAGCAGGTGGGCCGCTTCAACCGCTACGTTGCCGCCGCCATCCTGGCCCGCGTCGCCCTCTTCACCTCCTCCTGGGCCGAAGCCGAGGAATACGCCGGATATGTCATCTCCTCCGGGCAGTATGAACTGTATCCCAACTTCCTCGACATGTCAAAGCCCGAGTACAACAACATGTATGAGTCTGTGATGGCCATCCAGTTCTCCTCGGCCAACTCCCCCGACCAGTTCAACTTCAACAACTGTCTCAACTGCACATGGTCGGAAGGTAACCTCTACGGCAACGGCGACGACTTCTACCTGGCCTCGCAGAACCTCGTCAACGCTTTCCGCACCGACGAGAACGGCCTCCCCTACCTCGACGGCTCTTTCAATGACGACAACATCGACGGCCCCGACTACCCCGGCAACGTCGACCCCCGTCTCGACTTCACCCTCGGCCGCATCGGCATGCCCTGGCGCGGACATATGTACAACGAGAAATGGTGTCGCAACCTTGAGCTCTACGGCCAGTACTCCGGCAAGAAGCCCTACACCGCCCCCGAGTCGCCCTACTGCACCCCCGGCATCGTGCCCTGGGGAGCATCCTCGCTCAACTGGAGCCTCATCCGCTACGCCGACGTGATGCTGATGAAGGCCGAGGCCCTCATCGAGCAGAACAAGAACCTCGGAGAAGCCCGCGAGCTTATCAACGAAATCCGCAAGAAGGCCGCCCGTTCGGTCGACCCCTCCTACACCCCGGTCGACTGCAACCCCAACCTCGCAAGCTACCTGGTGAATGAATATCCCGCCTCAGGCTGGAACCAGGATTACGCCCGCCGCGCCGTCCGCATGGAGCGCCGCATCGAGCTTGCCATGGAGGGCCACCGCTGGTTTGACCTTGTGCGCTGGGGCAATGTAGTCCAGACAATGAACGAATACTATGCCTCCGAGGTGAAAATCCACTCTTATTACCAGGGCGCCAGCCTGACCGAGGATGAGATTTACCTCCCCATCCCCATCAACCAGGTCGACAACGCCGGTGACCTCTACCTCTAATCATTCAACCGTCATTCCCCACACCTGAACAAATGAAAAGAACAACATCATATATGCTGGCCCTCCTGACCGTCGTTGTCTGCGGCCTGCTCAGCTCCTGCTCTGACTATGAGCCCAAGGGCTATCCCGAGGTGCCGGCCCTGGCAACCGCCTCCGACCTGCAGGCTTCGGTGGCCGGACGTAGCGTGACCCTCACATGGCAGCTCCCCTCGCAGCAGGGAATCACCGCCGTGCGCGTCAGCCGTGACAACGGGGCCGCTACAATCCTCCCCCCCGACGCGACCAGCTGCACCCTCAAGGGTCAGCCCATGGACCAGCAGCTTGTCTTCACCGTCAAGGTCGAATATGACAACAAGTATGTCTCGGAAGGGGTCTCGGTTATCGCGAGCGTGCCTTTCGTGGCCTCCAAGATGGCCTACCTGATGACCGCCCCCTCAGTGGCCGAGCTCCCCGATGATGACGAGCGCGCCGCCGCCACATGGTTCGCCGCCCAGGAGAACGCCGAGTTCATCCAGCCCGCCCAGATTTCATCGCTCGACCCTGACATCTATTCCGTGATCTGGATTGAAATCGACCGCGAGGGTCTACCCTTCGGATGGCAGAACCTCCCCGCCGAGGTTTCTTCCGACGCCACAATCGCCGCCCTGCGCGAATACTCGGCCAACGGCGGCTCCATCTACCTGTCAAACATGGCTACCCAGCTGACTCTCCCCCTCGGTTTCGTGCCGGAGGGCATGGAGCCTACCATCTTCGGAAACGGAGCCGGTGGCACAGGCGACGATGTATGGGTCATCAACCCCTACCTCGGATGGGACTTCCGCGACGGTTCAGACCAGGGTTTCTATGACCGCACCGCCCACGCCATCTATGCCGGCCTCACACTCGAAGACCCCAACGGCTACGGCTATGACAACCTTCCCCTCATCGGCCCCGGCCAGCGTGAAGACCACAACTGTATGTGGGACTGCAACATCTACGGCAAGGGGAACCAGCCTGACGTGATAAAGAACTTCGAGGTGACAACCAACTCGCTTGTGCTCGCCACCTGGGGACATGTCCGCGACCACTGCGTGGCCGGCCTCGTGGAGTTCTACGCCGCCGGCAACCACGGCCGCTGCGTCGCCAACGGTCTGGCAGCCTACGAATGGAACCAGAACTCAGGCCCCAACCCCTACCAGGGCAATATCGAGCGTCTGACCCTCAACATCCTCCACTACCTCCAGTAATCCCTTGACAACAAGGCATACGACAGGCCCCGACCGCAGGGAGGGGAAGGCTCCAAAAGGCCATCCCCCCCTGCGGCCAGGCCCTTGCCACACCTTTCTCCACCTTTTATTCTATCTAAAACCAACAAACATCCCTGACTTAGACATGAAAAAATCATTACTCGCATCCTTTCTCGCCATTCTCGCCCTCGGCGCGTCAGCCTCACCCCGCGTGGGCATGCTCATCGGTTACTCCGACGTCGAATCAATCGACAACTTCCAGGAATACGCCGCCGCCAGGCATTTCACCACCGCCAATCCCGACGGTGTGGTAATCGCCCCCGGCGAGACCTCAAAGATCTCGGCTGACAACCTCGACTGCATCTGGATTCATATCGACCGTCTCAACATGGGCCTCGGGAACCTCCCCGCCGAGTTCTCCGACGCCGCCACCATCGAGGCCCTGAAGCAGTATGTGGCCGACGGCGGCAACCTGCTCCTGACAAAGCAGGCCACACAGCTCGTGAGCCGAATCGACCGCATCGACGGCGCTTTCAACCCCGGCATCTACGGCGACGGGGATGGCGGCAAGGGAACCGACGTCTGGACGGTGAACGCCCAGATAGGCTATTGGTTCATCAATGAAAAAGACAACGCCGCAGGCCTCGACCCCTCGCAGTATTATGACCACCGCGACCACGACATCTATGTCGGCCTCGCGACAAACTACGACTTCCCGATGGAGACCTTCGCCATGCTCGGCACCGGCAACGGCACCGAGATGTGGCGCGAAGACCACAACTGCATGTGGGACCTCAACGCCTACAACGCCGTCTACACCGCCGACGGCCGCAACACCGTAGAGAAGTTCGAGGCCCAGAACAACGCCACAGTGCTCGGCACATGGGGCCACGTCCAGGACCACGCCGTGGCCGGAATCGTGGAGTTCAAGCCCGCGGCCGAAAATGAAGGCACCATCATCGCCAACGGCCTGGCCGCCTGCGAATGGTCGCCCCGCGAAGGTGTCAACGCATTCCACTCCAACCTCGAGAAGCTGACCGACAACGCCATCAGCTATCTCGCCGCGAAAAGCTCCGCCATCACCGACGTGACCTCAGACATGGCCGACACCGACTCTCCCAAGGAATATTTCACTCTCCAGGGCATCGCCGTCGACGCCGACGCCCTCACCCCCGGCATCTATGTTGTCCGTCAGGGCGACAAGACCTCAAAGGTAGTCATCAGATAATCAGCCACACATCCGCCCCTAATACCTGAGGGTGTCGCAGGCCCCGGAATGAGCCGGCGACACCCTCTTTCCTCCTCTTTCCTCCTCTTTCCTCCTTTTTCACACCAGTCACCAGCCGGTCTTACCAAATCCTGTCTAAAACCAGACCTGAAAGATTCACTAACCTTAGTTTCCTCTATGAAGTCAAGACACTTCTTTTCCGTTATATTCATGCTCTGCGTATGGCTCGGGACGTCAGTCCCCTCTGTCGCGCAGGTGAAATACCAGAGCATGGCCATGTACATCGCCGCCGACGATGTAGAGTCAATCACCCCTCCCCAGGAACGCGCCGCCGCACGCCTGTTCAAGGAGCGATTCTCCGAGTACGGCACCATCCTCACACCGAAGGATGTCGACAAAATCAAATATCCCGACTTCGACTGCCTCTGGATCAACATCGACAGCATCGGCAAAAGCCAGGGTGTCGAGAAATTCCGCGAGGCCTTCATCAGCGACCGCTTCCTTGAGGCGGTGAGGAAATTCCACCAGGACGGCGGAAACCTCTACATGTCGAAGTTCGCCATAGAGCTGCTTTACTCAGACGGCATAGGATGCCTGGCCGACTACCTCCGCCCGAATGTCTTCTCCTCGGGAGAAGGGGCTTTCAACGCCGACATCTGGTCGGTCAACGCCGAAATCGGGGCCCTTATGAAAGGTGACGACCCCGAGGGGCAGTATGCCGACCGCCGCTCCCACCCCATCTATGCCGGCCTTAACTCAATCCCCTCCACTGCCTGGGCCGCGACCCCCGACCCGATATATGAGGCAAACCCATACACCGTGTTCCCGATGCAAGGTACCGCGGGCCACGACATGATTCACCGTGAGGACCACAACTGCATGTGGCGCCTGGCGATGAAGACCGACACCAACGCCCGCATCGGCCTGTATGTGGGATATGACAATGTCCACACCTTCTCGGAGACAGACCGTATCGAGAACCCCCAGGAACGCGCCGCCGCCAGATTCCTGCTCGATCCCGACGGATACTTCAGACAGATACGTCCGGGGGTGAATATCGAAATCATATGCCCCGGCGACATCGAGCGCATCGACCCCAACAATTTCGACTGCATATGGATTCACATCGACCGCTGCGGAATCGCCCAGGGATGGGAAAACCTGCCTGAAGCTTTCCGACGCCCTGAACTCATCGAGGCCCTGCGCAACTATTCCCGCGACGGCGGCCAGATGCTGCTCACCAAGCAGGCCACCCAGCTCGTGGTTCCCATCGGCCGCGTTACGGCCGACTTCGCCCCCAACATCTTCGGCAGCGGTGAAGGAGGGAAAGGCACCGACGACTGGCAGATCAACCCCCACGTCGGATGGAACTGGCACATCTCTGACCCCGCCTGCTATTTCGACCGTTCGGGCCACGACATCTACGACAACATCCCCTCCGTCAAGGTCAACGGCAATGAGTTCGACACATTCCCGATGGAGGGAACCGGCAACGGCTCCGAGATGTGGCGCGAAGACCACAACTGCATGTGGGACCTCAACTACCTCCCCCCTTACACCGGAGAAGGCTTCAACAAGGTGGTAAGGTTTCAGGAAGACTGCAACGCCCGTGTGCTCGGCACATGGGGCCACGTCACCGATGACGCCGCGGCCGGAATCGTCGAGTTCCGCCCAACGATCCAATACCGTGGCCGTATAATCGCCAACGGCCTGGCCACCTGCGAATGGGCGCCCCGCGAGGGGGGCAACGCCTTCCACCACAATCTCGAACTGCTGACCTTCAACTGCCTCCGTTACCTGGTGACCGTCACCGACTTCAAGTTCGTCTCAGACGGCCCCGACGGTGTGGCCCGCTTCGAGAAGGACGCCAACGCGACCGTGCTCGGCACATGGGGACAGGACTGGAACCACCAGGCAGCAGGAATCGTTGAATTCCACCCCTCGGCTGACATCTCCGCCTTCTCCGACGACAATTCCGACCTCGACGAGCTCAACAAAAACAAGGCTCCCCGAGGCACCATCATCGCCAACGGCATGGGCTGCGTGCAGCTCCACCAGGAGGATGGCGACAACGAGTATATCGGCAATGCCAACAACCTAACCGCCAACATCATCGATTACCTCTCACCCTGGCACACCCGCAACATCTCGGCCGTAAGCGAGGTGGCTGACGGCGGCGAAGGCTCTGTCAAAGCCACTGCCGGGGGTATCGTATGGTCTGGATTCACCCGCCCCGTCACCCTTGAGGTCTACACCCTCGACGGCAGGCTGATTGCCTCGCGGGAGATTCTCGGGGATGGCTCGGCTGCGATTGACGCCACCGGAATCGTGATTGTCCGCGCCGGCTCTTCAGTCGCCCGCCTGACCATCCGCTGATTCGCCGGGGGGAGTCACCGGCTCCCCCCCGCATACATACCGTTATTTCCAACATAAGTAACTGTTCAAAATTATTTTATACTAACCGGTCATCTTATTTCAATGTTTTTTCGAGAAAATCTTCTAAAATTTTTACTCGAACAAACATTAAAATAATTTCGACCAGTTACTTACCTTAACAACGAATACCATCGGATGAACCATAATCCGCTCAAAACAACAATGCTGATGGCGACTCTATGGCTGTCGGGGCCAAAGGCCCCGGCGGCCATTGTCGCACACTTCCCTTTCGACCCCGACGACTCGGGACGAATCTCAGAGACCGTAAGCTCAGACCGTTTCGACGTGCTGGGCAACTTCGGGGCCGAAAGCGCGCCAGGCGTCAGAGGACGCGCGCTCCTGCTCGACGGCTACACATCATATGTCGGCGCCAGGGTCAGACACCTCCCCGTGAACCGCAAGATGACCGTCAGCCTGTGGGTTGCCGTCCAGTCATATCCGGTGGTCAAGGTCGACGCCCCGAATCCCGGCGGCCAGACATGCATCATCAACTGCCTCGACGACAATGCCCGCTCCGGATTCGGCTACTTCATCGGCTTCGACGGGCAATACAGTTTCCAGGTATATGTCGGCGGTGAGAAGGCGATTGTCAATGTGGCCGCCCCGCTGCCACGCTACCGCTGGAACTGCCTGACGGCGGTGGTCGATGCCGACAGCCGCAAGCTGCGGTTCTACAACAACGGCGAACTTGCGGCGGAGACCGACTGCCTGGGGGGCGACATATCCGTCGGGGACTCCCCCCTCCACGTTGCCCAGGACGGCTGGGAGGTTTGGTTCGGCTCTGGAGTCGACGCTTTCCGCACCACCGCTTTCGGTGGCCTTCTCGATGAGCTGACGATTTACGACGAGGCCCTGCAGCCCTCTGACATGGCAGGATGGAGGGCCGACTCGGCCCCGCTGCTGTCTGTCCCCGAGAGCCGCTACGCCGATGACAGGTGGCATCCGCGTTTCCATGGATGCCCCACCGGGGGATGGACCAACGAGACCCACGGCCTTATCCACGCCGATGGCCGATACCACCTCTTCTTCCAGAAAAACGCCGCCGGCCCTTATATGGCACGCCTCCATTGGGGCCACCTCTCCTCTGAGAATCTTTATGACTGGCAGGAGGAGCGTATAGCCCTGGCCCCCGGCGACCCTTACGTCGACGGCGAACGGTTCCATTCCGACATGAAAGGGTGCTGGTCGGGTTGTGTCTACTCCGACGGGGAGCTAACCGGCGGCAAGCCGGCGATACTCTACACCGGTGTCGACTTCGAGCGCGCGAGAATCCTCGGCGCCACCCCCGCCTCCGGCGACAACTCCCTGCTGGTATGGGAGAAAAACCGCGCGCCTCTGATTGACGGGCGACCCGACGGCCTCAGCGATGATTTCCGCGACCCCTATTTCTTCCGTGACGGGGAAAAACCTTACATCATAGTCGGCTCGCAGAAAGAGGGGCGTGGAGCGGTCACCCTCCACCGCCGGGAAAACGGCGGCTGGACGCGATATGCCGGTGACCTCTTCTACCACGCCTCGGATGTCGCCACCGACGGCACCTTCATCGAGATGCCCTCGGTGACGCGCATGCCCGACGGCAGGTGGCTATTCATCTACACCCCCCTGGCCACCTCGGAGGGGGTGAAGGCGGTCTACCGAACGGGGGCGATTTCCTCCGAGGGGCGGTTCGTCTGTGACGCAGCGTCCTCCTCCCCCAGGCCGGTCGACCTATTCGGGCGCGACGGCTTCGGTCTGCTTTCCCCATCGGTAACGAACGTCGACGGGCGCGTGATAGCCCTCGGCATCGTGGCTGACAAACTCGGCAGCGCCGACAACAAGGCAAACGGATGGGCCCACTGCTACTCCCTTCCCCGCGAGCTGACTCTCGACCGGGACGGGAACCTCTGGCAGAAACCGGCCGCCGAGCTTGCCGGAATGCGCACCGCGCGCGATTTCCATAAAAACGACTTCAACCTCAACGGCACGGTCTCCCTCGGCGATGTCAGGGGGCGCGACGCCGAGATTCGGATGGTCTGGACTTGCGGCGACGCGCCCGCCGGAATCCGTTTCTTCAAGAACCCGGCCAATCCCGACCATTCCCACGCCGCTGTCTGTGTCGACCCGACGCAGCACACCGTGACCGTCGACCTCACCCACCTTCCCCGAATCGTCAATGACGGATACCCTTACGGAGGCATCTACCGCGCGTCGCTCCCTGACGACATAGCCCCCGGGAAAGAGGTCACTGTCGACCTTTTCATCGACAGGTCAATAATCGACCTCTTCGTCAACGACCGTTACGCGGCGTCGGTCAGGGTCTTCCCCCACGACCTCGACGGCATCGACGTCGAGGCGTTCGCCGACGGCAACACCCGCGTGAAATCCCTCGACGGATGGACACTCGACAGCAACCGGACCGTATCCCCCTCCGGGGCCCATCTTCCCGCGCCTGACCTGACAGGCCGCGCCGCAATACTCATCGCCGACAACAACCCGGCCGCGCTAAGCCCGCAGGAGCAGGCGGCGTTGGAGCTGTTCGGCAGATTGTATCCCGAAGGGTCGGTGCTGACCCCTGCGGAAGCTCCCTCGAGACTCTCGGCCGACAAGTTCGGGACTCTATGGATCCATATCGACCGTGTCGGCTCAGGAGCCGGCAACCTCCCCTCCGCGATTACTGCCCCGGAGGTCACTGACGCCATCCGTGCATTCCACCTCCAGGGAGGAAACCTGCTGCTGACAAAGCATGCCACACAGCTTGTGACCGCCATCGGCCGTGTTGACCCACGTTTCGCCCCGGGAATCTACTCAGACGGCGCGGGAGGCAACGGCACAGACGTCTGGACGGTGAACGCCCAGATCGGATGGGCCTTCAGAAACGACCGCCCCGGTGAATATTACGACCGGAGAGGCCACGGGATTTATGACGGACTGATGACCTCCCCTGCTTTTGAATGGGAGACATTCCCGATGGAGGGAACCGGCGACGGCTCGCCAATGTGGCGCGAAGACCACAACTGCGTCTGGGACCTCAACGCCTACACCTATTCGGCCGACGGGGCAAACACCGTCGAGAGGTTCGAGCGGGATAACAACGCCGTCGTACTCGGCACCTGGGGTCACGTCGTCGACCACGCCGTGGCTGGCATCGTGGAGTTCGCCCCTGACGGCGGAGTTACCCGCGCCTACTCCCCGTCGGGGATTATAATCGCCAACGGCATCGCCGCCTGCGAGCTATCCCCGAGGTTCGGCGGAAACACTTACGCCGCGAACGTGGAGCGCCTAAACGCCAATTCCATGGCCTACCTGATGTCGAAAGACCGCAATCCTACCGTGAGCGGCGTCGACATGCCGGATGAGGACAACAAACCCCGCATTTTCCCCGTTGACAATGACGGAATCGGTTACAGCGGAGTCACTCCCGGGACGATGTTCACAGTGGTCTCGGCCGACGGCCGTGTGCTTGACAGGCGTATTCTCGACCGTCCCGAGGGGGTTATACACCTGCGGGCATCTGGGGTCGTGATAGCGCGCGCCGGACAGACCGCCGCCAAACTGCTACTGCGCTGATTCCTCTCTGATTCCACCATAAGACAACAATAACAATAACAATAACAACATAACCCGTTTTTCCTTTCCAATGAAAAAACTAAGATTCTTACTTGCTGCCGGAGCTGTGGCCGTGACCGCCTCAGAAAGCCGGGGAGAACTCGTGGCCCACTTCCCGATGGATGTGCGCTCGGGGCAGATTCAGGAAGCGGTCAGCGGCAACCGTTTCGCCGTCCAGGGCCACTTCACCCCCGAGAATGTCGCCGGAGCGGTCGGACAGGCCCTCCGGTTCGACGGATACACCTCATGGGTTGACGCCCGCCTCAACAACATCCTCCCCGAGGGCTCGAAGCAGATGACATTCTCGCTGTGGGCGGCGGTGCCTTCATATCCCATAATCAAAATCGACGAGAACACCCCGGAGAAGACCGCCATCGCGAGCTGTCTCAACGATGACTCCAAGACCGGATTCGGTTTCTTCATCGGCTTCGACGGGAAATGGTCTTTCAAGACCTACATCGGCGGATGGCCCGTGGAGGTGAACATCTCCACTCCGCTACCCACCTATCAGTGGAACAACCTCGTGGCTGTCGTCGACTGCGACTCCCGTTCGGTGACCGTCTACAACAACGGTGAGGCGGTCGGCTCCACACGTTGCTCAGGCTCCATCTCTTTCCCCGGCGGCAACTTCACGCTGGGCCGAGGCAAGCAGGAGAATTACTCCGGGCCGTTCCTGCTGACCTCTTACAACGGTCTGATCGACGACATCCGCATCTGGAACGAGGCCATCGGAGCCGAGACCATAAAGTCATGGAAGGCGGAGAATCCCGCCGACCTCGACATCCCCGCGTCACGGTTCGCCGGCGACATCCTGCGTCCCCGTTTCCACGGCATGCCCGCCGCGGCGTGGACAAACGAGTGCCACGGAATGGTGTGGGCCGACGGCCGCTACCATCTATTCTTCCAGAAAAACGCCGACGGCCCCTATATGGCGCGCCTCCACTGGGGGCATATCTCATCGGAGAACCTCTACGACTGGCGTGAGGAGAAAATCGCAATCGCCCCGGGAGCGGCCTACGACATCAAGGGGTGCTGGAGCGGATGTGTCTTCACCGACCGGGAGATAACCGGCGGGAAGCCCAACATCCTCTACACGGCTGTCGACTATGGCCGCGCCACAATCGCAGGGGCTTCCCCCGACGACGCGTCGCTGCTCGACTGGACGAAATGGGGCAACAACCCGATAATCAACGGGCGTCCTGACGGCCTGAGCGACGACTTCCGCGACCCTTATTTCTTCCGCAACGGAGACAACGCATATATTATAGTAGGAAGCTCCAGAAACGGGGTCGGAACCACCACTCTCCACCGCTACAACCCCTCCTCCTCCACCTGGAGCAATGACGGCTCACTCTTCTTCACCGGCACTAACGCCTCTTCTGACGGAGTCTTCTGGGAGATGCCCAACATCACCCCCATGGCTGACGGGAAATGGCTCTTCACCGCTACTCCGCTCAACACCTCCACCGGAGTGAGGACCATCTACTGGACGGGAACCATCAATGCCGACGGCACTTTCGCCCCGGCTTCCAATTTCCCCGCCGGAAAGAATGTCGAACTGAATTCCCGCGACGGCTTCGGGCTGCTCTCCCCCACCATCTACAACCACGACGGGAAGACCATCGCCCTGGGCATCGTCCCCGACAAACTGTCATCCCAGGACAACTGGAATCTCGGATGGGCCCACTGCTACTCCCTCCCCCGCGAGTGGAGCCTCAACGACAACGGCGAACTCATCCAGAAGCCTTATTCGGGGCTGACCGGAATGAGGTCAGGCAATGGTTTCGAGCGGACGTCATTCGACCTCGAAGGCTCCATCTCCCTGAATCCCGTCTCGGGCCGCGCCGTCGAAATCGAGGCCACCTTCACCATCGGCAACTATCCTTTCGGTTTCAAGATTTTCAAGAACAGTTCGGCCGAGGCCACTATCACCTACAACTACGCGTCGAGCTCGCTGACCGTCGACTTCTCGCGCCTGGCCCGTCTGGTCAATGACGGCGGTGTCTACAACGGTGTGTACACGCTCACCCTCCCCGAGTACCTGCGCCGTGGTTCAGACATCAAAATCAACCTCTTCATCGACCACTCGATTCTTGACATCTTCATCAACGACAAGTGGGCGTCATCTATCCGTGTGTTCCCCACCGACAGCGATGCCGACGGCATAGAGGCATTCTCCAACAACGGGGCCACCGTCGTCAAGTCGCTGCGCGCCTGGAACCTCGACCCCTCCGCGTCAAGCGGCATAGAGGGTATTGCCGCCGATCCCGCCGCCGACAATGACGGCCCGGTCAACGTCTACTCCATGACCGGCCAGCTGCTGCGCCAGGGTGTCTCCCGCGATGAAGCCCTTGAGCCGCTGGCCGCCGGCCTCTACATTGTAGGCAACCGCAAGGTCGCCAAAACCAACTGATACCTCCCAAAAATCCCAAGACTCCCAAGACTCCCATAATTCCCATAATTCCCATAATTCCCATAATTCCCAAAACTCCCAAGACTCCCATAATTCCCAGCTATCAGCGATGGGAGTTATGGGAGTCTTGGGAGTTTTGGGAAAATTGGGCTGGGGAAATTGGGAAGATTGGGGCTTTCTCTGTTACTTGAAATGCCAGATGATGGTGCCTGAGGCGGTGGGGGCTCCCTCTTTGACCGAGAAGCGGCATTCGAGGGATTTCTGGCGGCAACGCTCACGCATCCTTGTGTCACCGGCCACTGCCCCGTTTGAGCGGGAGGGGTCATAGGTGGCGGAGACGACTTTGCCTTGCGAGTCGACCTTCACGCGGATGGCTATCTCGCCGATTTTTGTGGAGGAGACCTTGTCCCAATGCTCAAGGGTACGCCCTTTCACTCCATTGCCGGGGGTGCCGGAAACGGCCCCGCTTGAGGCGTTGCCGTCGGCCTGGCCGCTCTGTCCTTTCCCCTTGCCTCCGAACGCCTTGCGGGTGGCGTCCTCGGCGGTCTTCTTGGCCTCCTGACGACGCTGGGCTTCCTGGCGGGCTTTTTCAGCCTCCAGTTCCTCCTTGGTGGGACCTTTGGGCTTGTTGTCGACCTTCATCGGGGATGGTTTCTCAGAGCTGACAACCTTCGATGGGTCGGCCTTGTGGCCGGCATCGCGCAGGTCGGGAGCGTTCTGGGTTGGCTCCGGCTGGTCGGCCGGGGAGGGGGCGGGGGCGTCGTTGACAACCTCATCGTAGGTGTCGCCTACCCTGACGAATTCCCCTGAGGCATACAGGTCTTCCACCTCGTTGAACACGATCTCTTTATCCGGCTCGGGGGGCCAGACCTTGACCCCGGCGGGGGGATATTCGAGGAAACAGAAGAGGAGCCACAGCAACAGCAGGGCGTGGAACAGCAACGTGCCTCCGATGGCCCATGCCTTGGAGGAACGGTCGGCTCGGCGGTCGTTGTTCCGGTTACTGTACATTGTCTGCGGCTGGTAAGGTTTCGGTCATTTCCGCTCCCGCAGCGGCGTCGCCGGTGGTTGCGGTGTGGGCGCGCGGATTGCTCACTGGCTGGGTCGCAAGCACCATCTTGAGGTTATGCTCGGCGCCGATTGACAGCACCTCCACGATGCGTCCATACCTGACGGTCTCGTCGGCATAGAGGGCCACGAAGCCGGTTGAGTCCTGCTCGTTGGCCATCTTGAGGAACACCGGGAGGGTTGAGAGGGTCACCGGCTGGGGCTTCTCCTCGGCTGTCGAGGCGAAAATCGAGTCGTTGGCGTCGATGTAGACCCGGGTGACAGGCTTGATGGGGCTCTGCTCCGTCCCCTGGGGGAGGTTGACCTCCAGGCCGGTGGGGAAGACGAAGGTGGAGGTCACCATGAAGAATATGAGCAGCAGGAAGATGACGTCGGTCATCGACGCCATCGAGAATGCCGCCATCAGGTTGTTCTGACGTTTTAGCATGGCTGAAACGGTTAATGGTTACTGACTGTGGAAGCTGTCGGCAAGCTCCACCAATCAGCGGGCAGGCTCGTTGAGCAGGTCCATGAACTCCATAGTCTTGGCCTCCATGCGGTTCATGACGGCGTTGACGCGCGCCACGAGGTAGTTGTAGGCGAAGAGGGCGGCCACGCCGACAACCAGACCGGCCACGGTGGTGACCAGGGCGGTGTAGATACCGTCGGAGAATGTCGAGATGTTGGCCGAGTTGCCCTGCGAGGCGATGGAGTAGAACGCCTCCACCATACCGATTACCGTGCCGAGGAAACCGAGCATCGGCGCGCCGGAGGCGGTGGTGGCCAGCCAGGGAAGCCCCTTTGAGAGGTTCGCCACCTCGATGTTGCCGGTGTTCTCGATGGCCGACATGATGTCGTTGACCGGGCGGCCGATGCGGCTGATGCCCTTCTCGATGAGACGGCCATAGGGGGTGTCGGTCTTGCGGCAGAGGTTGTATGCGCTCTCGACCTCACCCTCGTGGATGTAGTCGCGGATGCGCTTCATGAAGGAGTCGTCAAGACGGTTGGCCTTGGAGATGACGATGAGACGCTCGATGAAGACATACACGCATATCAGAGACAGCAGGGCCAGGGGTATCATCAGAGGCCCCCCTTGGAGACAGAGGTCCCATAAGGAAAGCTCGGCCACATTTGAAGCGGCCTCGGCGGCTGCGGCGGCGGTCTGCGGGGCCCCGGTGAGGGCGGCGTCGGCAAGTATCATAATCTTAAAGTCGTTAAAGTTTCTGTGTCAGGATTTGAGGGCCTCCTTGTATCGCCTGATTGTCTCTGGGAGCCCTAAGTAGAGGGCGTCGCAGATGAGGGCGTGGCCGATGGAGACCTCGTTGAGGTAGGGGACATGCTTGTGGAACCAGGCGAGGTTCTCAAGGCTCAGGTCATGGCCGGCGTTGACCCCCAGCCCCACCTTGTGGGCGGCGCGTGAAGCCTCCACATAAGGGGCGACAGCCTTTTCCGGGTCGGCGGGATAGAGGTCGGCGTAGGGCTTGGTGTAAAGCTCCACACGGTCGGCCCCGGCCTTGGCGGCCAGACGGATGTTCTCGGGATTGGTGTCCACGAAAATCGAGGAGCGGATTCCGGCCTCGCGCAGACGGTCGACTATGGCGGTGAGGAAGTCGGCGTGGGCGGCGACGTCCCATCCGGCCGACGAGGTCAGCGCGCCGGGGGCGTCAGGCACCAGTGTGACCTGCTCGGGTTTGATTTTCAAAACAAGGTCCATGAACTCCTCCGTCGGATAGCCCTCGATGTTGAACTCAGTCTTCACCAGGGGGCGAAGGCGGATGACATCGTCGCGGCGGATATGACGCTCGTCGGGACGGGGATGCACCGTGATGCCGTCGGCTCCGAATGACTCGCAGTCGACCGCCACCTGCTGCACGTCGGGGGCATTCTCCCCACGGGCGTTGCGCAGGGTTGCCACCTTGTTTATATTGACGCTCAGGTTCGTAACCATTATCGCTGAAAGAATGTTATAATAATATAAAGTAGGTAAGGAATCAAGGATTTTTTCCTATCTTTGCCCCGGAAATCATTCTGGGGCTATCCAAGCCACAAAATTAAAAAGAATATTTCTAACCCGCAAAAAAGATTGGGGAAAAGATGGACAACGACAAACTCCAGAAATACATCGCCGGGAGCCTCTCCCAACGGGAGAAGGCCGAGACACTGACTCCTCCCCTCCCCTCCGAGGCGAGCGAGCTGCTGCTGTCGTGTTCCCCCGCAGACTACTCGGCGTCATCCATCGCCCGCGCGGTGGAAGACTGCGACGCCCAGCTGCTCGGGCTGTCGGTCACCGGGATGCGCGACGACTCGGGGCTTCCCGTGATAGCCCTGAGGGTCAACGTGCGCGACGCCTCGGGGGTAGCCCGTTCGCTGCGCCGATACGGCTACGACCCATTCTTCGTCGGCTCCGCGCCCGACTCGGCGATGCGCCGCCGGGCACAGGAAAGGGCCAACGAGCTTATCCATTACCTTGAGATGTGACCGCCATATGATAGTAGCCATCAACGGAAACCGACATCAGGAGAACCACCTGGCCGACATCGAGCGGCTGGTATGCGGCCTGATGCAGCGCGACCACAAGATTGTGATGTCAGACCGGTTCCTCGACTACCTGGTCGGCAAAATCGGCACGAGGTTCGCCCTCGGAATCCACCACATACGCCTGTCGGAGCAGCCCCTGGCCGACCTCGCCGTCGCCATCGGCGGCGACGGGGCCTTCCTCAAGACAGCCGCCTGGGTGGGCGACTCGGCCACACCCGTGGCCGGAATCAACACCGGCCACCTCGGCTTCCTGGCCGCATTCTCGTTTGACCGGCCGCAGGAAATCACCGACCACCTCCTCGGAGGGGACTACGCCACCGAGCGCCGCTCCCTACTCCAGGCCGAGACCCCGGCCGGGACATTCCTGGCCCTCAACGAGGCCGCCATCACCCGGGGGGAGAACGCCTCGATGGTCACCGTCGACACCGAGATAAACGGCCACCACTCACTGACCTACAAGGGTGACGGCCTGATTATCGCAACCCCCACCGGCTCAACCGCCTACAACCTCTCGGTCGGCGGCCCGATACTCGACCCCTCGGTGGCCGGATGGGTGATTTCCCCCATCGCCGCCCACTCCCTGGCCGTGCGCCCCCTGGTGGTCAACGACTCCTCCGTGCTGTCGGCCACCGTCACCCTGCGCGCCCAGTCGTTCCGACTCACCCTCGACGGCAAGACCCTGTCGCTCCCGGCCGGCTCCCGGCTGGTGTTCCGCAAGGCCCCCTTCCCCCTTAACGTAGTGACCCTCCCGGGCCACACCTTCACCGACACATTACGCTCGAAACTCGGGCTTGGCGGCTGACCCCGGCCAATCCCCCACCC
>CAMWVQ010000017.1 GCA_947177635.1 uncultured Porphyromonadaceae bacterium | reverse complement strand
CGGGATTGACGGCGGTACTGATGGATTCCTCAATATCCTCCATCGTCGCCCCTGTGGCTGACGGAGCCGAAACGGTATCCGGCTCCACATCCTCGATGCGGACATCTTCAAACGCCGATATTTCCTGTTCCGGTGTCATGCGTGCATTTTTCACGGACTGTTCCGGCATCGGAGTATTGTCATTCTGAATCTCATTCCCGGTTGGGGCGGTAGTCGTTGCCGAGCTTTCATCGCCAAACTCAACATCGTTCAGATGCACATCGCCCAGCATTGTCAGTTTTATACGGCGTATGTTGCGGTCAAAAGCGTTGTCAACCAGACGGTCTATGCGCGATTCAAGCTCATCGTCTATATTGAACTTGCTTTTGCCGACCAGCGACCGTGGTGCCAGTGTATCAGGCGCAGGAGGGGGCGGTTCCTCTGCGGGAGCTTTTTCAGGCGGTTTGTCAGCCGGAGGCCGCATCTTCCTGTTGCGGTCAAGCAGTAGGTAAGCCAGAAAGCCGATGTTTGAGAGAGCCACCACACCGAGCAGAAAAAGTGATGTGCCTGTCATAGCTCCACGGTTTTCTCGCCCAGCGAGGACAGTTCGTTGATTACATCCCGGTTTTCCACAAGGTGTCTGACAAGGATGTTGGTAACATAGGCACCGATTGTCAGACCCTCGACATCGTAAAGGGATACCAGTTTGGAGAGTTTGTTTACCAGCTCACGGGGAACGAATATCCCCTTGCGCGCCCCGACATTCGACGGAGCCAGATAGTTGTCCGAATATGCCCTGACTTTCTTGTTGTCCGGGGTTATGGTCGGTTCCGCACCCTTCATCTTGTTGCAGGTACGGAGGTCACAGAATTTTGTATGTACCATTTGTTATAGGATTTTTGAGGGGCATTTCTTGGATATGCCCTGAATGATAAGATAATATTTCCTGAAATGTTCTGTAAGCACCTTATCTATATAGGTAGAGATATTGGCTTCCTCGTCCAGCATACCGAGTATGCCGAGAATCATGGAGAGGTGCCGCTCCCTGATGAAAACCTGCCTGCCGTTGCGCGATACCCTGCGGAATCTGCCGTCGGCGATGAATTTCTTGATGAAGTCAATCTCATCGGCGGTCATGTTGAGTTCAGAATATCTTGCCTCCCGTTTTGAATCGTAATCATCATACGTTTCGGGACTTGTGCTTATGTCCTCCTTTATAGGAGGTGCATTTGGAGCCTGACTGTCCGCAGCGGTGTGATATGTCGGCACGGACGAAGCCCTTACAGATTCGATGAAGCCGTCGGCGTCAAAACCATCGTCCTTTTTCTTTGCCATACGCCTAAACCTTAATTATGGCACGGATTTCCTTCACCAGCTCTTCAAGGTTGGAACCTTTCATAAGACGCTTGTCGGGAGGGAGCATCGTGGAGCGGAATATCGCCCCGTTGCCTGTCTCCGTACCGTCCTTCTCAAACTTGTTGCTTTTTACAAGAACGGTGTCAAGGGAGCTTAGTCCGAGTTTCTCCATATAGTTGTCAATTATCTCGCACAGGCGGGGCTTGTCGCGTGAGTTGACCTTGTTCCAGACAAGGCGCATCTCCCGGATGCTTGACTGGCCGGTTGTGATCATCCGGTTATAGACATTGTTGGCGAATGATATTGAACTTGCCATTTCCCCGGTCTCGGTCGTTATCGGCACGAAGATGTAGTGCATCTTGGCGATGAGGTTTACAATATCACGGTTGTTTATGGTTCCCGTGATGTCGAAGAATATCACTTTTGGATTGTTCCCCGCCTTTACAAAATCCTCTGCCACTTTCACCGCGTCGCCCGGCGAGGTCATAAGAATTTGATATGGCTTGATTTTGTGGGTAAGGTAGAACTTGTGCATGATGCGCTTGAGACGGGGATTCTCGTTGGTCACCAGCAGGTCATGTTCCCGATAGACATTCATCGAGTGCTGTGTGTTGTCGCAGTCTATGACCGCGACTTCCACCCCTTCGACGTAGCGGAGATAACTCGCCACAAGAGCGGTCAGGGTGGACTTGCCCGCGCCACCCTTTTGGGTAGCGAAGGCGACATAGATTGTGTCGCTCATAATTGGATGGGATTAAATTGGGAATTGAATTGATATGGTGTCGCCACCATTTTCTGCCCGGCTTGATAACCATGTCCGGGTCAGGCTGCCCCGTTTCAGTGAATCGGCTTGTTTACAGACGGGGCATTAGAATGTTTGTTAGAACGTATGCTCAAATGAACATTTTATTGATTGTTTGATTGATTGCTCAAACAAGCGTTAGAACATATGCTCAAACGGACATTTGATTGATTGTTCGATTGATTGTTCAAATGAGCGTTAGAACGGATATTCAAACAAACATTTGATTGATTGCTCAAACAAACAAGCAAACAAAGGTTCGTACACACCTACAAACATTTGATAGAACCTTTGAACGGTCATTTGTCTGAACGCCCGAATGTCTCGGCGTTGTCGCCTCCGGCATTTGAGCCTCTGTGCAAGTAGAACGATGGCTGTGTCTGAAAAGATTTCTGATTGTCAGGCACTTCCCGACCTTTCTGCAAAGTTGCCCAACATTTCCCCACTTTTTTCTCATTGAAAACTCAACGACCGTACCCGATTGTTATATCTGCGGGAGCCGACACACGCGGTTGTTCTCTCATTGACCGCCGTTTCAAGGACTGCGCACCATTATAATATCGGTATGAATCGGCACCGATATTATGAATCGCCCACTATTGCGTACAACTTTCGTACAACATTCAAAGCGGGTTCCGATTACAATATTCTCATTATCAGTTTGGATGCACAAACGTGCATGGCAAGGTATGTTCCGAGGCACTTGTAACCAAGATTGTGCCTCGAAACCCTTGCCATTGCATGGAGCCGGTATTTCTCCAAAGTCGAAATACCCCGATGAAACCTGCGGTTGGCAATCTCACATCACCCACTAAATTTTATCCAAAAATGAAACAGAACTTTAATCAGGGCGGACGGCCTCACAAAATAAATCCGTCTGTCTATCGCTACGTCGTGAGATTCGATGCGGCGGAGAACACGGTATTTCTGTCCCTGTTCGAGAAATCGGGAGCCGTCAACAAGGCGGCTTTCATAAAAAGTGTTCTACTCGGAAAGCCTTTCAAGGTTTTTGTGGTCGATGAAAATACACGGATTTTCATTGACAAACTATCCTCTCTCAATTCCCACTACCGCACATTGGTGGTGGATTACGACACTCTTGTAAGGACATTACGGGAGAACTTCACCGAAAAACAAGCTATGAGCGCACTCTACCGATTGGAACAGGTTACCATTGACTTGGTGAAAACAAACCGCGAGATTGTCGCACTCGCCAAAGAGTTCGATGCCCGATGGTTGCAAAAATCTCTTTAGGAAAGTCCATTTACGGGGCTTTGTCCTATAATGCCGAGAAGATAAACAAGGAGAAGGGCCGTGTCCTCGACACCAACAAAATCTATAATGACGGTTCCGGCAACATAGACATACACCGGGCTTTCGAGGATTTCAAACGGTGGATGCCACAGCATACCAGAGCCGAGAAAACTATGATGCACATTTCCCTCAACCCCCATCCCGACGACCGTCTGAGCGAGATGCAGTACACGCAACTCGCCCACGAGTATATGGAAAAGATGGGGTTTGCCGAGATGCCGTACATAATAGTGAAACACGAGGACATCGACCGCCACCACATACATATCGTGGCACTCCGGGTACGTCCCGACGGCTCCTGTATCTCCGACAAAAACAATTTCTACCGCAGCAAGGAGATAACACGGGAGCTGGAGAGGAAATACGGGCTGCATACCGCCGAGCGTCAGAAAATCACTCCAGATATGCCCATAAAGAAGATTGATCCGTCAGGCGACATCAAGCGACAGGTTGCCAACACGGTCAAGATGGTCGGTATGCGCTACAAGTTCCAGACCATCGGCGAGTATAACGCCATACTCGGTCTGTATAATATCAGGTGTGAGCAGACTGACGGCAGGGTCAACGGCAGGGAATATCACGGTCTGGTATATTTCGCCACTGACGACAACGGCAAGACTATCGCATCGCCGTTCAAGGCGTCTCGCCTCGGTAAGTTTGCCAGCCACACGGCGATAGACGGAAGAATGGAGAGGGCGAAAGACAAAATCGACATCCGTCCGACCAAGCAAATTGTATCGGAGGCTTTGGCGCAATCTTCCGGCAAGGACGATTTCATCGCCAATCTCAAAGAGCGAAACATCGACCTTATTCTTCGCCATACCGATACCGGGCGCATATACGGCGCGACATTCATAGACCACAATACAGGGACGGTTCTCAACGGTTCGCGTCTGGGCAAAGAGTTCTCCGCCAACTCACTTGAAAAGTGGTTCACCGTCGGAGAAAAGCCTTCGGTTATGCCCGTTGCACCTGATGTTCAGCAGGAGCAGCCACAGCAGGACAACCGTCAATCCGGCAACACACAGACTGGTACCGCAGACAGCGGGCAAAGCACGACAGGCGGCGGTTCGGCCACCTCACACAGCCAGCCGTTCAGTCAGCCTCAATCCCAGACACGGCAGAACAATTCCTCCGCTTATGATGACGCGCCGACACTACCCGGTCTTGACCTGTTCCAGACCGGACCCGGATTCGACCCGCAAGAGGAAGCTTTCTACCGCGAGATGCAGCGGCGCAGGAAGAAAAAACGCCGTGGGCCCAAACTATAATTTGTCAAACTCCAAACACAAGATTTATTATGTCACAACAGGAAGATGACCTCAGGGCGTTGTCGAAAATCATGGATCTACTCCGTGGCGTCAGCATCGCCGTGATGGTTGCCAACATTTACTGGTTCTGCCAGCCCCTTGTATCGGGCTGGGAGTTCCACCCGCAGACCTTGAAGGTTCTTCGCGGTCTTAACGATGCCGGGAGCATGTTCCACAATCCGTGGAACGCCAAATGGTGGACGCTCATTCTGCTTGCCCTCTCGTGTTTCGGCACCAAAGGTGTCAAGAACGAAAAAATAAAATGGGGCCAGATATGGCTAATAATCTCCATTGGTGCCGTGCTGTTTTTTCTCGATTGGTGGATGGTGTCTCTCGGCTGGTACTACACCTATATATTCACCACTATATCGGGATATGTGTGCCTGCTGCTCGGAGGGGTGTGGATGAGCCGTCTGTTGAAGAACAATATGATGGACGACCGTTTCAACGAGGAAAACGAATCGTTCATGCAGGAGACCAAGCTGATGGAGAATGAATATTCAGTAAATCTCCCCACACGCTTTTATTATAAAAAACGGTGGAACAGGGGCTGGATAAACGTGGTCAACCCTTTCAGAGCCTCGATAGTCCTCGGCACTCCCGGTTCCGGCAAGTCATTCGCGGTGGTCAACAATTTCATCAAACAGCAGATAGAAAAGGGCTTCGGGCTTTATGTGTATGACTACAAATTCCCTGATTTGTCGCTGATTGCGTATAACCATATGCTCAACCATGCCGACAGTTACGGCAAGAATCCACCCACGTTCTGCGTCATAAATTTCGATGATCCGGAACACTCCCACAGGTGCAATCCGATACACCCGGATTTCATGTCGGATATTGCCGACGCATACGAATCGGCATACACCATTATGATGAACCTGAACCGCACATGGATACAGAAACAGGGTGATTTCTTCGTAGAATCCCCAATAGTGCTGTTTGCCGCAATCATCTGGTATCTCAAAATATACGAGAACGGCAAATACTGCACCTTCCCCCATGCCATTGAATTCCTTTGCCGCCGGTATGAGGATATATTTCCTATCCTCACATCATACACGGAACTGGAAAACTATCTTTCTCCGTTTATCGACGCTTGGCAGGGAGGCGCGGCTGAACAGCTTGCCGGGCAGATTGCGTCGGCAAAGATTCCTCTTTCCCGCATGATTTCCCCGCAGCTCTACTGGATTATGACGGGCGATGATTTTACGCTCGACATCAACAATCCGAAAGAGCCGAAGATTCTCTGTGTCGGCAACAATCCCGACAGACAGAACATCTACGGCGCGGCACTCGGTCTATACAACTCCAGAATTGTCAAACTGATAAACAAGAAAGGAATGTTGAAGTCCGGCGTAATCATAGACGAGCTGCCGACCATATATTTCAAGGGTCTCGACAATCTTATTGCTACCGCACGAAGTAACAAGGTTGCCGTATGCCTCGGCTTTCAGGACTTTTCACAGCTCAAGCGAGATTACGGCGACAAGGAGGCAGCGGTGGTGATGAATACCGTTGGCAATATCTTTTCCGGGCAGGTTGTCGGCGAGACTGCAAAGACCTTATCCGAGAGGTTCGGCAAGGTTCTCCAGCAAAGGCAGTCCATGAGCATCAACCGTCAGGATGTGAGCCACTCGATCAACACTCAGATGGATTCTCTTATTCCGGCGAGCAAGATTTCCACTCTGACGCAGGGAATGTTTGTCGGTGCCGTCAGCGACAATTTCGACGAGCGCATCGACCAGAAGATTTTTCATGCCGAGATTGTGGTGGACACCAAGAAAGTGGCGGCGGAGACTGCCGCCTATCAGCCCATTCCGCTGATTACCGATTTCAAGGACGACACGCCTGACAAGTTGAAGATGAAAGCCACAATCCAACGTAACTATGATAAGGTTAAGCAGGATGTGAAGGATATTGTCAGGCTGGAACTTGAACGCATCGCCGCCGACCCCAATCTCCGCCATCTGTTGCACATGAAGCCGTAGTAGTAGATAAAGCAACCCCCCGACCATTCATCACGAGTGGCCGGGGTTTACTATTTGCGTATGATTAATTATCTGGATGGATTAGTGGCTGGACATCGGTCTGAGGAGGTCAGTTCTCCTGATCCTGTTTTGACATAAAGCTGTTAAGCCCGTCAATCAGGGTATCCATAAAGTATGTGCGGCTGTTGCGCCCTCTAACCCTCATTTCCGAGTATTTCTTGTAGATGTAGCTTTCGGTCATATCGACCTTAAAGATACGGGCGAGCCTGCCGATTATATCTTTCGCGCTGAGTTTGGTTCCGAAGCAGTTGGCTACCTTGAAGGCGTAGCCCAGTTCTATAAGGTCTGTCTTGTTGGCCTTCCAGTCAAGTCCGAGACTGTCAAGCATATTATCTTCGTTGACAGTATGAAAATCTATCTCCTTGTAGTGGGTCAGGGTCTGACGTAAGAAACACAGTGCTTTGTTGATGAATGAAACGAGTGCATCGTTGACCTCCTGACGTTGTGCCGCCGTCTGTAAGTGGCTTATCTCTACCTCCACAAACAGCAACGCGCTTATTACGCAGCCTTTATGTGGTTCATTATTGCACAACTTACTGACCTGTAACACAAAATCTTTATAGGCTATGCTTAAATTGTCGTTCTCTCCGTCGGTCAGCTTTCGGAAGAACTCGGTCTCGGTAAGTGAAAAGATATCCATTTATCGGGTCTTTTTTTTTTGAATTATTGAATCTGTTCATAGGTGTGTTATAATGCTGAACTGATATTTGATTACAACAGGCATTATAACATATCGTGATTTCAATTTGTTCAACTAACTACATTAGTTGTCTTATTACTATGAATATAGTAAATATTTTAAAATTTTACACTGTGAACAGATATGTTAAAATCCGCAGACAGTCCTTGCCAACAAGGGCTTTGTGCTCCTTAACTGATATTTGCTCAAATTACGGGAATTTGATGGGTGGCAAACTTGACTTCCCCTTAGGGTAGTTTGAACATAATTGCAGGAAGAGGCCGTGGTATATTTGCCCGGCTCTCAAATATGATATTCTTTGAGTGTTCAAGGAAATGTCAGGCGTGTTCCTGAGCACCAATGACCAATATTTGAGATTCCGGTGTTTGTGTGATGCTATCATTTCACTAAAAGATGGGATAATGCGCATTCCCTGTATCTCAATGTAATGGGATATTGCGAGCATATCGACAAGTATGCCATATTCCCTCATATAAGAGTAGGCGCGTTCAAGCTGTCGTATCTTCAGCTTCCAATACTCAGACAGATTGTGTTTCTCCGGAGGTATGGCAAACAGCACGTTTTGCGGTGAGTCATAATACCGGAATAGTGCCTGCTTGAAGATGGCCTTCTTATTGTCAAAGTATCGATATATGGTTCCCCTTGTCATGCAAGTCGCATCCTCCATCAGACCTATGGTTATTGCCTCATAGTTGTTTACAAGGAAAAGAGGCAATATCCTTGTCAATATTCGTTCTTTCGTTTCGGCGGCTTTTTCTTGTGGCTTCATATAACAGGCAGGAGTTTACATTTTTTGTGATGCAACCCCCTGCCGATATGATAAAAAAAGCACGAATCTGCATACGCCCGTAAAGGAGCCACTGCTAAAGGCTGATAGACGGATGTATGCAGACCGTGCCGTATTTGTGTAAAAATACGACACGATTGCTCCGTATGTCCTCGTCTATCAATGAAAATTAGCAGTTTTCCTTTACGAGTCAATACGAATGCAATATGTTGAAGCGGTGGTCGTCACCAACCGCCATTGCTATTCGCTTACAAAGTTACAATTTATTTTTGGATTAAAAATAAAACGGACGTTGTATTTTTCAACAACGTCCGTTTTTTCATCTCAAAGCCTTTTAAAATTGAGCGAAGATGGTCGAGGCATATCACATTGGGTATAACTGGCCAGAGGTTCAGCGACCAATGATTCCTTTGAATTTGACGAATGTGAAGGATTATCAATGGCATTAGTCTGTTGGGATTTTTCATCCCGCTTGACTTCCTCGCCGTCCTTTTCATCATGCTTGGGAGCAAGTTCGGCAGTGATCTTACGGTCAAGGACGGCAAGTTCGGATTTCAACGCTTTCAGCTCATCCTCCTTACCCCACGGCTTTGCGATGATGGCTTCGAGCAACGGGACATCCTTCCGCATTTTCTCGGTGCGTTCCTCATACTGGCGTATGATTTCGGGAAGACGCTCCAGAGCATTAACGAAATTCATACAGGTAGCTTTTGTGTCGCTCATGGCGATAAATCCGTTGTTGTAACGGTACTTGTACTCGCCCTCCACGACAAAGCGGTTCTGTACTGCCTCGATGCCATCGGTTAGCGTTTTTTCGGAGATAATGCTTATCTGAAAGCCATATACCTCTCCGACACGAACAGATTCGCCGTGGGTGTTGGTACGCTGTGCCAGTCCTTGCAGATGGATACCCATGTTCTGAATATCGGTGAGCCCGCAACCATCAAGAGTCAGACCGGGCAACGGATTACCTTCATCATCTCGCTTGACGGCAGCCTGATATTTATCCAAATCCGACTGCATTTTTCGCATGGTGATCTCGTTCTTTCCGATGTCGTCGTTCAGGGAACGCAGCTTATATTCGCTGTCAGCCTTTCCCTTGCCGTGCGCCTTTCGCTCACTTTCCAGCGCGCCTATGCGCTTTTCAAGTTTGGCCTTTTCAAGCAGGTCGGTGTTCCCTGAAAGAATAGCCATATACTCCGAGAAGTTCATGCCGGTATCCTCGTCCATAGAGCCTTCATCAATGGTTCTCGCACCTAATGCGCCACGTTTCAACTGCGATATGAAAGTCTGCTTGCAGTGAAGAAGATTGAACTTGTAGGAGTCCAGCGACCTCTCCACTGCATAGATTATCACATCGACCTTGTTGTCGTTGTAGAGCTTCGCGACCTCGTTGCCCTTGCGTATGGCACGGCCCTCGCGCTGCTCCAAGTCGCTGGGACGCCACGGCGTGTCAAGCTCATGGACCGCGACAGCCCTTTTCTGGGCGTTTACGCCTGTCCCCAACATGGATGTCGAACCGAACAAAACCCTTACAGAGCCTTCGTTCATAGCCTCTATGATGGCTTTCCGTGATTTCGCAGTCTTGCACTCCTGTATAAACCGGATTTCATGCGCCGGGATACCGTAGTCCTCGATAAGTTTACGTTTGATTTCACTGTAAACTGACCATTCGCCGGGCTTGTATGTCCCCAAATCGCTGAAAACAAACTGTGTGCCTTTCTGGGCGTCAAATTTGCGGTAATACTCGGCTATCATACGGGCGCAATGCGAGGCTTTGTTATCCGGGTGATCCTCATAGGAAGGGTCAATCATACGCATATCAAGAGCCATCTTGCGGGCATAGTCCGTGGCGATGAGCATCTTTCCTTTCTTCTCTTTCTCCGACAGCGCACCGCGTCCCAACAGAGTTGCGTCACCAGTTTTTGCATACTCCATCAGTTTCTGAATGAACTCCTCCTGCTGTGGAGTGGGAGGTATGTTGTGGAGTATCTCCCGTTTTTCAGGACGGTCAACTCCCACATCCTCCGCCGTGCGATAGTCAGTGATTTCATTATAAAACGCCGCCAATTCCGGCACCTTGATAAAGTACCTGAATCTGTCCTTTGCCACGATATTATTGGTTACATTGAACTCGAAGTCTGTGGTCTTTTTTGCAAAAATCGCCGCCCATGCGTCGAAACAGCGGATGTCCTGCCTTTCAAGTTCTCTCGGACGCAGATACTTAAACAGCAGATACAGCTCTGTAAGTGAGTTGCTGATAGTGGTACCGCTGAGGAAAGTGGCCCCCAAATCCCTGCCGTTGCGCTCCTGAATGGTGCGTATGGCGAAAAGGAGGTTGAGGGCGCGTTGGCTCCCGTCTGAGTTACCCAGCCCCGCGACACGGTTGTGGCGGGTGTTGAACATAAGGTTTTTGAACTGATGACTTTCATCCACGAAAATGTGGTCTATGCCCATCTGCCGGAAGTCGATCACATCGTCAGTGCGGTGGTCTATCTGATAGCGCACCGTCTCCAGCTTCGCCTCAAGGTTCTTCTTGCGGGTCTCCAGCCCCCGGAGCATACCCCGTGACACATCCTTGCCCTGCTGCCGGACCACATCAAGGTTTTCCTCGACGGTGTTCAGCTCCGCCTCCAGTATCTCCTGCTGCACCTCCGGCGACTGCGGTATCATGCCGAACTGGTCGTGCGACATTATTATGCAGTCATAGTCGTTGTTACGCATATTGTTGAAGAATCGGACACGGTTCTGCGCGGTGTAGCTCTTTTCATCGGCATACAGGATGCGGGCGTCGGGATAGGCTGCCTGATAGGTCATGGCTATGTCGGCGACATTGGCTTTCAGTCCGATAATCATCGGCTTATGCACCATGCCCAGACGCTTCATCTCGTGCGCGGCTATGCACATTATCAGTGTCTTGCCTGTGCCGACCTGATGGTCGGCTATTCCGCCTCCGTTCTGTTTCAGCATCCATACGCAGTCCTTCTGTGAGGCATATATCGAATGTATGCCGTAACGGTCAGCCAGCATCTTCAGGTTGAGGCCGGGAAAAGTCTGGTGGGACCCGTCATACCTCGGTCTGACAAAACAGTTGAACTTGCGGTTATACAGGTCAACCAGCCTCTCCTTAAACTCCGGGCTTTGAACCTCCAGCCATTCGGAAAAACCGTCGCGGATTTCTTCAATCTTGGAATTGGCGAGCTGTATCGCCTCGGTGTCCGGCACCTTGATGTCGTTACCGTGGTCGTCCTTGCCGATACACTTCTTTATCTCCGGCACGGTGTTGTGCAGGGCGTGTTTCAACAGGCTCATGCCGTTGTAGGAGCGATATTCACCTTTTACACGGAATTCCTCCAGTATCTTCATGGTGTTTTCCGAGTTTGTCGCGGAATAATCATCCAGAGAAGGCGAATAGGCAATCTTGATGTCGGTCTCATACAGATGGCTCATGTATGCGGAGTAGATGCCTGTGGGTATCCACCGCTCCCCGAAATTGAAGTCAAGTTCCTCGAAAGTGATCCTGCGGGGAACCGCATTCTTCAACGCCGAAAGACTTTCGTCAATCCGGCTGTCATGGGCGTCATGGTCTTTTATCCACTGTTCAATCATCTCCGCTTTCTTCACCACGTTTCCGGCGACGAAGCGGTCGACGGTCTCGTATTCCGACACAAGTGGATTGAAGTAGATATGACCTTTCAGTTCTTCGGCAATTTGGTTCTCATCCATGTCCACAAGCGAGGACATATATCCGAGCCTCACATCGCCGTACTTGTTGAGCGACGCCGCCAACGCCTCCATCGGGGTATTGACTGAAGTCACCTCGTGGATATTGAAGGCGACGGGATGGTCGAAGATGTCGGCCTTGACAAACAGCCCCGCCTCCGCGCGTTCCAGAGCAAGTGAATCCATGCCGTTGGCGTCCAGCATAATCAGCTTGGCGTTGGCTTTCTCGTTGAGATGCCCGTATCGCTCCACGAACTCATCGTAATACTGGTTGAGATGTTCGCGCAGTTCCTCCGACGGCTCCTGTGTCTCCACCTCGTAGTCATATAACTGCTGGTATGTCTCCGACAGGGTTATATAGAGCATAGCGCGTTGTGCCTGTTCCGGCTTTATGCGCATAGGCTTGAATGTCGCGCCGTTCTTCCTGACCTCGGAGAGAAATCCGACCTGACCGTTGTCCACCACCATAGAGCCGTTCTTGTGGAAAGACCGTATATCCTCCGAGAATCTTCTCGGCGACATATCCGGCCCCGCACCCTCTATCGGTATGGCTGTGACTTTCGGCGGACGGTTGCGGCCGCCGGGTATGAAATCCCCCTCGGTCTTTTCGATATATGTCTCGCCGGGGGCGATGCCCGCAGCTCTGGCAGCCTCGGCAGACATGGCTTCCGCCTCCATTCTCGCCCTTTCCTCCAGCTGTCGGTGGGCGATAGACATCATAGCCTCGTAGAATCCGTTGATAGGCGGATTGTCATCCCAGTTAAGGGAGCCATAAAACTCCAGCTCCTTGTCGGTGAGCTGACGGAATTTAACTTTGGAAGGTAAGGGCGCATCCTTTTTAGGTCGGTTGACAGGCTTGGTCTCGGTCTTGTCATTTTTCGGTTCAGCCTTATGCCTGCGTTGTGGTTTGCCGATTGGCTCCAGTTCTCCGAAAAGATTATAGGCAAAAAGCCGTGGATCATAGTCGCCGCTGTAATCGGGTGCGCCGTCGGTTTCTATTTCCTGCGGTTTATCCGTAGGTGCAGTTGCAGGCGGTTCAGAGGTTGGTGGTTGATCCGTCGGAGGTTCCGGTGCCGATTCCTGTTCAATCTTTGTATCAACCGGAGGCTCCACTCTTTTATTATTAGGAGTGATTTCCTCCACGACCTTATGTTTCGGTTCTTCCAGTTGCTCACATATCGCCACACGCTGCCCGGCTCTTACGAGCTTGGGCAGATAGGTGTCGAGGGCATGATACGGGAACCCGGCAAGCTCGATACTGCGTGTCGGCCCGTTAAGGCGGCGTGTAAGGGTTATGCCGAGTATCTCGGACGCTTTTACTGCGTCCTCTCCGAATATCTCATAGAAATCTCCGACACGGAACAACAGAATGGCGTCGGGATGTTTCTTTTTCATTTCCCGGTACTGGTCCAACAGCGGTGCCACCTTTGTAACGGTGGTTCTCTTGACGGCCTCGTTTTTCTTCTCGGCGGTCTCCTGTCTGACTGTCGGGGATGTCGGAGGTGTCAGTTTGGGGGCGTAGCCGTTATAGCGGTCTATATCAAGGCGCAGCCGGAAGGATAATTGGAGAGCCGTCCCTATATCGTGGACGATACCGTAAACACCCTCCTTATGAGTATAGACAATCGCCGGTTTGCCGTATTGGTCCGTACCCATTTTTGCATCAGTACATATTACGTTGTCGGGAAATGTCTGAAAGAACTTGTTGCCGGGTACCTTTGTGGCGTTGTCGATAACGGACTGCGTGAAAAGTTCCTCGTCAAAGGAAAGATTCTTCTTGTCGCTATGTTTCTGGAGAATGATAAGGTCAGAACCTGCATCGGTTCCGGCGTTCTCGCTAAACGTGTTGTTCGGCAGGCGCAATGCCGCCACAAGGTCGGCACGTTTCATCATCTCCATTCTGACAAACGGAGACGCGGCGTTCATGACGCCCTGCGATGCGATAAACGCTACCAGCCCTCCCTCACGCACCGAATCAAGGGTCTTGAGAAAGAAATAGTTGTGTATCGCCTTTGATGCCTGACGGTACGGAATATCCTTGCTGACGGCATACGTCGGGTCAGGCACGGCAAAATTGCCGAAGGGGATATTGGAGGCGGCGACATCAAAATATCCGTTGAAGTCGCTCTCTATCTTTTCAAAGCCTTCTATCCGTGTAAGTATAGACGGGTGCAGGGCTGAAAGGATTTTGCCGGTTAGCAAGTCCTTTTCGTAGGCAAGCACCTCCGTACCGGGATACATATCGTTGCGCAAGAAGGAATCTATAAATGCGCCCTGTCCGGCTGACGGTTCAAGAAAACGCCGCACCTCTATACCCGCCTGTTTCAGAGAGCCGGATATTGCGTCAATGACAGGTGCAGGTGTATAGAAAGCCGTAAGCACGGAGGCTTTCAGAGAATCCATATATCGGGCAAACTCCTTGTCGTCCTTTGAATAGTCGTGAATCAATCGGCGCAGTTCAACGGTCGGGGCGAATAATTCAATATCTGTTTTACTCCATTTGGCGGCATCCTCTAAATCATTGGCTTCATTGAGGATACATTTCAGTCCGCCAAAACCTGCATATTTCCGCAGTGTCTCGCGTTCTTCGACATTTTGCGCAGTGCGTCCGGCCACACCGAGACGCAGGACAAGCCTTATCGCCTCGATGTTGTCGCGCATGGTACGGAGGCGGTTATAAGCCATAGCCGTCCAGTATTTCGGTGATTGTTCCGAGCAGTTCGGTCAGCATCGGCTGATGGGTCTCCCTGTCAAGGAAGTCGCCGTTGACCTCGTAGCGGTCAAGTATGTCGCTGACAGGTTTCTGTCCGAGCAGATGAACGGCGAAGTCTGGCATATACTCCGGCGGCAGACGCCGCCAGAGGTTTTCCTCCACCACATTATATATAATGTCGTAGCGCGACACATACAGTCCGGCAAGGAGTGTGCGCATCGCCAGCTCACGGGCAATCGGAACGGGCTTGCCCTCCAGACGCGCCGACACGAATGTGTCGTATGCGTCGTCCGAGCGGGTTTCTATGAAATTCGTATTGTCTCTCTGGGGAAAATGATGGTCCATTAGATGACCACGGAGATAGACTTGGAAGAAGTCCGCCTCCGGGAGTTCTATGTTATGTTTCATCGTGGGATTCGGATATAGTGGTTGCCGAGTCCTTTCCGCTCCGTGCTATGACGGCAAAAAAAGGACACCGGGATCCCTCCCGATGTCCAACCACTAAATCCGCGTCAAAAATGAAACAAAAAACATAATGACGTCGAATCAATGGCAAAGATAATAAATTATCTTGACACGGGAGGGATTGTTATGGTTATTCTGTCTTGATTTCAAGAGGTTTTAGGCGGTTTTGACCGTTTATGCCTTCTTACCCTTGTGGTAACGGCGGTTATTCTTCCTGCCGCCTTTGGCCTTTTGTCCTTTGCCGTGGTTGTCGGAAGCGAAGGCATCGATGACGCGCTTGACTATGAGGTTGTAGAGTTTCTCCTCGTCGCGGGTGAGGTCTGTGGGATGCAGCCCGGTGGTGACGATACCGAAACCGTTATAGACGCTTTCCCCATTGCGGAAATTATGGCATCTGGAGGGTCTGCCTGCTTCCATTGTCTTGCCCCACCTGCTGTTATAGCGCAGGGTGTCTATGTTGCGGAGCATCGCTTTCCATACTCCGCCGGAGACAGTGGTCTGCATCACCAACGGATATGATATGAGTTTCTTGGCATACAGCCGGTATGCTGTCAGTATTGTCTTTTCATGGGTATAACCCAGCTCACAGGAAGCCTGTATAAACAGGGCCGGGAGATTGAACAGCGGAATGCGGTCGGTTATTATGCCTGTATAGAGATTTCCATGACGGAATTCTCCAGCAGCCGGGGCGGGTACTCCCGCGCATTCGGCGTCCTTGGCAGCCTCAGATACGGATATTTCCTCAATGACCGGCGAACCTTTAAGGTCTGCATTTTCCTCTGCGGCCTGTACGATTACGTTGTAGATGGATTTCTCCAGCCATTTATCGTATTCCTTGCGGTTCTGCGGCCCGTGGTTTACGGCATGGACGATGGCTTTCTTGGTCAACACGGGGAGCCATGCGCGGCGTACTTCAACAGGGAAGGCGATGAAGTAGTAGAGGCTCAGGAAGTCGAGGTCTCCCGTAATGTCGGGACGCATGGCGTTGACGACTGTCCGGCTCATATTCCACAGGGCCTTGATTGTTTCAAACTGTACGGCGTCCTCGGCAGATTTCTTGTATCCCACAAGCACGTCATAGTCGCGCATGGTGAACTTGAAATTGTGGGCGTAGGCCAGTCGGCTGTCCATCGAGGTGGAGAGTACGAAACTATCCCGCGGGGAGAATGTTGCTTCGATGAGCTGTCCGTTTGTCCATGTCACGGCATAGCCGTTGCCGAGATAATAGCCTTCATGTTTTTCATTCGCACCGATTGCTTTGGCGATGGTGTCCGCAGTGATCTGGTGGTCGGTCACGACAGTTATAAGATTTTTCTGTTTCATTTTCTTTCTTTTTTATCGGGTGGATTTTTCGGATATAGTGGTTTGTTTGAAATAGCACCGGAGATTCCGGACTCTCCGGGATGCCGTTTCGGGGTGCAGGGTCTTATTCCTGCTTTTGAAGATTACATCTTCGGGCCTTTGGGCTTGCGCTGCTGACGCATCTGTTCCTCGTTCTTGGGAGCCGTCTGATATTTCTGGAGCGGTTCTGCCACTTTGCTTGTCGCCTCATTGGTCAGACCGTCGTTGTTGACGGCCTTCTGTGTCTTTGATTCCTCGGCCACTTGTACGCGTGGGTCGTTGAGCGATGTGTTGGGACGCTGTTTCTCCGGGTTGAACCAGAGATACACCGTGCATGGCTGTCCCTTGTCATCGAGGCGATTGGTAAGTTCCGCCACGCGGCCCTCGGCGTAGTCTTTCTGCTGCTGTTCGGTCAGAGGTATTTTAGCCCATTTGGTCAGCGGCTTTATCTTGCCGTCCTTCGTGAGCCATGACGACTGCTGCTGATTCGTAGTGCCGCTCTGTGTCTGCGACTGTTCCTGCTTTCTGACCGCGCCTGGAACGAACTCCACACCCTTGCGGTCGGCCGACACCTGAAGCACCACATTGTAGGTCTTGCCGTGTTTGTCGGTTATCTCTTTAGGAGGGAGTGCCATACCCTGTTTAAGCTGAGCTATCTCTGCGTCGGTCAGCTTGGTCTGGCCAACAGTGTCTCGAATGCGCACATCCTTGACCGGTACGGATACGATTTCATTGGTGTAGCGGTCGATGCTGACGTATGACGGCACCTTCTCGCCGTTCGCGCCTGTAAGCTCGATGGTCTTGCCGAGGTTGCCGGTTTCTCGAAGAACGGCCTTTTCCTCTTTGGAGAAGTTGTAGCCCTTGAACTCCTGATCGAGTTTCGGCTCACGGTGAATGAAGTGCGGTACCACCTTTACATTGCCGTCAGCATCGGTACGGAATGACAGGCGTGCGTCGATGAGAAATTTCTCTCCGGCGAATGTCGGCGTCACCGTGACTACCTTTGACTTTCGGTTGTAGAGCATCTCGCTGAGGTCTCCCGATTTTGCCAGCTCATCGCGGTCAATACCCCATTTTTCCTTGAGGTTCGCCCAGTCGATTTTGCTCTCGTCAATGGCAGAGTGTCTGGTTTCCTTTGCTGATGCCTGTGCGTTGGATTGTGTCTGCTGTTCCTCCTGCGGTGAGCCTGCCGGCGATTGTTTGGGCTGTTCGGCCGTCTGCGTAGCCGCCTGTTTATTGTCCTGTGTCGCCTGCGGTAGATCGACCTTGTTGTTCTTCAGCATATCGGCATTTGCCACGGGGTCTTTTGCGAGGTCCCCGATTACGGTGCCTACCGTATCGTAGCGATCCGCGGGGACGCGGAAGAAACCGAAGGTCGTGGGGTTCTTGCACTGTCGGACGAAATTGGAGAGAAACGCCTCCAGCGGGTTCTGACCTTTGGAAAATTTCACAAGGTCTGAGAGTTTTGCCGACTTTACATCGGTCATTTTAGGTGTGCCGTCCTCGTTGAGTCCGGTCACTGCGCCTACCTGCCCTGTGTCGTTGTTACGGGCGATAAGCACTTCTTCCAAGTTTTGGTCTTTTGCCATAAATTAAAAGTGTTTTGGGTTTGATACTTGCACCACCGAAGTGGCGCGGGATTATTTTGTTGTAGGTGTGTGTCATGCGTTCTGCACGGAGAAAAACTCCATCACATCGGCTTTGCGGTACTTGACCTTGCAATTTTTGCCGGAGCCTGTCTTGATATAGGCTATCAAGCCGCTTTTGCGATATTCATACATCGTGCGTCTTGAAACATGGTATCTTTCGCAGACCTGCTGCTCGGTCCAAGTCTCTTCCTCCGGGTCAAGGATGCCGAAGCCTTGAAAAGCCTCCGTCACCTTTTTCGCCACATTGTCAATCTTGCAGTCGAGTCCTGTCCTGACCTCTCTGACCTCCGATGCCAGCTCACGGATAAGCCGTATAAGTGTCCTGTATTCCTCCGTTCTCATCTGTCATACTTTTTAGAAAGAGACTTCATCATACGGAAGGCGATTGCCATCATCAGTCTGGTCTGATACTCGCGGATTGTGTCGGCGAAGACGCTGAGCATTTTTGTTTTCATATTCTTTTCGGATTTAGTGTTATGCTGCAAAGTTCGCCATAAGCCGAAACCCTGCTGAGGTATTCCTCAGGTAGTTCCCTGTTTTTTTAAGACACGTTAAGATTGTGGCACGCTGGTTCACGCCTTGCGAAAAGGTATAGATGTCAGCTTGTCAGCCCATTAAGATGGATTGACATTGCATATGTACCGCTAAAAAAACATAGGGATAAATCCTGTTGACGGATATGGAGGGGGATATTCCGGTTATATCCTGAAAACGCCGTTACCAATGTTCGGGGCAACTCCGTACCGTATCGGATTCGATATAGAAACAACCGGGATATGGCTGTTTGTTTCCGACAAATTTCCAAGTGGAGAAATGTCGGGAAACTTCATTGAATTATTGAGAACACGTTGACAGCCAGCAATCTTTTTCGACAGCCAGATAGTTACACGTACAAAGCGTAAGACAGCCGAGTGCCTCATACGCTTTACTCAAAATCCCAGCCGAAATATAGATACTGGTGACCCACAGTCCGGAATGTGGGCCATCCTCTCTGTATTCAGTCAAATCAACCACTAATCCCGTTAAAAGATGAAACATCAAATTAGACACTTATCATCTGCGCCTACGCAGACCATCAATTGGATTGTCCCGACAACTGCTTATTTCCTTCCACGCAACAAGATACCTGTAACAAATGGATAGCAATCCAAAAGAACTGAATGATAGGGAACTCTTGACCAGAATTCTCTACATTTTAGAGGGCAAACACGAGGGTAATAGTTGTTCTGAAAAGAAATCGGAGCTACGAGTGTATGATAATAAAGCTATTATGGCCCTTCTTAATATCAAAGACAAATATCTAAAAAAACTTCGGGACAATGGATATTTAGGGTATTCAAGAGAGGGAGATAAATATTGGTACACTCAGGAAGATGTGGATCTCTTTCTAAGGCGATTCCATTATGAACCCTATGCCTCCACAGGTATTCTCCCCATGTGATGAACTTCCAATCGGCACAATATGAGTGCCGATTGGAAGTTATTGCTCTTATAGAGCCTTATATTTCAGAAATATTAGGTACCTTTGCATATGGAATCTACACAAGAAAACAAAGAATATCAAGATAAACAGCAGTCTAAAAGTCTCCAAAAACACGATGGCTTAAATGACCGTCAGCTGTTATCCATAAATATAGAATCTCTCATATATATTATACGGGAGGAACAGGTTATGCTTGACAGTGATCTCGCAAAGTTATACGGAGTTGAGACTAAGGTATTGAACCAAGCAGTTAAACGCAATATCCAACGGTTCCCAACGGACTTTATGTTCCAACTTACAAAGGACGAATGTTTGAGGTCACAAATTGTGACCTCAAACGGAGGCAGAGGTGGTTCAAGGTATATGCCATACGCTTTTACCGAAAATGGAGTTGCAATGCTCAGTAGTGTTCTACGTTCAGAAAAAGCCATAGAAGTAAATATCCGGATTATGCGAGCATTTACTCTAATGCGGAATTTCATCAAAAAACATGGCTCTCTTTTGCAGAGACTTGACCGTCTTGAAATGAAACAACTAAAAACCGATGAAAAAGTTGACACAATACTGGATAGACTAAATAGGTATGATGAAATAAGAGAGGGCATTTTCTTTGATGGTCAGATTTTCGATGCGTATGCCTTCATTGCCAAACTAATCAGAAAGGCTAAAAAACGGATAGTTGTCATTGACAGCTATGTTGACGATTCGGTACTAGTGCAACTGTCAAAACGGAATCCCGGTGTGACTGTTGATATTTATGACGGTAAAATTTCACTGCAGCTTCGTCAGGATGTTGCGCGACACAATGCCCAGTATCCGGGTGTGACCTTACACGCTTACAACAAGGCTCACGACCGTTTTCTTATAATTGATGAGGAAGTCTATCACATCGGTCATTCGCTTAAAGACCTCGGCAAGAAACTGTTTGCGTTCTCAAAGATGGATGTTATGACCGGAACAGAACTTATCTCACAGCTATGATGAACGAGAAGAAAGGCTCCCTCTGTAATGTTAACAAATGTTATAAACTTGCCAAAAGAGGATTTTGGGGAAATAAAAATCCCTCATTATCAGTTATTTATATAAAATAAACTTCTCCAACAAAATGAAATCCTCCAAAGAAAGAAGAAAATAAGAGATTTGGCAGTATGTTTGACCAATGTTTGACCAATGTTTGACCAATGTTTGACCAATGTTTGACCAATGTTTGGCCAAAGGCTCGGCAACCGCCTCAGACCGTCTCAAATGGCGCAGTTTGTTTTGCCAAATGCAAACATAACACCCTAATATCCTCATACACAGCAATCTACTCACTTTTCAACGAAGAGGAGTACTAAGCGATAAGTTTATATAACTACCCGATAATCAACGGCTAAGTAATAAATGATTTTCTTGGCCATTGCTGTTTTATCCCGTTTTACCCCATAGTTTTCTTGGCCAATTTTTACTTTATTCTTGGCTAAAATCCGACCATCCTCCGAGGTTTGTGAGTATCCACAGAAGATAGTTTCGCAACTATGGGTTATTAATTTCCCAACCCGATTAAGGCTAATTTATAATAAATTTTTGTAAATTTGCGTATGGAAAATAATTATGGTTTAGTACCTGATATAGTAATAGAGCATGATGACTTGACGCTTGAATCATTTGATGCAATACTATCAGAACAAGAAGAAGCGTTAGTTGCCCAAATCAATGATCTCCAAAAGAAAATTGACGATAGTCACGATTTGATGACTGATTTGATGGAGGCTGTAAAGAAAGGCGCTATCGATTATGTCGACTCCATGACGGATACTGGAGAATCCTTTGACAAATATAAAGATCCAGACTCTGTTAATGATTTAAATGAAATAGAAATTGACAAACGCAACAAACCTGCAGACAGAGGAACTAGTGAGAATTGGCAGACACGTAGCATGAGTGATGCCAAGGTGAATCCATTCGACCGTAATGTTGAGGGGCATACCAACGGAATGTCAGAAGCCGGCAAGGCAAAATTCGAAAGATATAATGAGGCATACCGTCAGCGATTAAAAACAAATACAGTAGCTTCAAAAGGTGATACGAATTCGATTAAAACCAGTGATTCGACTCAAAATTTTGAGTCATTGTCTGGCTTAAGGAACTATCGTATCGGCCCGATTGTTCCGATGCCAGATATAGAGACAATCAAGACCGGTTATAAAAATGCTGTGGCCGAAGGTAGGGCGGTAAGTGCGGCTGGATATATTAGAGAACAAAATTTTGATGCTTTTGACGAAGCATTAAAAGAAAAATTCGGGTTTTCATCCAAACAAGAGGCGGCCAATTGGAGAAAGGATAATCATCTGACTATTCATGAAACAGGAGATGGTATGTATCTGGTTCCAACCGACGTTCATGATTCTTCTTCACATAAGGGATACTGTTCTAAACTCGCTGATATTTTGCGTGGTAAGGAAAATGCGGAAGAGGAAATGCTGCAATATATCCGTGATGAAAAGATTGCATATGTCAAGCATGAGGCAAAAGTTCGCGGAATAAGAGCCGCTAAGGGTATTGGCATTTCAATAGTAAAAGATTTATTGAAGCATATCATTGCCAATTTGATAGTTTCTTTTGTCGAAAAGGAACAGATTATTCACGAACAGGGGCTCCTTCCATACATCAAGACCGTTTTGTTGGCTTGTTGGGGAAAAGTTAAGGTCAAAGCTCTTAACATTCTCAAAAATATTGGTGCGAATATAAAAGGAGCGGTCGGTTCCGAGCTTATGAACGCCATCAACGACTTCCTTCTTGGTACCTTTAAGCGTGTATTCAGCGTTATACGTCAAATGTTTGGATCAATCAAGAGTGCTTTAAGTATCATATGCGACAAAGCGCGTCCATGGCAAGAAAAAATATTTGAAGCCGCCAAAGTACTTTCGGCAGGAATGGTGGCTATTTTGGGTTTCTCTCTGAATGAATTCATCGAAAAATCATTGTTAGGCATGGCTATACCACCACAAATCGCATCGTTTGTTGCTGAATGCTTGGCAGGTTTGCTTGCTGGTATATTTTCGAATCTCGTTCTTATGCTATTTGACCATACAAAGAGCTCTTTAAAGGTCAGAGACACTCATTTGCAACTTGCTCTCGCACGTTCGCAGTCGATTTTTGTGAATAATCTGAAAATCGATGTGTCAGTTTTAAAGACAACCAGAGATGTCTGCGACACATATAGTTTTTTCGGGAATGTGATCAGCGATATAAAAGATACCCGCGATAATATTCTAGCTACTGAGAATAGAGTTAACTCAACGAACAAGCAAACTGCAAAGTTATTAGAAACAAGAAGCCGTTTAACAGCTTTAAAAGAGAAATTTGAAAATGAAAGTGACTTTTGACCAGAACATGCAGATTACTTCATTGAGTGCACAAAGGGATAATCTGGTTGCCAAGATTAACACTATAGATCATCAAAAGATCGTAGATCTTAACAATAATATAAAAGAAGGTGTTAGTACCCTCAAAGATAATTATGCCAAACTCGACAAGGTCTCATCTCCTGTCGTGGAAAATGAATATTTATGGGGACTCATCAGAACTACAAATATTGAAAAATCTCTCGAGGGGATTTTATCAATCATTCAAGAAGTGGCAAAATGTACGCTGGGGGCATTTACTGCCAATGGGAAAAACCTCGAAGCCATTCTTGAATTATTGAGAATATCAGTTTCTATTGAGAACGACTTGTATAGGCAGCTGGAAGAGTGTGATTGTTCCAAAGAGAATATAGCAAACTTATTGGGCGATTTATGTTCGCAGTATGACATCGATAGCGAGGCGATCACAGGTCTTTTCGAGCAGTCGTTCAATAGGACTCTGACACTGAGAGCAAAAATCAACAGTCTGCGTGAAGAATTTTTGGGCAGAATTTTGAATTTAGAAAATGATTTTGAGAATCGTGATAGAGCCTTAAGAGAAAAAGAAGAGCATTTCGAGCATAGCTTAAAACAACAGACAGATGAACGTTTGCATCAATTGGAATCCGAGCTCAAGGAGTATGGAAACACTATTGATAATTATAACAAAAAACTCGAAAAGACAAAAGAGTCTTATCTAGAAGAGATTAAATCTGCAACGAAAGAAATGCATGATTTCGTCAGTAGATATCAAAGCGAGTTGTCAAAACGTTACGACAGCAGATTTAAGCAGTTAGAATCAGAAAATACCGAATTAAGGAAACACATTGAAGCGTTAAATGAAAACGTTGCAAAACTCAGTCATCGACAAATGTGGAGCTTCATAATATCTGTCGTAGCACTCATAATGGCAGCCTTCTGCATAATATTTTGACTGGATTTTGTGTCGTCCTGAATCAGATATTCGAAGAGGTCTATATCGACTAAGTAATCTTCGTCTCACATCGTTTTCTTGGCCAAACGCCAGAATATTCTTTGCCGATTCGATTTTAAGCCGTGAGACACCGTGGTTTTCTTGGCTAAAATCCATCATCAAATATATAACTATCTGACAATCAATTAGGATTTTTGTTTTCAACGAGGAGGAGTATTAATCCGCTATAGAGTATATAAACACTTATAAATCAATGGACAAGCAAAGTTGAAAATTGTTTGTCCATTGTTGTTCCTATTCGATTTTACGCTGTCAGACCTTAAAATCGGAAGGGATGTCGCCAGTGTACGCCCGGACTATAGGCATTTCATTTTTAGATGTCATGCTTACAGCCATTGTCATGAACAAAAGGTTCGCATCTTTGTGTCCATGGATTGTTTCAATCGTTGTGTCAGATTCATTAGCCGCAGTTTTCTGTGCCGTTGTTTCGGAAGAAAGATTCTCTTCCACGGGCGGCAAGTCTGGAAATGGAAGAGTATTCTGGAGTGGGTAATACCCGTAATTCATGTTCAATTGAATTTATAATTCTTGCAGAAATACGGCACGGCAGACGCATCTTAAATAAACTTAACGGCTGTTGACCAATATAAATAACGTGAGTTCTGATTACTTATATCGAACTCACGTTATGATAGGATAATGTTTAACTTGTCCAACTTTTTGGGGTCAGCTCATTTTGACACAACCTCGTCTTTATTCCAACTCCATGCCGATGGGATTGGTTCGTATCCACTGTACGGCTTTTGTCATATTTTTAGCCGCTTGATTCCTCATCTCGAATTTCCTGGTTTGGTCGCCATATTTCAAGACAGCGGTTTGCCCATTTTCAGCGAGTGCGGCAGCCAGCATATCGACAACGCGATTGTCTTTCAGGTTGATTATGAGCTCTCCATATTCATTTGCGTTGCAGGGTAATTTCATTGTGCCGATGAATAAATCACAGCTTTTGGGATTGCCATTGCCGCAAGTGATGTTAAGAGAGGCGCCGTCTTTGAAGAGATCAATCTGAAGATTGTCACTTCCTCCATCAAAAGAGGTAGAGCAATATTCGGCCTGCCCCATGTTAAAGTACATGACTTCCCACCCTTCGGGAGGATCGTTGCGTTCTTGAGCATTTGTCATGAACGGGAGGCTCATCATGATGAAGGCAAAGATGAGGGCTACTTGATAGAAATGGGATTGTTTCATAATGTTGGTTTATGGTTTATGGTTTATGATGTCTGTTTATGTACGCCTGGCATTCTGCGGCAGACGTAAGGTCGCACAAAACGTGTGGATGTATGGCCCCAGACCCAGATGAAAAATAGGCATCCGGTTTCACTTGTCGTATGTCATACGCGCTTCTTGCCGAAGATGGCGTCTACCAGTTGGGCGATAAAGATGTATGAGAAAAGGGTCCAGAGGAATTTTAGTGGCCATTTGACAATTGCCCAGATGAGTTTAAAAGGCCATTTCCACCACCATCCGGGGCCGAAAAACTTACTGTTTTGGGAACCGCGCCGAGATGACGAGGATGTGGCACTGGTTCTGTCACTTCCTCCGGCATTGTATTCCCAGGGGATGGGGGTTTTTCCGGGAGTGGAGGGCAGATGTGCCGCATGCTCTCTGATGGAACCGTTTTTCAGTACGGCATGAATTGATCCGTTTTCAGCCCATAGCAGTTTTTCAATGGGCTGCCCTGCATTATAGGCCGGAAACCAGGTTCCGCATTTGCTGAGACGTTCTATGACGTTGCCGTTTATGCGGACGGCACACGCGTCAATGGAGTTGAGTCCCCAGTCGTCTTGAAAATGATTTCCTTCACCGATTATACGATATTTTGCCACAAGATAAATTGTTTAACCTTTCCCGCTTCCCTGAGGAAAGAGATAAAATGACGAAAGCGTGGAAGCCGCTGTCAGAATTCAAAGGTGTACAAGTGGGGGAAGAAGCCTTAAATGTTTCTTGAACGTTTGGTATTACAATCCTCGCGCGCCGTATGGATGTACGACGCGAGGTGGTCTACTTTTCTTTGCATTGGTCTCTAAGCTTCCACACTTCAGACACATACGAATCGGTAAGCCGCTTTCGTGTTTTGACTATGAACCGCCTTAACGGTACTCTGCGAAGTTAAACAATTTTTTGTGATTTGCCAAGCCTTTTTGTGAGTCAGCGTGAAAAATGCGTCAGTGGCTCTAAAAAAATAGTAATTTCATACCCTTATAGCTTGCTGTAGAATCAACCGGCGCAAAATGGGAGTAAGCCTTTTAAGACAAACAGGGAGGGAGTTTCCAACAGAGGTGTCTGCCGGGTTAATAATCATTAAGCCTGGGGATGGGAGACAATCAAGGCGCTGCGTGTCGCAAAATGAGACGCAGCGCCTTGGTTGCTGTTGGCGGCCAGATGTCAGAAGCTGTAATAGAAACCAAACATCAGGTTGTTGCTGTTGAGGTTGAGGCCCCAGTTCTCGGGGCAACCGTTGCGTTTGGCTGCGTCGTTTCCGCTCTGGTAGCCGAGGAAACCGACGTGGGCCACGAGGCTGAAATGCTCGGTCAGGTTGAGCGAGACGCCCGGACGGAGTCCGATGCCATATTCAACGGCTGTGTCGCCGTGGGCGCGCCCTATGCCGAGGTCGACGCAGCCATCCACAAACAGGTTGACCTTACCGGCCTTGAGATAGGTGTATCGGGCATAGGGATTGATCTGGAACACGGTCTTCTCCTCGCCGCCCGATTTGCGGTAGGAGACACCAAGCACGGAGCCGACGGCGAAGCGTTCGCTCAGGTTGTAGCCTAATTCAGGAAGGACGGTCACCTGTGTGGTCTTGACACCGCTTGTCGAGTCGGTTGTGCGTCCGAATGTCACCTGGCCGCCGGCATACCAGTCGCTTGCCGACGCGCCTAACGTTGCGACAGCCATCACTGCCATCAGTAATAATTTCTTCATAACGCGTTTGTTTTTTGGTTATAGGTTGAAATGTTTGCAGCCGTGACGCTGTTAACACATACACACCATTTAAAACATTGGCAAGGGGGTGTTGGTTGAATTTCGGCAGAAAATGACGGCAAATCCATAATTTTCGTGTGTGGAAGGCAGGCATGAGGAAGATAATGTGTAAATTCGCGGTATGAATTGGTTTGAGAGTCTGTTTTTCGAGCAGTCGGCCCTGCAGGCCGTGTGTGTGATCTCAGTCATCATCGCCATCGGGCTTGGACTGGGGAAGCTGCGTGTCTGCGGCATTTCGCTGGGGGTCACGTTCGTGTTCTTCACCGGTATCGTGGCCGGACACTTCGGCCTTGCCATCGACCCGGCGATATTGAAATACGCCGAGGACTTCGGCCTGATGCTGTTTGTCTATGAGCTTGGCCTGAAGGTGGGCCCGGGATTCTTCAGCTCGTTCCGCACCGGGGGCATAAAACTCAACATGCTGGGACTCGGGCTTGTGCTTGCCGGAACCGCCACAGCCGTCGCCCTCAGTTACCTGCTGGCCATCCCGATGACCGATATGGTGGGCATCCTCAGCGGGGCGACCACCAACACCCCCTCGCTCGGCGCCGCCCAGCAGGCCATAAACCAGCTCGGGCTCCCCGCCGAGGGAGCCGCCCTGAGCTGCGCGGTGACATATCCGCTCGGGGTGGTGGGGGTAATACTGGCCTTTCTGCTGGTCAGGAAGTTCGTGGCCCGCAAGACCGACTACGAACCTCACCACCAGGGGGAGGCCGACCACACGTTCGTGGCCGAGTTTCATGTCACCAACCCCGGAATCAACGGGCTGACCTTGCGCGAGATAAACAAGCTCGTCACGAGGAACTTCGTGGTGTCGCGCATATGGCATGGCGAGGAGGTGTCGATACCCGGGCCTGACGACGTGCTGCGCATCGGCGACCGGGTGCTGGTGATCACCACCGAGGATGAGGTGTCGCGCCTGACGGTGCTGTTCGGCGAAATAAGCGAACGCGACTGGAACAATCCCGACATCAACTGGGACACTCTCGACAAGCATCTTGTCTCGCGCACCATCACGATAAGCAAGCCCCAGCTGAACGGCAGAAGGCTCGGTTCGCTGAAGCTGCGCAAGCACTACTCGGTCAATATCTCGCGGGTTTCCCGTTCAGGGGTGCGTCTCCTTGCCCGTCCCGACCTCGTGCTGCAGCTGGGCGACCGCCTCACAATCGTAGGCTCCCCCGAATCCATCAACAAGGTCGGCGCGCTTGTGGGCAACTCCGTCACCGACCTGAAAGACCCCAACCTCGCGGCCATCTTTATCGGCATGGTGCTGTCGCTCATCGTCGGGTCGATACCGATCTCCATCCCCGGCATATCAGTGCCCATAAAACTCGGCCTGGCCGGAGGCCCCATAGTGGTAGGCATACTCATAGGCCGCTTCGGCCCGCAGTTCCATATGGTCACATACACCACCCGCAGCGCCAACCTGATGCTGCGCGGCATAGGGCTGTCGCTCTTCCTGGCCTGCCTCGGGCTTGACGCGGGCGGCAAATTCCTGGAGACCATCATGCGCGCCGACGGACTGGTGTGGATTGCCGCCGGGTTCATCATCACCCTGCTGCCGTCGTTGGCAATGACCATAGCGGCGATGCGCTGGTGGCGTCTCGACTTCGGCACCGCAGCCGGTATGGTCAGCGGCGCCATGGCCAACCCCATGTCGATGACCTACGCCAACGAAATCACCCCCGGCGACGACGCCCCCGTGGCCTACGCGACTACCTACCCGCTTTCGATGTTCGCCCGCGTGGTGATCGTCCAGCTCCTGGTTCTATGCTTCGTCTGATTTCTTAATAATACGGTCCGCTAAATCCTAAAAATATGAGTCCAGCTTCTTGAAAGGAAGAAGCTGGACTCATATTTTTAGGATTTAGCGGACTGAAAATTTCACAGAACAACCACAAATCAGACCAGTTACTTACAGATGTTTTTTATAATAACATCTGTTGGTTACTCAAAGCTGTTGAAGCTGGTTACAACCAGGTTTATAGGGTAGGAATGGCCTTTGGCGTTCATAATTGAACCCTGCAGGGTGTTGCGGCTGGTAAAGGTGACATTCCAGACTCCGGTTTGCTCGTCATCGTAATATTCGTCGATGATGAGGTTGCCGTCAGAGTCGAAAGTGCCCGACAGACGAATCGCATCCGCCGACTTGTTGGCGATGTAATTGTAGGCTCCATTGACGTCGCCATACGGGTTGGATTGAATCCAGACCTCCACGCTCTTTCCGGCTATGGTGCCTTTCAGTTCATATTCACCGCTCCCGGGATAGTGGGATGTCTGGGGGACGGTGGCGATTTCTTCTTCAGCCGGGGAAGCCGTGGCGGTTACGGTGTCGGCGTCAAGGGATTGTATTTCCTCAGGCTGACGTGAGTCTCCGTTTCTCAGCAGGATGACGCAGAGTAGACCGATGATGATTACGGCCGCGGCGGCGATTACGATTGTCAGGGTTCGAGAACCCTTGGCCGTAGTGGCGGATGCCACGGGCTTTTCAACAGGCTGTTGCTCAGGGACAGAGACAGGTGCAGGAGCCGCAACCGGAACTGTTTCGGGCTGCGCCGGGGTGATGGGCTGTGCCGGAACGGTTTCAGCGGCAGGCACTTCTTTGTTTGCTGTCATCCATCCCTTTATCACGAGATAGAACGCGCCCAGGAGCAGCACAGGGGGAAGAAGGATCGATGTCACGAAAGTCGCAATCAGCATAGCCCCGGTATAGGCCGACTTGTACTGGGGCAAAGTCTTGTAAAGTTTCCTGGTGCCGAAGAACCACAATACCCATCCGGCGACAAACAGCAGGACGCATACGGCGGTGATGAGACGGGTGAGTTCCACCAAATCCGCGTCAAGCCCTATGGGTATGCGGCATGAAATGCCAAGCGGGGAGCTTAATGACAGCAGTGTGGAGATAAAGAAGAAGATGAAGGTCAGGTTCATCAGGCGTGTGCCGGGAATCTTCATTTCGCTTGATTTCTTCAGTTTGTAGACCTGCACCGGGCCGTACACACATGCGACCAGTCCTATAAGAAACGCAAGATACCTGATGACTATTGATAGGGTGATTAAATTCTGAAACTTCTTGTGGTCTTTGCTCAGATTGTCCACCTCTCCTGACACGGCCTGTTCCCCTTTGGCGACGACGTTCCCGGCGGCATCTTGTCCCCTCTCGGCGTATGAGTTGAAGTCTACGGTCCCGTTTGCCATATCGAGACTCGCCTGATCCTTGATGCTGTTGATGTCTGAGGAAAATTCCTTCCCGGCCTTGTGCATTGATGTGCGCATATTCTTCCCGGCTGTCTGGACACTTTCCTTCATGGAGTCCTTGGCGTAGTTGTAACACATCATCGACGCGATGCCTATAAAGGCAGACAGGAGGATGCCGCATAGTGCGATTCCGATGCCGAATGACGGTTTTTGTAATCTGTTGATGTTGGTTATGGCGGTTGTGTGATTAGTTGGGGTGAAGTTTTATGTAAGGGAAAACCAGAGAGAATCAGTGAAGCCTGGTAAAAAGACTTGCGTGACTCTCTCTGGCTTGTGGTCAACGGTGATATTGAGACCTTGCCGGTTGAATCAGAAACACCATTTCAGGCCGGCATACAGTCCGAAGTTTGACTGCATGTTGATGCCGATGGGTTTCATGATCATGTTGTTGAGGTCTTTGTCCCAGAAGTTCAGGGGATAGCCGTAGGTGTATTCAGCTCCTGCATAGAACTGGAGGGGGTAATTGATGTTGAGGGTGAAACGCACACCGGCGGTTCCGGTGAGGGTTGTTCCGATTGAACGGGTGAGCTCAGCCACTGTGGGTTCTTCCTCATGGTAGCCATAAGGGCAGAATATCTGCGACTCCATATCCATTGTAGGCTCGGAAGTGCCGGTGGCGAGGAGCATCGGAAGTTCGGCCCCGATCATCACATAGGGGCGGATTTCAAAACTGTGCCAGAAATGGAAACCGAGACCATAACCGAGACGCAGATAAGGCACGATGATATGGTCTACCTTTGAAACCAGTCCGGTCAGGTGCTGCTGCTCTTTCTCCCCTTCCGAGTCGAGTATGTACCAGTCTCCGACATTCTTGTAAGGCACCTTGACCCCGAGGGTGGCCATGAAATAGCCTGCGAATCCCATGCGAGACATGTTCACCATCCAGTCGAAATCGACCTTGGCCCCGACCATCCCTTTCTGGAATGTCCCGGCCACACCGGTTGCCATACGTTTGTCGGGAGTATAGACCAAAACGTCACCATAGTTTGACGAAGGGGTACGGCGCCCTGCAATCTGCATGAAGAGGGTCGAGTCGTTGTTGGTGTCGCGCATTGATGATTTGGAAATCTTGATGGCGCGCATCACGGCGATACGTTTTGATACAGGCTCCTCGGTCTTTTTGTCAAGCACAGTGCGGTAGGCATAGAAGCGGTCGCCTGAAGATAGGGAGGCTATGTCGCCGGTGCCGATGCGGGCGGCGGTGTTGTGGCTCTTGGTGTCGACAACCTGCGCACCCAGGGCAAACGTCGGGCACGCCTGTGAGAATTTCTCGCGGTCTTTGTCGAGATCCCAGCTTTCTTTGAAGACACCGCTCTTTTCCTCCACCCATCTGGCGATGATTCCTTTTGTCGAGCCATTGTTCTGAATCATCATGCTGGCGCAGTCAGAGGGCACAGACAGACGGTAAAGGGTCCATTGGGTTCCCCGTTTGCCATCAGCGCGGTTGTCAAGGACGATGGCGTAGTTGTTGGCCAGCACGCTTTGTGTGGTCTGCATGTTCTGCGAAAGGTCTATCTTTCCCAGCTGCACTGCGTCCGCGTTTTCGCGGGCTGAACGGGTGGAGCTTCTGTAGACACGCTGTTCAAGGTTCTCGTACACCTTCCCAAGCACATAATTGGGGGAGGGGAGGTCGGCTGAATTCTTGTCAGTGCCGTTGTTGAAAAACGCGCAGTAGGGGGTGAACTGGGTTCTCTTAAGGGTTTCCTCCTTCTGGTATTTGGGGTATGAAGAGTCAGAGTTCGCCTTTTTGGAGATGATTGTTACGCCGGGGATGGTTTCAGTTGCCCCGAAATAGAGCTTGTCATCCTTGGCGTATGCCGCGATGGACGCCCATATCACGGCCAAAATAAGTAATACGCTTTTTCTTGTCATTGAGAATGTGATTAATGATTAAAATATGGAATGTGTCAGTAAGGGAATAAAGGAGGAAAACTTACCACCACCCGATGCGGTAGACCGGTCGTGAGGCGTAAGCCCTGGCAACCTCCCCGGCGGCCTTTATGGCCGCGCGCCGTTCGGCCGACGCGTTGGCCTCCCTTTTTGCGGCCAGTTCGCGGGCGGCCTTCTCAGCCGCCACGGCTTCCTGCCACTCCCGGTCGTCGACCTGCTTCAGGCGCGTCTTGATTTCATTGCACAGGGCTGTGGCTCCAGATGCGGAGGATGACGCCGGGTCAATCTGGGCGATAATCTTCATCGCCTCAGCTGCCCCTTGCTCGTTTGGAGCCTGGCTCCACGCCGCCCTTGCCTGGGTGAGAAGCGACGCGTTGGAGTTGTCGCGGTAACCGGCGGCATAGCGGGTGGCAAGGTCCATGGCCTGGTTGTAACCTGTGCATGTCGGTGGGATGGAGTAGAGTATCGAAAGGGCGTTCTCATAGTTGCCCTCGCCGTAGGCCGCCTCAGCCGACTTGACCATTGATGGCCACTGCTGCTCGTAATATTCCCTTATCCTCTGGCGGCCGGTCTCAAGCATCTCCTGGAGACGTCTGTCGCGGGCGTTGATTTTGGTGAACGCAGAGAGGAAAGCTTTTGATTCATTGCTGCCGATGCCCTTGACCGGGAAGGCTTCGGAGGCGAAAAGGGTGGATGTCACCCCGTCGCCGACATAGAGATACAAAGTGCCCTCCACAACGGTCTTCGGAGGCGCCGTCGGTGTGACGGTCACGGAGTTGACCTCGGCCCGGGGCACGATTACGAAGCGGTTGTCGAAACTTTGTGAACCGAAGCCGTTTGCGGCTATCGCATGGGAAAGCTTGGCTTCAAGGTTGCGGGCCGCGTTCTCCGGGATGCCGGCATTGTCGGGGATGTAGACGTTCAGGCTCAGGGGAGCTTCTCCGCCGTCGGTGTTCTGGGCCGTGGCGATTGCCGGACACAAGAGAATCACACCGGCGATTATATGTTTCAAAAGTTTCATGATGTCTTAAATGTCGGTTGTGGGTGATGATTATTGGGCGCCGATGTAGAGATAGGCTTTGCCGAGGGCGACCTTCTCAACGCGGGTCGATAGTCCGAACCGGGTGAGGAACTTTCCAAGGTCTTTGCCGAACTGTTCGGCGTCTATTGCCTTCTCCTTTTTGCCGAAAGCCCCCTTCCCGGTCAGCGGCATGCGTACATGCTCATACTTCAGGGTTGTGGTGTTGCCTGTCGACTTGGTGTATTGGCCGTTCACGGCGTGTTCGTCAAGCCACATGTCTATGGCGTCGGCAAGCTCGCCGCTCTCCCCTCCGATAGTCACCTCGCTTTCGAAATCGAGGGGTGAGCCCTCGGTGAGCTTGAGGATGAGATACCCCTCGCGGCCGTTGCGCGCCATATCATCGAATTTCGCCTGGAGTTTATCCACGAACGGGTCGATGTACTGGAGCAGTACCTCCTTTATCAGCTCTGACACAGGGGCTGAGGAGGGGGAGCTGTTGATGGTCTGGCTGTCAAACTGGGTCAGCGACGAGGCGTCTTTCCCCGATATGCGTATCTCATATTGTTTACGGGGACCGTAAGCATGGGGGAAGATGCCTACCTCGATGAAGAAGTCGGCGTTGGCCACTTTTGACAGCTCGTCAAGGTCTGAGGTCTGGAGCCCGGCTCCGTCTTTCCCGGTCGCCACAGCCATGCGGGCGGCTTCCGCGTCAAGCTCGTCGAGCTTTGACTCAAGCAGCGTCAGGTCCATACCTTTCTCAGACATGAGGCTTCCGATGATGCCGATGGTGTTGCGCAGGTCATTGCTGTAATCCAGGGCCCGCCGGAAGTCGACGTTTCCTGAGTCGTCGACGCATCCCTGCTGTTTGAGCCACGCGGCTTCGGGCACAACCATGATTACCGGTTTGCGTCCTGTCTTGGCGGTTTTTTCTGCGGTCGACTCGATGATTCCGTCGGTCTCAAGGCGTTTGCGCAGGTTGTCGTGCATGATTTGCACGTAGACGGTCACCTGGCGTCCCTTGGAGGTCTGTATGTTGTTTGCGCCGCTGGGGATGTCGCTGTTGGTGAAATTCACAAACTGGATGTATTCTCCTGACTTTTCGTCGAAGAACCGGTTGAAATAGTCGGTGTATTTTGTGTAAAGCCGTTCACCGTCGGGAGACAGCGGGGGGGTTGCCTGTGCGCCCCCTCCTGCAGGCAGGCCACGGAATATGGCGGCTGCCACGGCGTCCATCTTGGCCTTCGCCATCGCCTCTTTCGCATCTTTGCCATAAGCCTTGACCACGACGAACTTGGTGCCTCCGACTCCGGTGCCTGAAGTGGTCACCATATATTCATCCGATATGTTGAATTTGAGTTTTGAATTCACGGGCAAAGCCCATATGGTTATTAAAGCCAGGATAATTAAAAATTTTCGTGACATGGATTTAAGAGTTGATTGTGTTCAGGGATTGGTTTTTATGATGCAAAGGTATAGAGTAAATTGTATAATTTAATGAAAGATGTGTCTAATATGACAGGACGGATTGTCGTGCATTGTCAGACGGGGTGGCAGCTTGGGGGAGGAGTCGTGCCGGGGGATTTGACAGATATGTCTGGGGGGAGGGTGTCCGACAGGTCGCGGAAGAAATCGTGGCGGAGTATTATCGAGATGCGCCGCAACAGCTCCGTGTCGAGGGTCGGACGGTTGAAGATGTCGTAGATGTTGCTGCGGTTGCAGTTCAGCTGGCGCGCGAACCATATTATGTTGTGCCCTTTAGGCTGCCGGTCGAAGACCTCGCGGACAAGGTCCCCCACATGCACCATCTGCTGGCGGGAAGTCTCCCGGCAGTCGGCGGTGAGGGAATCGGCGCTCCTTTTATGGTTGTCTGGTGTCTCTATGGCTGGATGGTTGAGAATGGCCTGGGGCGGCTCCGGTAATCGAAAAAATCATTATGCCACGCATTGAATTGTCTGGCCTCCACGCTGCGACACAAGGGGCATAATGATTATTATAGGGAATTTTGCTGCAAAATTATTAAATAGTATCCCACCGGGGATAGGTGCGGCAGGTTCATTTTTGGTTCTTTTTGGGGTGGAAAACAGTGGAGAAGGGGTGATGAATGTGCATAAATGCGTATATTTGTGTGTGGATTCTTGTATTTCAGAAAGTTCATCGGAATTGTGTCAGCGCGACGACATGTCGGTGTCTGCCGTAGCCGACCATTATGTGGAGACGGCCCGCCACGGCCATTCGGTTTTGGGGCGGGTGGCGCGCCATGGGGTCGTGTGGTTCGCCAAATGGCTCGACGAGAGCCACCGCGACCTGGCCGAGAGCCGTCTCCGGCTCAGGAAGGAATACCAGATACTGATGCGGCTCAACCACCCCGGGGTGGTCAGGGCGTCGGGCCTTGAGGAGCATCCGGAGACCGGCTTGGCCCTGATGATGGAGCTGGCCGAAGGTGAGATGCTTGGCGACTTCCTCAGCCACGCGACGCGGGCCGAACGCTCGGCGGCGGCCGTGAGGTTGCTTGAGGCCGCGGCCTATATCCATTCGAAAGGGGTGTGTCATCTCGACCTCAAGCCCGAGAATGTGATGGTGTCGGCCAAGGGGGGAGATGTCAGCGTGAAAATCATCGACTTCGGCATGAGCGACTGCGCGGGGGAAGCGATGTTCAAGAGTGTGGGAGGCAACCGCCGTTATGGCTCGCCAGAGCAGTTCGCCTCCGGCTACAGGTGTGACCCCAGGGCGGATGTCTGGAGCCTCGGCATGCTCGTTGGCCAGATGCGTCCCGGCCTGACGTTGCGGCTTGTGGCGCGGAAGGCCTTGGTTGCTGACCCGGGTCGCCGTCCGGCAGATGCCGGAGTGATGCTCGGGATGCTCAGGAGGATGAAGCGCAAGATGGGTATGGCGACAGGAGCCGTTGCCCTTTCGTTGTTTGTCGCTCTGTTGATGTTCTCTCCCCGGCATCGCCACGGAGAGATTACTGAGATGGCATCCACGGTTGTCACCCTTCCGGCAGTGACGTCATTATCTTCCCCTGACCCGGTGGCGGAGACCCGGGATGTCCCGGGCCTTGGCGTAAGCTTCCGGCCCGAGGCGGCCCCCATCGGTTATTCCGGGCTGGAGGCAGAACACGACGCCATAGTCAAGGGATTGCTGGCCGAACTGAAATTGGCCGCCGACTCCATGGCGATATTGGCCGCCGATGAATCCCTCCCCCGTAATATCAGGTCGAGAGGTATCGGCGTATGTGTTGAAGGCATGAACAGCCGGATTTCCTCTGCGTTCGACTCCCTGAGGGCGCGCTGCCCCGATGATTACCTGTCGCGGCAAAAGCCCGGATGGGCAACGGTGTTTGACCCCGCGCTGTCAGCCCACCAAAAGCGGGTCGAAGGGATACTGCGCGATTTCAGCAACCGGGCCGACTCCATCTGACCCCGCCGTGCTTCCCGACGACATAGACCATCGACCCGTCGTCGTGGCCCGACACGATGTCGAGCAGCAACGGTTCTCCGGTCACGAACCGCAGGCATTTCACCCTTGTCCCGGCAGAGAGGCGCGTGTTGGCCGAGGCGGTTATCTCGAAAGCCATGTCGCCGAGATACTTCAGCGTCATCTCGCGGTTCGGGGCCCAGGCGAGGCATACGCATTCGCCCGGGAGCAGTTCCTCCACCCCGAGGGTGTCGCCTGATGAGAACCCGCTCTCCGCGCTGTCTCCCCTGTGGCGGGCGTTGCAGAAAGAGTGGAAATCATCATAACCGACATATCGCGAGAGGATGTCGAGAGTAGTGAGGTGTTTGGCGGGAGTGTCTTTCACATATCCCCACAGCCTTTTCAGCGTTGACTGGGAGAGATAGCCGGTGCCTGACTCCACGATGGCCAAGGAGAGGCGTTTGAAGTCGGCCGAAGTTGACAACGGCAGACAATATTTGTCGGCTACTTCTTGTTTGAGAGACTTAATATAGGCAGATAACTGTCGGGTTTCCATAAAAAATGCGCAGGAGCCATTTGCTTGTCCCAAATGTGTCCAGGCGGTGGAAGAAGCCTTCAATGCTTGGAACAGGCAGGATGACCCCCGCGCCGTATGGTGTACGACGCAAGAGTGTCGACCGCTCCTCGCATCAGGTCTCTGAGCTTCCACACTTCAGACACATGAGAATCAGTAAGACACTTTCGTGTTGAAATTTCACACCGTGTTGACGGTACGATGCAAAATTACGCAAATTTTCGCGAGTGGCCAAATCCTTTTTCGGAGCCAGCCTCCAGGAACCGTTCCCGGATTGACAAGACAGAGGCCATCCTGCCGGATGGCCTCTGTTGTCGGGTCTCTTGCCCTGTCTGTTATGTCAGGGCGGTCAATCCCCCGTGGTCAGGGTCCTGTGGTCAGGAGACTCAGGGGATGAACACCTTGGTGGCGTTGTTGCCCTGGCGGCGGATGTAGATACCGCTGCCGGGATTCTCCACCTTGCGTCCGGTGATGTCGAAGTATTCGACAGGGAGGGTGGTGGCTGAAGCTCCGGCCTGTATGCCATCAATTCCTGAAGGAGTGAGGGTAGAGAAGGCGGAAGTCAGGTAGTCCATGTTGCTGTTGAGGTATTGCTTCACTTTGGCCACATTGGCATCGAAGGTGTCGCTGCCGGGATTGCCCTCCCAGCGGGCCTTGTCATAGTCGAGGGCCGCGCCGTATTTGGCGGCGGCCTCGTCGATTTCGGCCATCACGAGGTCGAGCTTGTTGACTGTCGGGTCGCCCGATACGGTAGCGCGGGAAGGAGCCGACGCGTTGGTGGCGTAAGGCCATGTCCAGTGGGGGAAGCCTTCGCCGTCATTCTCTGTCCATGTGCCGGCGAACTTGTGGAACTCGATGGCCACTTCGTTGAACACCATCAGGTTCTGTATGAATGTCGACACCAGCGGCATCATATGGGTGTGACCGTCACGCTGGATGGTGATGTCTGAGTTCAGGTGGCTCTTGTTGCCCTGGTGGGCGAACGCGCCCGAGAAGTCCCATACGGGGCCGAACTTCCAGAGACCGTCTGTTCCGGAGCGGTGGAGGTAGAGCGACTTTGTGAATGATTCCGGGTCGTCCATTATCTCCTGCACGAGGTAGAACCTGACGAAGCTCTCGCGGTCGATTACCTCGTGGTAGCGGTTGTCGAGGTCGTTGGGCTGGTGGGTCATGGCGGTGTGGAGTTCGGCCAGGCGTTCGCCGATCCATTCCTTGTCGCTTTCGCGGGGGAGGTCAGACATCTCGGGTGAGTCGAGCACGAACCGTGCCTCCGTCTCGCATCCCTCCTCGCCGAAGCTGAGATCAGGGGTGGCCGAGGTGTTGTCGAGCTCCACGATATAGTCTGTCCAGACCTCGGGCATCGCATTCTTGAAATCGCTTATGTCCTTGATTACGACTCGTGCACCGGCCGGGCGTATGTTCTCCACAATGAAATAGAGACCACGGTATGCGCCGTTCAGAACCAGCTCCACAGGCTCGATCGAGGGGGTCCAGTCGAGTCCGATATGCTTGCTGACAGCGTGGCCGGCGATGTTGCGCAGGTAGCTCAGCTCGGTGTCGGCGGCCCAGGGGAGCAGCACATAATGCTTGCTTTCCGCGATGCCGTTTATGAGCACTTTCTTGCCTGAGAGCTTGAGCTTGTAGGGCTTCTTGTCGAAATCGGCCCAGGTGGTGGTTCCGCGTCCGCGGATTTCAACCGCGAGGTTTGAGAAATCACCGAAACCGCTGTTCTCGAAAGTTGCCGTGGCGGCATGCTTGGTTACAGTGTCCTCGATTTCGCTGCCGTCAGTGACAGAGATGCTCAGCACGGGGAGGGTGCCTGAGGTCAGCACCGGTTCGGGGTTCCACTCCTCGGTGACGGTGAATGAACCGTTTGAAATGTAATACAATGCGCCGGCGACAAAGGTCTCGTTTCCGCTGCTGTAGGAACCTCCGCCGAATTTAATCTGCGGATTCCTGGTAAGGTCGAAGTCATTGCCCAGGAAAGTATATTCGAAATATTTCACACCGGCAGAGTTGGTCTTTGCGGTGAGGGTCGGACGGTCGTTCCATTCGCATCCGAGGAATTTATCATTGTCATCGTTCCAAATCCAGATACGCATCTCGTTGACGCTTTCATCCTCGAACCGGAAATAAACCGTGTAGTAGACCGGCTTGAAGTCGGGGTCGACATATGAGGGGAGGGGAGCGGGCTCGGTGGTGTCGCGGGCGGGCTCGTCGTTGACATTCTCATAGTTGCCCCATTTATTCACGAGGAAGTTGATTTTTGAATCAAGGGCATTCCTGACATGGTCGCGCTTGGCTGAGATGTCACTGTTGTCTTGCACTGGGTGGGGGTTGGTGAGGGCGTAGTTGTTCAGAGGGTCTTCATACTGGTCTGGAAGGGCCACTCCGTTCCAGCGTTCATGGTCGCGGACTGCCGCCTGTGAGATTTTGGCGGTGAAATCTTCAATCATCTGCTGCAGTTCCTGGTAGCGGTTGCCGCTCCAGAACCATTGCCAGGTCTCCTTCACCTTTGCCATGAACTTGTCATTGGCGCGCATTTCATTGATCCAGTCGTTGCCGTAATGCGCTTTGCCTATTTCGGTGAAATAATGGTTGGCATTGGCCTCGTCAAACGCGTGGCCGCAGTCCCAGAGGGGAGAGAAATGCCATTTCTGTCCGGCGCCGAAGTCGCGGAAGAGATATGTGGAGCCGTGGTATGCCTCCCAGTGGTCGATGATTTCCATCACGATATAGTAGCGGGCCGCGTCGTCGAGGTCGAGGTAGCGCCACAGGTCGTCATTGTTGGCGAAGACCATGTCATCCATGGTCTTGAACTGCTCTGTAAGGAACTTGCGCTGGATGTCGGAGAGTGTTTCGGGGGTGTCAGGGGTGATTCGGCGCACATTCTTTCCGGAGCCGAGGATGATTTGTCCATCTTCGGGATAATTGTCCATCTCCACAAGGTATCCTCCCGAGCAGAGGGCCGGGTCGGCGACCTCGTCGTCAAGTTCGGTGATGTCTATGCGGTTTGAGTCAACCCTGATGCTCTCGGTGAGGAAATATATTCCACGGTAGTCGCCGTTGATTACAACTTCGACGGGAATCTCGCGGGGAGTCCAGGGGAGTCCGATTTGCTGGCCGAGCCAGAAACCGACGGTGTTGTTCAGGAATCCGTGTTCCTCATCGGCGTGGGCCAGAAGGGCGAAATGCTTGCTCTTGGTCAGGCCCATCATCGTCTGTTTATCGCCGAGTTTGAGCTTGTAGGGTTTCTTAGAGAAACCGGTGCGGGTGAAGTTGCCTCGCGCCTTGATTTCAAGGGGGAGGGGGGAGTCCTCGGAGCCGAGGTTGTTGGCGGGATTCGAGTTGTCGACAAGGTAATATGCCCCGGCGCGGTTTTTCTTGTCGCTGAGGTTGCGGTCAATCATCACCTCGTCAGTGGTGATGTAAAGCACGGGGAGGGTTCCTGTGGGGCTCACATTCGGGTTGCGGTTGTCACAGAGGTCACCCTCTTCACCGCCACCTCCTCCGCCGCCATCTGTGGCGAAGTAAGCTATCCACTGGTTGTTTTCCTTCTTGACGGTCACGTCATACTTGCCCGAAGGAACGGTGTAGCAGGTCGCGGCATTGGAAAGCGGATTTCCCGAAGTCCCTGTGGAGATTGGGGTGCTGTCGTTGGAAGGGCCGTAGCGGTAAGTGTTGTTCCAGCTGCTTGTGATTTTGCCGCCGATACCGAAGGTAATCCATCCAGTAGCTAAGGAGTTGTTTACCGAAGCGGTGTAGACGCCGTTGGAATAGGTCATCGTTATGGCGTCATACTCCCAGTTGCCGGTGAAGTTGTAGCTGAGATAGATGGGGGTGGAGGTCTCATCTTCGCCACCTTCACCGATAACGCCGATAACGCCGGATGTGTCGTAGATTCGGCCGTCGACATAAGTCAGGTTGCCGGTCTGTGTCCCGTCATTGTTGTTGAAGATTATGTGGGTCGGGGTTCCGCTTCCGGTGTAAGTCCAGACATCTCCGGCCTTTGTCATAGATGCTCCGGGCCAGGTTCCCCCGGTGCAGTTCTGGTTGTTGTTATTTGCATCCCAGGCCCATACGGAAACAGCCGGCCAATTGTCGGGATTGGTGAATTGGACGGTCCACGCTCGCGCGGCAATCGCACAAAGCATCACCGCCATCACGAGCAATAGTGATTTTTTCATGGAAAATGATTTAAATGAATGTAAGTTGAAGAATCGAACGTTATGATGATGGAATCACACCTCATCATAAGTCATATTTATTGGCGCGCTCCGAAACGAAGCTGTCAAGTCAGAATAGGGGGAGAGATGGAGAAAGACGGGAGAGAGGGGAGAGGATTCGGGGAATGCCCCTTTCGAAAGGGGCATATATACGAGGCGCGCCTCGTATATATGCTGATGGGTAGAGGTCGTTTCAGACCCCTTGCGGGGTTATTTCTTCTTCTTGGCGGGGTCGCAGGTGAGGCCGACGCCGAGTTTCTTGAAAATCTTGTGGTCGACTTCGCCGAGCATCACAGTGGAGTGAACCTGGCATCCGTTCAGTTCGGGCAGCTTCTCAAGCGCGCGGCGGCAGTTCTCGTCGTGGGTGCTGAGCACGGAGAGGGCCACCAGCACCTCGTCGGTGTGGAGGCGTGGGTTGAGGCTGCGCAGGTAGTTGGTCTTGGTGAACTGTATCGGCTCGATCATGTCGCGGGGAATGAGCTTGACGGCGTGGTCGATGCCGGCCAGGTGCTTGACGGCGTTGAGGATGAGGGCCGCGCTCGGGCCGAGCAAGGCCGATGTCTCGGCGGTGATGATGGTGCCGTCGGCAAGCTCGATGGCTGAGGAGGGGACGCCGCTCTTCTCGGCCCGTTCGCGGGCGGCGACGGTAGTGCGGCGATAGGTGGTGTCGATATGGGCCTGTTTGAAGAGGAGGGCGATTTTGTTGACCTCGCTCTCATTGTCGCCCCCCTGGGCCAGGCGGTTGAGGGCGGTGTAGTAACGGCGGATTATCTCATTCTTGGAGGCTTCGCGGCAGACCTCGTCGTCGTTGATGCAGAAACCTACCATGTTGACCCCCATGTCGGTGGGCGACTTGTAGGGGTTATGGCCGTAGATGCCCTCGAAAAGGGCGTCGAGCACGGGGAATATCTCGATGTCGCGGTTGTAGTTGATGGCGGTCTTGCCGTATGCTTCCAGGTGGAAGGGGTCGATCATGTTGACATCGTTGAGGTCGGCGGTGGCCGCCTCGTAGGCGATGTTGACCGGGTGTTTCAGCGGCAGGCTCCATACGGGGAAGGTCTCGAACTTGGCGTATCCCGCCTCCACCCCGCGCTTGTGCTCGTTGTAGAGCTGGCTGAGGCAGACGGCCATCTTGCCGCTTCCGGGGCCGGGGGCGGTGACAATCACCAGCGGCCTGGAGGTCTCGATGTAGTCGTTCTTGCCGAACCCCTCGTCGGAGTCGATGAGGGCGACATTGTTGGGATAACCCTCGATGGTGTAGTGGCAGTAAGTCTTGATGCCCAGTCGGTCGAGACGCTGGCGGAAGGCCACGGCGCTGCTCTGGCCGTTGTAATGGGTGATGACCACGGAGCTTACCAGGAAGCCCCGCTTCTGGAACTCGTCGCGCAGGCGCAACACATCCATGTCGTAGGTGATGCCCAGGTCGTTGCGCACCTTGTTCTTCTCGATGTCGACAGCGCTGATGACAATCACGATTTCGGCGTGGTCGCTGAGCTGCTGCAGCATCCTGAGCTTGCTGTCGGGCTGGAAGCCGGGCAGCACGCGGCTCGCGTGGTGGTCGTCGAAGAGTTTCCCCCCCAGCTCGAGGTAGAGCTTGTTGCCGAACTGGGCTATGCGCTCCTTGATATGTTCGGACTGTATCCTGAGATATTTCTCGTTATCAAAACCATACTTCATAACGGGTTGCAAAATTACGGTTTTTTCTCCGTTTTTCACCTATTCGGAGGGGATATTTTTTCAACCCATCGCTGAAATCCACCCCGATATGACCTCCGGGAAGTGGCGCCGTTCGAGCCGGTGTACCTTCTCCTCGATTTCCGCCGGGGTGTCGTTCGGCCCGAGGGCCACGGAGGCCTGGAAGATGACGCGCCCCTCGTCATACCGCTCGTTGACCAGGTGGATCGTGATGCCGGTCTCCTTCTCGCGGGCGGCGGCCACAGCCTCGTGGACGTGGCGGCCATACATCCCTTTCCCCCCGAAGCGGGGGAGCAGCGAGGGGTGGATGTTGATTATGCGGTCGTGATAGGCGGAGGTGAGGAACGGGGGGAGCATCTGCAGGAACCCGGCCAGTACGATGGCGTCGACCGAGTGGCGGCCAAGCGTATTGGTCATAATCTCCGGGTCGTTGATTTCAGGGCGGGTCATCACTTCGCACTCCACCCCGAGGCTGCGGCACCTGCCGATGACCCCTGCGGCGGGGTTGTTGCAGATGACCACCGCCACAATGGCCGCAGGACACGCGGATTCCTGAAAATATCTTATGATGTTCTCGGCGTTTGAGCCGTTGCCTGAGGCGAATATGGCGATTCGTTTCATCTGGTGGATTGTTGTATGTATGCGCAAAGATATGAGATTTGCGCGGAATTAAAAAATTTAAAATAGTAACTTTGTGGACGGAAGAACTCATAAAGACAATATTATGGAAAGGAAAGAAATACCGGTGCTGTTGCTGACAGGCTATCTCGGCAGCGGCAAGACCACATTGCTCAACAGGATACTGCGCAACGGCGACGGAATACGTTTCGCTGTGATTGTCAACGACATCGGCGAGGTGAACATCGACGCGTCGCTGATACAGAAGGGGGGTGTGGTCGGAAAGAAGGAGGATGACGGCGACCTGGTCGCCCTCCAGAACGGCTGTATCTGCTGTACCCTCCAGACCGACCTCATCGACCAGCTGTCGCAACTTGCCTCGTCAGGCAAATTCGACTACATAGTAATCGAGGCGAGCGGCATCTGCGACCCGGCTCCGATTGCCCAGACCATCTCGGCGATGGGGGGAATGGATGAAGCGGCGCGCCCCGGTGCGGTGGTGCCGAGGCTCGACTGCATCGTGACGGTGGTCGACGCCCTCAGGATGCAGAGCGAGTTTGACTGCGGGGAGCATCTGAAAAGCCACACCAAAGGTGAGGATGACATCGAGAGCCTGGTTATACAGCAGATAGAATTCTGCAACGTCATACTCCTCAATAAAATCTCGGAGGTCACTCCCGAGGAGGGGGGCCGCATCCGTGCCATCATCCGCGCCATCCAGCCCAAGGCCAAAATCATCGACTGTAACTATGCCGATGTCGATTTCGACGAGATTCTCGGCACCGGCATGTTTGACTTCGAGGATGTAGCCACCTCCGCCACCTGGGTTCGCGAAATCGAAGGCCACCACGACCATCACGGCCACGACGAAGACCACCATCACGGCCACGAAGGGCATCACGATGATGATGACCATCATCCCGAGGGCTGCACCTGCGGTCACTGCCACCATCACCACCACCACGGCGGTGGCGGCCATGCCGAGGAATACGGGATAGAGACGATGGTCTATTACCGCCGTCCCGGTTTCGACCTCAGCAAATTCGACCGTTTCGTCGCAACCGCCTGGCCGCGCAACATCATCCGTGCCAAGGGGGTATTGTATTTCAGCCACAACCGCGACATGTCATTCCTCTTCGAGCAGGCCGGCGTACAGAAGCAGCTCACCCAGGCCGGTCTCTGGTATGCCACCGCCCCCGCCGAGGAGCTGGAGCGGCTGATGGCCCTCGAACCGGGGCTGCGCCGCGACTGGGACGACCGCTACGGCGACCGCATGGTGAAGCTTGTCTTCATCGGCCAGCATCTCGACCGCGCCGCCCTCACCGCCGCTCTCGACTCCTGCCTGGAGCCCCACTGATGCCCCGGCCTCCCCTTTTCCTCTCTTTCCTCTCTTTCCTCTCTTTCCTCTCTTCTCTCTCCTCTCTCTTCTCTCTTCTCTCTCTCCCGCGCCTCGCTCCGCTCAGCCACAAAACCCGCCGCCTCTCCCTGCTCCCCCTCCCCCTCTCCCTCTCCCTCTCTCCCCCCT
>CAMWVQ010000016.1 GCA_947177635.1 uncultured Porphyromonadaceae bacterium | reverse complement strand
ATGGCCGAGGTGAAGCTCATGTCGCCGCCGCAGAGGCGCAGGATGTGCCAGGGGAGGCCGAGCTTTTCAAGCAGTCCCTGCACATGGTCTTTCATCTCCTCGAGGGCCGCGTAGGAGTTCTCGGGCTTCTCGATGCGGACGATTTCCACTTTGTCGAACTGGTGGAGGCGGTTGAGGCCGCGGACATCCTTGCCGTAGCTGCCGGCCTCGCGGCGGAAGCAGGCGGAGTAGGCGCAGTTCTTCTTGGGGAGGGAGTCCTCTGAGAGAATCACGTCGCGGTAGATGTTTGTCACCGGCACTTCGGCGGTGGGGATGAGGTAGAGGTTGTCGAGCTGGCAGTGATACATCTGCCCTTCCTTGTCGGGGAGCTGTCCGGTACCGTAGGCCGAGGCTTCGTTGACCACGTATGGGGGCTCGATTTCGGTGTAGCCGGCGGCGTTCGCCTCATCGAGGAAGAACTGGATGAGGGCGCGCTGCAGGCGGGCTCCCTTGCCGATATAGACGGGGAATCCGGCGCCGGTGATTTTCACACCGAGGTCGAAGTCGATGAGGTTGTATTTCTTGGCCAGGTCCCAGTGGGCGAGGGCGTCTTCGGGGAGGTCGGGCATCGGGCCTCCGATTTTCTCGACCACGTTGTCTTCGGCCGATTTCCCTTCGGGCACCATGTCGCAGGGGAGGTTGGGGATGGTGCAGAGCAGCTCGTGGAGCTCCTGCTCGGTGGCGGCGAGCTGCACGGCGATTTCCTTCTGGGCGTCTTTCAGCGCGCCTACGCGGGTCTTGGCCTCGTTGGCCTCATCTTTTTTCCCCTCCTTCATCAGCTGGCCGATGGAGGCGGCGATACGGTTGAGCTCGGCGGCCTTGTTGTCATTGTCGAGCTGCAGCTGGCGACGGCGGTCGTCGAGGCGCAGCACATTGTCGATGGGTTCTTTTCCGTCGAAGCCCTTGACGGCGAGCCGCTCCACCGTGCGGGCGGGATCGGCTTTTATCTGTTGTAATGTAAGCATCTTGTGAAGCGTTAAGAGGAGGGTGGTTTATGACAGGAGTTCCTTGACTTTGGCTGAGATGGCTTTCCCTTCGGCTCGTCCGGCGAGCTCTTTGGAGGCCACGCCCATTACCTTGCCCATCTCCTTGGGTGAGGATGCGCCCACGCGGGCGATGATTTCACGGAGCTTTTCGGTCAGCTCCTCCTCTGAGAGGCTCGCGGGCATATAGCGCCCGATCACCTCGGCCTGGGCCATCTCGGTGGCGGCCAGTTCGGGGCGGTTCTGCTGGGAGTAGATGTCTGCGCTTTCCTTGCGCTGCTTGATCATCTTGGCGAGGATTGCCACGGCCTTCTCGTCGGAGAGGTCGCCGTCGGAACCCTTGGCGGTCTTAGCCTCCAGGAATTCCTTCTTGATTCCGCGGAGGGCCTCAAGCGACTGTGAGTCGCGGGCGAGCATCGCCTTCTTGATGTCCTCCGACACGCGGTCAAAAAGATTCATTTTCTTCTGGGTTTTAATTTACCGCAAAGTTACGCAACCTGGCTGAGACAAACAAATTTCGGGGGACTGAAATCAGTGGCGGTGTTTCCAAAAAGGGTGGGTGTGGGGTCGGTTGGCGGAGCCTGTGGCGTCAGTCCCGGAGAGGCGCCCACGGGAATGGGGATGACGGATGGGTGACGAAGTTACTATTGTATTGCAGAAATGATGACTTTAACGTAGTTTAACAATTGGGGGGGTAAACAGGGAATATATTCTTAACTTTGCAGTGGCTTGATTTTTCGCCATTTGCGACAATGAAAGAGTTGTCAGTCAGTCCGGATGCCGTATCCGGGAGCTGTGGATGTCAGTTACCTGAATTCAACAACTGAACCAATCAAAAACATAATCTCAATTGTATGAACAAATTCTTTACGCGCCTGTTGTGTGCGGCGGCGATGACGTGTGTCGTCGCCACCGCCGACGCGGCTACCGATGAGGCCGGAAACAAATTCATCTATCTCGCCTCGTTTTGGAACAACACCCCGCCACATGTGCAGTTTGCAGATGAATGGGAGCAGTACAAGATGCCGGAAACCGCTCCCGGCTCAAACATCTACGAGACCGTAGTGCCCGCGGGAGGTACAGTCTTCTATTTCCATTATGACCTGGCAGACACAGCCGACCCTTACAATGCCCGCATCTACAACGCCATCTATCCGGGGCCTGACTTCAATCCCGGAGTAATGCCTTTCTTGCCGACAGCAGGGAAGAGCGGCATATGCGCCACATCTGATTTCGAGATGTCACCGGTGTATGTCGGCCCGAGCAACGCCCCCTACTCCTGGCAATTGCCTACACCAAAGCGGTACCGCCTACGCGTCGACCTCAACGAGATGCGAATCTACGCCTTCCCCGAAGGCGCCATGGTCCTTGCGGTCAACGACGACTCGGATTTCAGCCTCGACCGCCTCGAAAGCTACATCTCGTTTGACAACCTAAACAACTATTACGAGCCTTGCGACGAACTTAGAATCAGGATTTACGACCCGTTCAACCAGCAGTGGCAGAAACCTGTGGGAAGCAACATCCTCAATGATGTGCAGTGGCAAAACTACCTTGAGTTCACACCCTCCTCGGGCAAGGGGGAGGCCTTTGTCGCTCCCGACTGGAAAGGGGGTGTCATCTGCAACGGATCGCAGAGCGACGCGACCCACGGGAAATTCAGCATACACTCCGACGTAACTCCCGCGTATGAGCCTCTCGACTATGAGGCCATATATCCTGTGGGTGACTTCAGCGGATGGGAATTTGTCGAAAGCCGGCGCCTCGGCCTCGATGACGCGGTATATGAGTTCGAGCTGCCCGCCGGAACCCAATACTTCAAAATACAGCTCGGCGACAACTGGGAGTCGCAAACCCTCGGCAGCGGCAATGACGCCACCATCGTAGGCGACAACAAGGTGATAAACCTGAGCGTAGGCGAGACCTCCAACAACGCCAGCTTCTCATCCCCGCTCGCCAGGCCGGTGACCATATCGGTCAACCTCACCGCCGGAACCCTCACATTCCCGGCTGATGTCGACCTCACGATGCCCTCGGTGAAATCCGTGGTCAACCGCAACGTCCTGTTCGTGCAGACCCCCTACGACCCCTACACCCCCTGGAAAAATTGCTCAGACGCGGTGTTGATGAATATCCAGTCGCTGCCCAAGATCGCCGACAACAAATTCAGCGGAAACGTGTATGTCCCCGCCGGGGAGTTCAATCTCCGCTTCATCAGCCAGCTCGGCGAGAAAGGCACGCCCAACACTGTGATCGCTCCCCCCTCGGGCAAAGACCAGGCGTTGATGCCCTCGGGCAAAGACGCTTACAGCTCGATTGCCTCCCTGGCCGACAACCAGGCCGGCTACTGGACATACAACGGAAAGTACAATAGATGGGGTGGTGGCGACGTGTATGTCACTGTCAACACCGGCGACACCCCTTCAGTGAAATTTGATTTCTACGATTCCCAGGACGACAGCCCGGCATACGAGGCGATATATCTCGTCGGCACTCCACAGGGCTGGGATCCCACCGACGGCTCGATGCCGCTTTATCCCACCACCAACGGGGGATATTACGGTATGTTCGACATACCGAAGGGGAAAAACGAGTTCAGGTTCCTGACAAGCCTCGATAGCAACTGGGACATCAACTACTCAATCGGCTCGTACTGGAGTCCCAATGAATCCATCTCATCGGATTACACCGGATATTGCGGGATGAGAGAAGACGGCAATTGGGCGGTAGACTGGCCCGGCGGCACAATGTATGTGTATGTGTCACTCTCCTCAGGCATCATCAAGGTGTCTCCCGACCCCATCTCCTCAGCAGGCGACGTCATCGACCCCACCGCCGTAAACACGCTGTATCTCTTCCACGAAGGGAGATACACCACGCTCAACATGGGCGCCGACGGCCTGTACAAAGGAGAGATTTACATCAATCACAATTCCGACACCGAGGCTTTCCGCCTGTTCACCAAAAAGTTGCCCATCTCGCCGGAGAATCCCGCATGGGAGGGGAGCTACGCCATAGCGCCCGCAGGCAATGGAATGCTTGAACTTGACGAGCTGGGCGTGGCCGAGTCGGCAGTAACGGTAAATGACGGAGTTGTCACGCAGACAACCGCGCCTTTCACCTTCAAGGCCTCCCCCCAGGAGCCATATGCCTATGTAACTGTCGACCTCGACAACAACCGCCTCTATCTTGAGACTATAAATTTTGAAAGGGGAACATACGTCTACGGCAGCATGACCGGCGGGAAAAGACCCACTTACGCCAACCGCGCCGAGTTTGCCAGCCACCGTATCCCTTACTCGGGAGGAGTAGTCGACATCCCAGCCGGGACACTTGATGTCTCTTTCTCCTACTCCATCGCCTATGCCTATGAATACCCCCCCGCCTTTACATCTACGGTCGAGTTCACCGACGGCGTGGCCCTCAACAACGATTCATACCTACCGTGGTGGAGGGTTCAGTCTCCCGACTGGAAAGGGGGGAAAGTGCTTGTCTCCCGGGATTACATGGTCGACATGTCGACAGTCTCCGAGCTGGCCGTGCGCAACACCTCTTGGGCCTCTGGATATGAGGAATTGGTGACATTCTCCGAGACATCCCCCGGCAGCCTGGTCTACAAGGGGACATGCAAGTTCCTCAACGGCGGTCTTGGCATTTCCCTGTTTATCCAGCTCAAGCAGACCGCGCAGAAAACCATATATGTCACATCCCGCAAGATATGGACCGGCAGCGGCAGCTATCTTTTCGACGGAGATGAAATCGTCGTGCCCAACAACGGCATCGCCACCGCGCCGATTGGTTTCGACAAGGGGTACTTGTTCTCGTTCCCGTCACTCGTGGGTGACGGCGAGATGGAGATGACCATCGACCTCAACACATTGACGCTCTCCGTCGTTACCTCTCCCGAAAACGAGGGGATGGTCTACGAGGCCGTTTCCGGCGGCAATACCGACCTCGACGGCACCACCGGATATCCCGCAGCCGAGATTGAAAACGCTGTGATAATCGAGAGCCAGCTGGAGGGCAACTCTGAGGATGGCTACGACTTCAACCTCGCTTCTCCCAACGGCACTGTGATTGCTCCCGCAAGCGGCGCCACCACCCTTGTGGAGTTCGACGAGGCAGGTGTGTGGAGCGGCCAGTTTGTCAAGAGACCCGCAGCCCGCAGCCGTTCGGCAGTCAGGAAGGCGGCTTCACAGGAAGCCACATGGCATTTCGACATGCCTGAGGGAAGCAACAGCGCTGTCTCCATGCTTGTCGACGAAGCCAACTCCAGGCTGACCATCTTCTCCTCGGCCCACAACAATGGCTATTTCATTCTGTCCCCCGCCCAAAATGACCTTGGCATCACACATATGCAGCAGATGCGCTCACAGATGCTGACCCGCGCAGGTTCGGGCCTGTATGTCGGTGAAATCACCGTCGGCGAGGACATGGCTGACCAGAGCTTCCGCATCAATTTCCTCAAGAGCTGCAGCTACACCAACGCGATTGGCATCAACACCCCGCTCTGGGACGAAAACGTGATGTCTTTTGACATCACCGGCGACAACCTTGCTGTCAGCAGGCCCACCTACCGTGAGAATGCCGGAGCGCAGGGAATCGGCGACTGGTATGTCAAGGCTCCCGCCGGCAAGGTAGCCGTCAGCTTCGACCCTGTCAGCGGCATACTCACCGCCTCGCGTGGCAACTCGGGCGTAGAGAATGTGCTCGCCGATGCCGATGGCGGAATCTCGGTGCTCCCGGGTGAAGGACGCGTGACCATCGTCTCCCCGGCCCGCGCCAGTGTCGCGGTTTATTCCGTCACCGGCGTGCTCGTCAGGATGGTTGATGTCCTTCCTGGCCAGACAGTCGTGGAACTCCCCTCCGGGCTCTACATCGTCAACCGCTCGAAGCTCCATGTACGCTGACGCGTGACATCATAACTGTTCAAAAGGCCGTTGCCCACTGCGGGGTGACGGCCTTTTTTCATACACAAAACCACCGGGCTGCAGGGGTGACGGTCGGTCACTGCAGCCCGGTGGCTTGTGTCTGTGCGGGATGTATCGGCGGGTGCCGGGGTTAGCCCAGGAGGGAGGCCACGGCGTCGATGTCGGCGGAGGGGGCGTTCTGGAGGGCGACGCAGGGGACGCATGTCGCGTAGTTGCGGGGGAGCCAGTAGAGGTCTGTCTCGGGGTTCCCCTCCTCCTGGTTGATCTGGCGCCCGGTTAGCCAGTAGAATGGCTTGCCGTGGGGGTCGGTGTATTCCTGGTATTCCTCCGTCCAGTGGCTGCGGGCGGCGCGCACAACCTTCATCCCCTCGATTTTCACTTTGGCGGGGAAGTTGATGTTGAGGCATACACCCTGGGGCAACCCTTTGTCGAGGACTTTGGCGGTGATTTCCTTCACGAAGGGGGCGCACTCGGAGAAGTCGGCCGCCATCGAGTGGTGGAGGAGCGAATAGCCGATGGATGGGATTCCGGCCATGCAGCCTTCGAAGACGGCACCCATCGTGCCGGAGTATATCACCGAGTTCCCGGCGTTCGAGCCGTGGTTGATGCCCGCCAGCACGAGGTCGGGGCGGCGGGGGACGATGTTGTGCATCGCCAGTTTTATGCAGTCGACCGGGGTTCCGGAGACGGAGAAGAGGCGCGCCCCCTCATATCCGGGGCGTTCTGTGATGCGCAGGGGTGAGTTGAAAGTCAGCGACGACGACTGGCCGCTCTTGGGCTCGTCGGGCGCGACAACCCATACTTCCCCCAGCTCCTTCACGCAGTCGACAAGAAAATGCAGGCCCGGCGCGTTTACCGAGTCATCGTTTGATATAAGTATAAGTTTCTTTTCCATACAAAACACGGCGTCATTTGTGGCCATGCTGGGCCTTTTTGTCCTGGTGGTTGAAATATATCGTGCCACCAATGGCAATCGCCGTTACCAGTGAACACATTATTATAGCTCCCATAACTTACTTGTTTTTGTCGTTAGATTTCTTTTCCGTTGGTTTTTGCGAGTCGCCTATCAGGTGGAGGCCACACCAGAGGGTGACCGTGACGGAGACTGCTCCAACCAGGTAAATGATCCAGGGGGTGTTGACCTGCCCGAAAACCGATGACAGGATTACCGCCGTGGTTATATATTTGGCGATGTCCATCAGCCATTTTCCAAACTCCTTGCGCATTTCTCTGCAACGGGATTGATGTTCATTGCAAAGATACACCTTTTTATATTAATAAACAAATCGGGCCGCGGGGCGGTTCGGGAGCCATCGGCGGAGCGGGGCTGAGGGGCGCGGTTATTAACAATAGAGGAAAGTTATCAACATCCGTGACAGTTTAAGATTTTTTAAACGGTTGTTTGCCAGTTTTTTGTTGTTACTTTGCAGAGTAAACGCCGCCCGGCGCGAGATTATCTTTGCTCCCCGGGACGCCATCGCAACCAAAACCTCAGCTTATGGGAAAAATCATAGCCATCGCAAACCAGAAGGGTGGAGTCGGAAAGACCACCACCACCATCAACCTCGCCGCCTCCCTGGCAAAGGAGGGGAAGAGGGTGCTGATCATCGACGCCGACCCCCAGGCCAACGCAACCTCGGGCTACGGCATCGATCCCCGGACGATGGACTCATCCATATATGAATGTCTCGTTGACGATTACCCTATGGACGGCTCGCAGGTCGCCACCTGCGTCGACGGCCTCGACCTGGTCGGCTCGCGCATCGACCTGGCCGGTGCCGAGCTTGAGCTTATCAACAAGCCCGGCAGGGAGAGGGTGCTGGCCCGTTCGCTCGACTCCGTGAAAGACAGCTACGACTACATACTCATCGACTGCTCCCCCTCGCTGGGCCTAATCACCGTCAACGCCCTGACGGCCGCCCATTCGGTGATAATCCCCGTGCAGGCCGAGTATTTCGCCCTGGAGGGAATCAGCAAGCTGCTCAACACCATCCGCATCATAAAGTCGAAGCTCAACCCGTCGCTCGAAATCGAAGGGTTCCTGCTGACGATGTATGACGCCCGCCTGCGCCTGGCCAACCAGATTTACGAAGAGCTGAAAAGCCACTTCGGCGACATGGTGTTCAACGCCGTGATTCCCCGCAACATACGCCTGAGCGAGGCCCCCTCGCACGGCCTCCCCGCCATCCTCTACGACCCCGAAAGCCGTGGCGCGACAGCTCACGTGCTGCTGGCCCGTGAGATAATCGCCAAAAACTAACCCCTCACTCCTGAAACGAAAATGGCAATCCAACGCAAAGCATTGGGCCGCGGACTCGACTCGCTGATATCGATGGACGACACCCCGGCCCGCGGCACCTCGGCGATAAACGACGTGCCGCTCGACAAGATAACCCCCAACCCCGAGCAGCCGCGAACCAGTTTCGACGAGGAAGCCCTGGCCGAACTTGCCGCCTCAATCCGCGAACTCGGCATCATACAGCCCCTCTCGCTCCGCAAGACCGGTCCCGACTCCTACCAGATAATCGCCGGCGAACGACGTTTCCGCGCCGCCCGTATGGCCGGTCTGGAGTCAGTGCCGGCATATGTCCGCACCGCCAACGAGGCGGAGCTGACCGAGATGGCCCTCATCGAGAACATACAGCGCGAAGACCTCAACGCCATCGAAATCGCCCTGACATTCCGCAAGCTCATCGACCAGTATGAACTCACCCAGGAACGCCTGTCGGAGCGCATCGGCAAGAAACGCGCCACCATCGCCAACTTCCTGCGCCTGCTCAAGCTCCCCTCCGAGGTGCAGCTCGGCCTGCGCGACAAGCGCGTCGACATGGGTCACGCAAAAGCCCTCCTGGGCATCGACGACCCCCGCGTTCAGCTCAAGATTTACAAGGAAATCCTCCGCGAAGGGCTGTCGGTGCGCAAAGTCGAGGAACTGGCCAAGGCGTGGCAGCAGAGCCGCGACGCAGGGGAGGAATCCTCAGCCGACAACCGCCCCAAAGGGGGCAACCCCTACGCGTCGAGCCACGACTTCGACCTGCTGAAAAACCACCTCTCCGCCGCCTTCCACACCCCCGTCTCCTTCTCCTGCGACCGCCAGGGGAAAGGGAAAATCACCTTCCAGTTCTCCAACGAGGAGGACCTCACCCGCCTTATCACCCTCTTCGACACCCTCAGGTAGTCCTCTCCCCCCGGAAAGGCCCTCAGTCATAACAGTGCGGCCGGTCGCAATCTCTGCGACCGGCCGCCTTGTCTTGTCCTTGAACAATATTGTCAGAATTATCCTTAAACTGACCGAACAATTTTTGATGGCCGGAAACCTCCCGGCCCGTTTTTCAAACCAAAACTTTGTCTTACCAAAAAAATATCTTACCAATAACTCAAAGAGGGGAGGGGTTGATCCATCCACCTTTGACACCACAAATTTCGGCAAAAAGCCTCGAACGGCATATAAGATTCCTGTCAATGGTCATCAAAAATTCGGCATAACGAGATTTTTCATATCAAATGACCGGATATTGATAGTCACGGTTGCTCTTTCCTGGCGGGGCCGCCCCGTTCCGGGGAATTTACGGTGGTGAATTTCCGGTGGCGGTCAGAAAAATTTACGGTGGTCTGGTTTTAATAAAAGAAATATTTATTACCTTTGCCTCGAAAATAAGAGACAATGTATAGCTCAATGATGAATATGATGTGCATGTGCAGCCGACAACGCCGGGTGTAAAGCTGTCATATTCATTCAGAAATAACTCACTTAATCCGGCGTCCTTTCAGGAGCGCCGGATTTTTTGTTATACTACCATCTATGGCTCAGAAAAACAAACTCAGATTCGCCACCCGTCAGATTCACGGTGGCCTCCATCCCGGCGAGGCGGGCAACGCCCGTGGCCTCGCCATCGTCCCCACCTCAGCTTTCCGCTTCCCGACTTGCGACTATGCAGCCGGGCTGTTCGAGCTTTCCCAGCCCGGAAATATCTATTCCCGACTCCAGAACCCCACCACCACCTCTTATGAGGAGCGCATAGCGGCCCTTTACGGCGGGAGCGCGGCGGTGGCCACCTCTTCCGGAATGTCGGCCATCTTCATCGCCATCTCCGCCCTGGCCGGGCAGGGTGACAACATTGTTACCACCCCCTTTCTTTATGGCGGCACTTACAATCTCTACCGTCATTCGCTCAGGAAGCTGGGTGTGGAGGTGAGGATTGCATACGATGAATCCCCCGCCACCCTGGAATCACTCTGCGACTCCCGGACAAAGGGCATATTCTGCGAGTCGATGGGTAACCCTACCTGTGCCGTGGCCGACCTCGAGGAGCTGGCCGCAGTGGCCCGGAAGGTTGATGTGCCGTTGATTGTCGACAACACTTTCGGTGCCGGAGGTTACCTGTGCAACCCCTTCGACTGGGGAGCCGACATCGTGGTTGACTCGGCGACGAAGTGGATTAACGGCCACGGCACGGCAATGGGTGGAGTCATTGTGGATGGTGGCCGCTACAACTGGCGCAACGGGAAATTCCCGCAGCTCGACGGCCCCTCTGACGGTTACCACGGACTCAACCTTGTGGATGCTTTCGGCGCCGCGGCCTTCGCGGTGAAGTGCAGGGTTGACGGTCTGCGTGACTTCGGCACCTGCCCCTCCCCGTTCGACAGCTACCTGATGTGTCTCGGCCTGGAGACACTCTCCCTGCGTGTGCGCCATCAGGTGGAATCCACCGCGCGCCTGGCCCGCTTCTGCGCAGAAAGTCCCTGCGTAAAGACCGTGAGCTTCGTCGGCTTTGAAGACCATCCCTATCATAAGGCGGCCGCCAAGTATTTCCGCCACGGTTCATCGGCGGTGTTCAACATCGAACTGAAGGGTGACCTCGACAGCACCGTGAGATTCGTGGAGGCGTTGCAGCTCTGCGCCCATATGACGATGATCGGCGACTCCATCACTGTTGTCACCCACCCCGCCTCCACCACCCACAAACAGCTGAGCGACGCCGACCTCAAGGCGGCAGGAATCACACCGACGCTACTCCGCATAAGTCTGGGACTTGAGGATGTGGAGGACATCATAGATGATTTCAGGCAGGCTTTTGAAAAGACCGGACTATGAAAGTATCGCAATCCATCTATCGGTCAGAGGAACCGTTCCGGCTGGAACTTGGTGGAGTCATTGACCGGCTCGAAATAGCATACCACACTTTCGGCACACTGAACGCGCGCCGCGACAACGTCATATGGGTGTGCCATGCCCTGACGGCCAACAGCGATGTGGCCGACTGGTGGCCCCACACGGTGGTGGAGGGTGGATTTCTCGACCCCGCACGTTATTTCGTGGTGTGCGCCAACATCATCGGCTCCTGCTATGGCACGACCGGCCCCATGAGCGTGTGTCCCTCAACCGGACGGCCCTATTACGGCGACTTCCCCGCCGTGACGATGCGCGACGTGGCCCGTGCCCACCGGCTGCTCGCCTCCCATCTCGGCATTGGCCGTGTTCGCGGGCTGGTCGGGGCGTCTGTCGGTGGCTTCCAGGCTCTGGAATGGGCCGCGCAGGAGCCGGAACGCTTCGACGCGATAGTGCTCCTCGCCACAGCCGCGAAGGCCTCCCCCTGGGCCATCGCCATCGACGAGACCCAGCGCATGGCCATCCGCGCAGACAAGACATTCGGCAATCCCGACCCTGATGCCGGAGCTGCCGGACTGGCGGCGGCGCGTGCCCTTGGGCTGCTCACATACCGTGGGCCGGAGGGATACAACCTTACCCAGCAGGACAATCACGACGCCCCCTGCTCCCTCCCCGGACTCCCATCCACCCATCGCGCCTGCACCTACCAGGCCCATCAGGGGGAGAAGCTTGTCAACCGTTTCAACGCCTACTCTTATGTGACGATTCTCGACACGTTCGACACCCACGACATCGGCCGTGACCGTGGCGGAGTAGCCTCCGCCTTGGAGGCCGTCGCATCCGGAGGGGCGCGTATTCTGGCCATCGGCCTTTCAACCGACCTGGTGTTCACCCCCGGTGAGATGCGCCGGCTCGCCTCGATGATACCCGGATGCGCCTATGAGGAAATCAGTTCCCCTCTGGGCCACGACGGGTTCCTCGTGGAGCACGGACAGCTCAATTCAATCCTTGTGCCTTTCTTCCGGCAGGAAGCGGCGCAGTCACAAACTAAATCTTAACCCCGATATTATGAATGATATGACAATCGGCCTTGTCGGTTTCGGAACAGTAGGCCAGGCTCTTTACAAAGTCATCGGCCGTGCGGCCAACGCCCACGCCTCGATAACGAAAATCTGTGTGCGCTCACTCGACAAGCCTCGCGATGTGGAGGTTCCCGCCGGGCTGCTCACCACCTCCCCCGACGATATTCTCTCCGACCCCTCAATCAACCTTGTTGTGGAGGTGATTGACAATGCCGAGGCCTCGTTCCGCATCGTCAGCGAAGCCCTCCGACGTGGCAAGAATGTGGTCTCCGGCAACAAGGCCATGCTGGCGCGCCATCTGCCCGAACTGATGGAGCTGCAGCGCGCCACCGGTGCCGCGCTTCTCTACGATGCCTCCTCTTGCGGCTCCATCCCGGTGATACGCAACCTTGAGGAGTATTACGACAACGACCTGCTCCTTGAGGTGAAAGGGATTCTCAACGGCTCCTCCAACTTCATACTGTCGCGCGTCTTCGACCACGGCGAGGATTACGCCGACGCTCTCCTGCGCGCCCAGAAACTCGGATTCGCCGAGAGCGACCCCACCCATGACGTGAGTGGCGCCGACTCGCTCAACAAGCTTGTCATCATCACCCTCCACGCCATCGGGGTGTATGTGGCCCCCTCCGGCATCTTCGTCTACGGAATCCCGACCCTTGGCGACGAGGATATCCGCTACGCCCGTGAGAAAGGGATGAAAATCAAGCTTGTGGCCCAGGTAGTGAAACTCCCCGACAACCGTTTCACGATGTTCGTGATGCCGGAGTTCGTGGCTCCCAACCGCTACATCTACGCCGTTGACGATGAATATAACGGAGTCGTCATCCGTGGGGAATGTTACGACCGCCAGTTCATGTTCGGCAAGGGAGCCGGCGGCTACCCGACCGCCTCCTCGCTGCTGAGCGACATCACCGCCCTGCGCCACGATTACCGCTACGAATACAAGAAGACCGCCTTCACCCCCCGTCCGGTCTACACCACCGACCTGCCCCTGAAGCTCTACGCCCGTTTCTCCACCACCGACCTGGCCACGCTCCTCCCCTGGAAAGAAATCCGGGAGGAATACCGCTCCCCATCCTACCGTTATGTGGTCGGGGAGATAATGCTCTCTGACCTGTTGAAATCCTCCTCCATCCTCGCGGCCGCCGACATCTTCCTCTGCAACATCCCCTACTTCTTTGCGGGCCGCGACGACCTGCCGTCATAATCGTTGAATTTCAATAACCCCTGCCGTGAGATTACGTATTTTGATGGTCAATCACCCTTGTGCCTGAAAAAATACTTCACTCGTTAGGCGGAATCTTGGAAAAAAATTGTACTTTTGTAAAAATTTGGACAATAATGGCCGGAGACCTGCAACAGACCGTCGAACGCCTGAGGGCGAAAATGCTGGTCGTCTCAGACCGGTTTTCGTTGGTATGCGGCGAGAGAGACAGGGCGTTGGCCCGCATCGCCGAGCTGGAGGCCGCCCTCGACAGCTCGCGGAAACTCGCCGGAAAGCTGCAGCAGGAGGTGGACTTCCTCAGGATAGCCACCACAATCGCTCCCGAACGAAAGGATGTGGAGCAGACCCGCGCCCTGTTGGCCGAATTGGTACGGGAAATCGACAAGTGTATTGCCGACCTCAAAGAATGACAGAAGACAAACTCAATATAACGATACGCATCGCGGGGCAGAACCCCGTCGCCCTGAAGATCAACCGGGCCGATGAGGAGCGTGTCCGCAACGCCGAATACCAGGTCAACCGCCTTTGGAGCCGCTGGCTCCAGCGTTTCCCTGACAAGAACTCCACGGAGGTGCTGGCGATGGTGGCGTATCAGTTTGCCGAGCTATATTTCAACGCCACGAGGCTCTCGGAGGAGACCAACACGGTGTTGGAGAAGTTCGAGACGGAACTCGACAGGATGCTCCACGGTTTCGGGGTCTCCTTCCCGGCGGAGGATGGCGCGCAGCCGTCCACGGCTCCATCTGATGGTGACGCCCCCGTGGGGGCCAATCCCTGGATGGCCTCCTGATTCCGCCGCCGACATGTCATATTGCCGATTTCCCGCGCACAGCCGCAGCCGCCCCCTCCACGGGGAATGCTGTCAGGCCGGGCGCGTTTTCTTTTCCGGGCCTCCGCGGCCCATTTGAGTGTGACAACTATTAGCAACCTGATAATCAATCCTAAAAAACAGAAAAAACAACTCGTTAAACAAAAATATGGACGCATATATAGACATCCTGATTTATATCACGGTCACAGTAGTCGGTATCGCCATCGGCATACTCGGCACAATCCTGATACAGAACAAGCTCGCCATCAGCCGCGCCAAGTCGATAATCGAGGAGGCCGGACGTGAAGGTGAGGTGATTCGCCAGAAAGAACTCCTCAAGAGCCGCGAGGAGGGTATGAAAATCAAGGAGGAGGCCGAGAAGGCCGCCAACCAGCGCATCTCGAAGGTACAGTCAATCGAGGCCAAGATGAAGAAGCGCGAGATGGAGCTCAACCAGTTCCAGCAGGACAACCAGCGGCAGAACAAGGAGCTGGAGACCCGCCGCCAGAAACTCGACGCCGAGGAGAATGTCATCGCCGCCCGCAAGGAGGAGCTTGACAAGCTCAAGCGCACCGCCCAGGACACCCTGGAGCATATCTCCGGACTCTCGGCCGACGAGGCGAAGGAGAAGCTGGTGGAATCGATGAAGGATGAGGCCAAGACCGCAGCAGCCTCCTACATCAACGACATCATGGATGAGGCGAAGATGACCGCCAACAAGGAGGCCAAGCGCATCGTGATCCAGACAATCCAGCGTGTGGCTACCGAGGCCGCCATCGAGAACTCGGTTACCGTCTTCCATATCGACAGCGACGAAATCAAGGGCCGCATCATCGGCCGCGAGGGGCGCAACATCCGTGCCCTTGAGGCTGCCACCGGCATCGAAATCATCGTCGACGACACCCCCGAGGCCATCGTCCTCTCAGGTTTCGACCCCGTGCGCCGCGAAATCGCCCGCCTTGCTCTCCACCAGCTTGTGGCCGACGGCCGCATCCATCCCGCCCGCATCGAGGAGGTTGTCGGCAAGGTGCGCAAGCAGATCGAGGAGGAAATCATCGAGACCGGAAAGCGCACCGCGATTGACCTGGGTATCCACGGTCTGCACCCCGACCTCATCCGCATGATCGGCAAGATGAAATACCGTTCGAGCTACGGCCAGAACCTGCTGCAGCACGCCCGCGAGACTGCAAACCTCTGTGCCATAATGGCTTCCGAGCTTGGTCTCAATCCCAAGAAGGCTCGCCGCGCCGGTCTGCTCCACGACATAGGCAAAGTGCCCGACGAGGAGCCCGAACTGCCCCACGCAATCCTCGGTATGAAGCTCGCCGAGAAATACAAGGAGAAACCCGACATCTGCAACGCCATCGGCGCCCACCACGACGAAATCGAGCAGACCACTCTGCTTGCCCCCATTGTCCAGGTCTGCGACGCCATCTCCGGTGCCCGTCCCGGCGCGCGCCGCGAAATCGTCGAGGCCTATATCAAGCGTCTCAACGACCTGGAGCAGCTCGCCATGAGCTATCCCGGCGTCTTGAAGACCTACGCGATCCAGGCCGGCCGCGAGCTGCGCGTGATTGTCGGCGCCGACAAGATCGACGATGTGCAGACCGAAAGCCTCTCCAACGAAATCGCCAAGCGCATCCAGGATGAGATGACCTATCCCGGACAGGTAAAGATCACCGTCATCCGTGAGACCCGTGCGGTAAGCTTCGCCAAGTAAGCCCCCTCAGTTTTTTCACTAACTCTTTGACCCCAATGGATAAAGAAAAGGAAAAGGATAAGACGGAGGGCGCGAAGGGCTGTTGCGGGCGCGGCTGTGAAGACTGCCGCGGCAAGGAGGAATGCGCCAGGGGAGGCGCCTGCACCAGGGAGGACGGCTGCTCGAAAGATGGCGGCTGCGCCAAGGAGGGGGGCTGTGGCTCCCGCTGCGGCGGCTGTGGCGGCGGTTGCGACCTCAGGGGGAAGCTCCACAGTTACGACTACTGGGAGGATATTCCCGGCGGATTCGCCGACGACGACATGGTGGAGGTGAACTTCAAGAACACCCGCAAAGGATACTTCCTCAATTCCGGCAAGATTCCCCTTGAAGTGGGCGACATGGTGGCCGTCGAGGCCCAGCCGGGCCACGACATAGGCCGGGTGACCCTCACCGGCGCGCTTGTGAGACTCCAGATGCGCAAGGCGGGGATAAAGCCCGACGCCGAGACGCGCAGGGTGTTCCGCAAGGCAAAGTCGTCAGACCTCGAACGCTACGAGCAGGCCCGCGCCCGCGAGAACGACACTATGATTCGTGCCCGCAAAATCGCCGCCGACCTCAAGCTCAACATGAAAATCGGCGATGTGGAATACCAGGGTGACGGCAACAAGGCCATCTTCTATTACATCGCCGACGAGCGTGTCGACTTCCGCCAGCTCATCAAGGTGCTGGCCGAGACCTTCAAGGTGAGAATCGAGATGAAGCAGATTGGCGCGCGCCAGGAGGCGGGACGCATCGGGGGCATAGGCCCTTGCGGACGTCCCCTCTGCTGCACGACCTGGCTGACCAACTTCGTCAGCGTCTCCACCGGCGCGGCCCGTTACCAGGACATATCCCTCAACCCGCAGAAGCTTGCCGGACAGTGCGCCAAGCTGAAATGCTGCCTCAATTTCGAGGTCGACGCCTATGTCGAGGCGTCGAAGAAGCTTCCTCCCAAGGATGCCAAGCTTGAGACCGCCGACAACCTCTACCACTACTTCAAGGCCGACATCTTCAAGCGGGAGATTACTTACTCCACAGACAAGAACATACCCGCCAACCTTGTCACCATCAGCGCCGCCCGTGCTTTCGAGGTCATCGCCATGAACAAGGCCGGCGAGAAGCCCCTGGCCCTCAAGGAGGAAGACGGGGAGGAGAAGAAACCGTCGGAGTACGCCGACATTCTCGGCCAGGACTCCCTGACCCGCTTCGACAAGAAAAAGAAGAAACGCAAGCCCTCAAAACCGGCCTCCGGCAAGAAGGAGGAGGGTGGCTCGCGCGAGGGGCAGCAGCCCAAGGAGGGGCAGCCGAAGGGGGGCAAGAAACAACGTCCGCAGGGTAAGGATGCTCCCAGGCGTCAGCAGGGACAGAAGGATGGGCAGCCAAAGGGAGGAAATCCCCAGAAACCGCAGCCCAAGGGTGAACAGAAACCCTCCCAGCCGAAAGCTGAGCAGAAGCCTTCACAACCGAAGGGTGAGCAGAAGCCCCAGCAGCCCAAGGGTGAGCGCAAGCCCGGAAAGAAGGGTGGCGACCGCAAGCCCGCAGGTGAGAACAAGCCCTCCTGACATTTATGATGACAATGCGCCTGATTAGCGACATATACCGTTTGATAGCCCCACGCCTGACAATGGCGGCGGGGCTGTCGGTTATGCTCCTTCCGGCGTTGACAGGCTGCGAGGCGCCCGGCAACGACTACGCCGAGTATGCCAATATAGCTGAGGAGGGGTGGAAGTATGGCGACACGCTTAGGTTTCTCCCCGTCCATCCCGACTCGGTGTGCCGAGGCAGGCTTGTGGTGGGTGTTCGCCACGACAACAGTTTCCCGTACACCTCACTCTGGCTTGAGACCACCGTTGTCGACAATGGACGCCCCAAGGTCGACACCCTAGAGGTCAAGCTTGCCGACAGTTTCGGCAGCTGGAACGGCCGGGGCATCGGTGCATCGTTCCAGGTGGCCGACACCGTTGCGGGGAGTTTCACCCACTGTTCAGGTTCCCCGGTGGGTGTGCGCCACATAATGCGCGCCGACACCCTGAGGGGGGTCAACCAGGTCGGCATCTTTTTCGTTCCTATGTGAAAACAGGGATAAATCCCTAAAAAGAAGAAACAATGGAAAATCTCATACTCCTCCCCCCCGGGGAAGCCGCCCTGAGAATCGGGCGGCTGCGCGGCGCGGCGGTTGCCGCCCGTCGCCGTGGCGCGATGCTCGTCGCCGACAACGCGATGCTCTACTATCTCACAGGCCGCGTTTACAGCGGCTGGGCCTACATCCCCGTGGATGAGGCGGCCAGGCCGGTATGGTTCGTGCGCCGTCCGGTTGAGATGGCCGGTGATGATGTCGTCGAGGTAAGGAAACCCGAGGAGATTCCATCGCGCCTGGAGGCCCTGGGATTGCCTCTCCCCGAAGCCCTCGGACTGGAGATGGATGCTATGCCTTACTCCACCATCACCCGCCTTCAGGCTGTGTTCCCCGAGGCTGAATATTACAGTGTGTCCCCCCTGGCGGCGGCTGCCCGTGCCGTCAAGACCCCTCTCGAAATCTCGATGATGGAGAGGTCAGGTGTCATCCACACGGCGGTCTACCGCAAGATTCCGTCGCTTTTCACTCCCGGCATGACCGACTTCGAGCTTGATGTGGCCATCGAGCATCTTTCCCGCCAGGAGGGATGCCTGGGGCAGTTCCGCATCGCCGGCAAGTCGATGGAGTTCTTCATGGGGAATGTGCTGACGGGTGAGAACGCCGACGCCCCCTCCCCCTATGACTTCGCCCTCGGCGGCAAGGGGATGAGCCCATCCCTCCCGGTCGGAGCCTCAGGGGAGGAAATCAAGCGCGGCACCACCGTCTCTGTCGATGTCAACGGCGACTATACAGGTTATATGACCGACATGACCCGTGTGTTCTCTTACGGGGAGATTCCCGCCGAGGCCCTGGCCGCCCACGAATGCTCCCTTGAGATTCACCGGGAGTTCCGGCGTATGGCCGTCCCCGGGGCGAAGGCTTCCGACCTCTATGAGATGGCCGCACGGCTTGCCCGTGAGGCGGGATTCGAGCGTTATTTCATGGGACACAGGCAGAAGGCCGGATTCTGCGGCCACGGTGTCGGCATCGAAATCAACGAGACCCCGGTCATCGCCCCGCGCAGCCGTGACATCCTCCAGGCAGGCAACGCCATAGCCATGGAGCCGAAGTTCGTCATCCCCCATGTCGGGGCTGTCGGCATCGAGAACACCTATATCGTCACCCCCGAGGGTGCGCGCTGCATCACCAACGCCCCCGAGGAGATTATCCCCCTGGGATAAACGCCCCTCTGTCAGCGATGACATTATCACAGGCATCACTCTTTAGCAATGAATTTATCGGAGAAACTGCATAAAAAGGTATTCAGCCAGGTAGGGCAGGCCGCCGACCGTCTCGGCCGCGAATGTTATGTCGTGGGGGGATATGTCCGCGATCTGCTGCTCGAACGTCCATCCAAGGATATTGATTTCGTCACGGTCGGTAGCGGCATCGAGGTAGCCCGCGAGGTGGCCCGCGGGATAAAGGGGAGCCACCTGAGCGTGTTCAGGAATTTCGGCACCGCCCAGGTGAAGTCGCGTTGGGTGGAGCTGGAGTTTGTCGGCGCGCGCAAGGAGTCATACCACCGCGAGTCGCGCAAACCAATCGTGGAGGATGGAACCCTTGACGATGACCTGGCCCGGCGCGATTTCACCATAAACGCGATGGCGGCGTGTGTCAACGCCGGCCGTTTCGGGGAGGTGATTGACCGTTATAATGGCCTGGATGACCTGAGGGACGGGCTGATACGCACCCCCCTCGACCCCGACATCACCTTCTCAGACGACCCTCTGCGTATGATGAGGGCCATCCGTTTCGCCACACAGCTTGATTTCCGCATCGTCGACGAGACATTCAAGGCAATCTCCCGCAACGCCTCCCGCATCAAGATAATCTCCCGGGAGAGGGTGATGGATGAGCTGATGAAGATAATGAAGTCGCCCCGTCCGTCGCTCGGCTGGATTCTTCTGATGAAGTCGGGACTGCTCAAATTCATATTCCCCGAGCTGCAGGCCCTCAAGGGGGTGGAGATTGTGGAGGGGATAGGCCACAAGGATAACTTCTACCATACGCTGGCGGTGCTTGACAATGTCGCCGGGAAGTCAGACAATGTGTGGCTCCGCTGGGCGGCCCTGCTCCACGACATAGCCAAGCCGGTCACCAAGCGGTTCGACCCGAAGCTGGGGTGGACGTTCCACGGCCACAACGCCGTCGGGGCCAAGATGGTGCCGCGCATCTTCCGCCAGATGAAGTTCCCGATGAACGACAAGATGAAGTATGTGCAGAAGATGGTCGAGTTGCATATGCGTCCGATAGCCTTGGTCGAGGAGGAGGTCACAGACTCCGCCGTGCGCCGTCTGCTGTTCGACGCCGGGGATGATGTGGATGACCTGATGCTGCTCTGCGCCGCCGACATCACGTCGAAAAACGCCGACAAGGTGGCGCGTTACCGCGAGAACTACGAGCTGGTGAAGCAGAAGATGGTGGAGCTTGAGGAGCGCGACCGGATACGCAACTTCCAGCCCCCTGTAGACGGCATCGAGATAATGCAGACATTCGGCCTGGGGCAGTGTCGCGAGGTGGGGATGATAAAGGAGCGGATAAAGAACGCCATCCTCGACGGTGAGATTCCCAACGAGACATCGGCCGCGCGCGAGCTTATGCTCTCATACGCGGCCTCCGCCCTTGGGCTTGCTCCCCTTGCCGCCGGAGGGGATTCAGCCGACAAGTGACAGCCTCACTCGTGTATTCTTTATTTTGTGGGGAGCCAGACGCTCCAGCAACGACGCGCCGCCGGATTCGAGCGGCGCGAGTGCTTCGCGGGGCACGGCCACGAGTGACGAGTGGTCGTCGAGGATGATTTTGCCGATTTTGTCGGCCGTGAGGCCTCCCTTGTGGATGAGGTAGCCGACAATGTCACCGCGTGAAAGCTTCTCCTTCTTCCCGGCGTTGACATAGATGGTCGCGATGTCAGACCGGATGGGGTCTGACGATTTGGAACGGGGCTGGAACTCACGTTGCCAGGTGACATATTCAGGGATGTTCTCCCCGTCGGAGATGATGGAGAAGACAGTGCCGTCGGCTCCCATACGGGCTGTGCGGCCGTTCCTGTGGGTCCAGCTCTCCATGGTCAGCGGCAGGTGGTAATGGATTACATACTGCACATTGTCGATATCCAGTCCCCTCGCCCCGAGGTCTGTGGAGACCAGGATGGGGGTGGTGTCGTTGTTGAGCAGGTCGATGGCGAGCTTGCGTTCACGCTGCTCCAGGCCTCCATGGTACAGCCCGACGGGGAAACCTTTCTTCTTCAGGTCGTTGTAGACACGCTCCGCACTTTCGCGGTGGTTGACGAAAATCAGAGCCTTCCCGTTGTCGAGGCTCCGGAGGAGGTCGTCAAGAATGGGAAGCTTGTCACGCTCGGGGGAGTCGACCCTCACGGTCTGCAGGCGTCCGCCGGAGGGCTTCCCGGCTGAGAAGTCGAAAGTCTCGGGCTTCCTGAGCCTGAGGAAGTCAGGCATTTCGGCCAGGGGGGTGGCCGATGTGAGGATAATCAGCTCGGGATGCCTCATCCGCTTGACGATGCGTTTCATCTCGTCGTGGAAGCCAAGTTCGAGCGACTTGTCATATTCGTCGAGCACCAGGGCCTTGACATCGGCCAGGGAGAGGGTGGCGCGTTTAAGGTGGTCGAGAAGACGCCCCGGAGTGGCTACGATGATGTCAGGGGTGACCGACAGGGAGTTGATTTCGTCGGCCATCGGGTGTCCGCCGTAGAAGGCCACGGTCTTCAGGCCGGCAGCCACAGGGCGTATGACATCGGCGATCTGTATCACAAGCTCGCGGGAGGGAGCCATCACCACCGCCTGCACTTTCCCCTCCGACGGGCCGAGAAACCGCAACAGGCGGAGGGTGAACGCCGCCGTCTTTCCTGAGCCGGTGGGGGAGAGCAACACAATCTCGCGGAGACCGGTGGAGGCCATCCGCTGCTGCATCTCATTGAGGACGGTGATATTGTGGCGCTCACGCAGGCGCTCGATTATAGTCTTGGTTTCCATAAGAATAAAATGATGTAAATCGGGGGATGTCAGCGGGAGACTACCATGAACTCCCCGTTCATCCCGGGCCCTACATTGAAACGCCTCAGACCCCGTTTGAGTTTCCGGGCTTCGCCCGACAGGGGGGAACCGTAATTGGTGTAGACAGAGTAATGACTGCCGCATGAGGGGCAGTATGCCTCATTGGTCTCGGGGTCGATTTTGATTCTGACGTCGCGGCGCAGCTCCACCGGGCATGCGAGGTCGTAGGCATATGGTGCGCCGCTGATGTCGCCCACGAGAAGTATGCCGCCGAAGCCGGTGTAGGTGAGGGCCGTCCAGGGGAAGTCGGATGGCACGCGATAGTTGCCGTCAAGGATGAACTCCTTGTGGTCGAGCGCGCCGGGTGTGCCGTATTTGTCCCATTCGGCCTGGGTGTCGAAACTGAGGCGCACGTTGGTAGGGGGGACACGGTCGAAGTCGACCTGTTCGCAGGCCGACAACAATGTCAGGGCCGCTGTGGCTGACACAGCGGCCTTGGCCAGGTTTCTTGTCGCGGAGGAGAGATTCATGTCGTTGTGAGGTCAGGGTCGGTGGATTCAGATGCTAAGCCCGGCTATCAGTTCGCCGAACTTGTCAGCGGCCTTCTGGAGCTGCGGGCCGATGATGGGGCGCACGATTGCGGGAATCTCCACGTCGATGCGGGTCTCGACGTCGGCGGCTTCCTCTCCGGCGGGGGTGATGTCAACCTCCATGGTCAGGGGGACGGGGGATGACTCGGTGCCGAACACGATCTTCGAGGGCTCGACCCTCTCCTTTATCACGAAGGCAATCTCGCCGACCTGGGGGGTGACTATCTTCAGGGAGTTGGCTGTGAACTTGACATCTCCCACCTGCTTCCTCTGCTCTTCGGGAAGCTCGTCGAGAGACTGCTGCAGGCGGCTCATGTCGCTGAAACGGTCATACAGGTCACGGGCGCTGCGGTTGATTCTCGCTGGTTTGCTTTTATATGTTGCCATGAAAATGTTTTAGGGTAAAACAAACGGGAGCGAACGGAGTTCGCCCCCGCAGTTGCCGGTTGCGGCAAAAATGGGGTATTGATTATTCCTCAGGACGGACGGGGGCCCAGTTTGCGGGGTCTTCGCGCCATTCCTGGAGGGTCTTGATGTCTTTCTGGGCGATGAAGCCGGTCTCGAGGGCCGCTTCGAGCATCGCTTCATAGTTGGAGAGGGTCATCAGCTTGATGCCGGCATCCTTGAAGGCTTTCTCGGCAACGGGGAAGCCGTAGGTGAACATCGCCACCATGCCGACCACCTCCGCGCCGGCCATGCGGATGGCCTCGGCGGCTTTCAGCGAGCTTTTTCCGGTCGAGATGAGGTCTTCGATGACAATCACCTTCTGGCCGAGGGTCAGGTTGCCTTCGATAAGGTTCTCCAGACCGTGGTCTTTGGGAGAGGAGCGGACATACACATAGGGAAGGCCGAGCATGTCTGCTACGAGCGCGCCCTGGGCGATGGCTCCCGTTGCCACACCGGCGATAGCGTCGGGCATACCGAAATCCTCCATGATCAGACGACAAATTTCAGTCTTGATGAAGGTGCGGATTTCGGGATACGACAAGGTCTTGCGGTTGTCGGTGTATATGGGGGAGTTCCAGCCGGACGCCCAGGTGAAAGGCATGTCGGGTTGGAGTTTGATTGCGCTGATATTAAGCAGCTTTTCAGCCAGCAGGTGCTCAAGCTTGTTCATGGGATATATGTATGTATTGTTTACAGCCGCAAATTTACAAAAAAAATCTCATACCCGAGAGACTCGCGTCCCCTTTTTAAACCTTTTTCATACAGATACAAAATCCGGAGACGAAAGAAATTCCGGTTAAACTCAGGCTTCCTTTCCCAAGTGTACTGTTGATTTATCGACTACCTCTTGGTTGAAGGTCTTTATCTCGTCAGTGATTAGCTGTTTCAGCTCTTTTTGAGGAACTATGAGTTTGTATTCGGCGACGCCGATCGGCTTCGTGAAACCTTCGAGGGCAAGCTCGACCTCCACGTTGTCTTTCTCGGCACATAGGATTATGCCGATTGATGGATTTTCATCTTTTCCGCGTTCAAGTCTGTCAAGCAAGGAGAGGTACAGGTTCATTTTGCTGACATATTCAGGTATGAACTCGGATATTTTCAAATCGACGGCGACGAGCGACCGAAGTCCGCGATGAAAGAAAAGCATGTCGACTTTGTAATCCTTGCCGTTGTAGGACAGGACGTGCTGATTGCCGATGTATGTAAATCCCTGGCCGAGTTCCAGAAGAAACTGTTTTACCTTCTCGACCAGCCTCCGTTCAAGCTCAAGTTCGAGAAGTGGCTCGGTCACGCCAAGAAATCCCATGCAATATGAATCCTTGAAAACCTCGTTGGCGTATGCCGCCTGAGCCTCCGGGAGAGCAACAGCGAAATTATTTGACTCGTTGTTTTCAGGCTGATGCTTGTGCATCTCCAGCTTTATGGCATTAATCAGCAAATCGCGATTCCATCCTTTTTCGACACTCTTCTCTGCGTAGTATTGGATAGCGTTGTCATCATCTTTCAGTTTGGTCATCAACTGATTTATGTGTCGCCATGGCAAAACTCCAACGCAGCGTTGGAGTTTTGGATTGGAAAGGTGAAAACGGACGTAATACTTCTTCATCGCCCATAAGTTACTCACCGACATACCCATTTTGGGATACATCGCTTTCAAGTCCGCTGAGAGTCGCTTTACCACACCATCTCCATGTGCGCTGTCAAGCTTGCGCTCATAAAGAAGCTGACCAATATGCCAGTGCATTTCATTGGATGTCCTGACAATAGCACGGGCGGCGTTGCCTTTCGCGGTCTCAATGACTGCGACGGCTTGTCGCAGTATTTCATTATATTCCGATTCGTTATGAATACGAACAACAGTTTCCATACGCAAAGTTAATGCGTTTATTTTGAATTTCAACTATGTGTGGAAACTTAGTTCCTCAGAATGCTTATCCTTTTGAACAGTTGACGATTGCACCTATCGTCATAGACGATTTCATCGGAGGAGAGTTTTCGCATTTTGAAAATATTGCCGGAGGCCATAAACGGTCATTGCTGACGCTCACGGGCGGTTTTCTCGGCGGAAACGCTCCCAATCACCCCTAATGCCAGCAAGCCGCCGAACCAGAGGCCGTATGAGGCGTCGATTCCCGCCTGCATCAATATGGCGGAGCATAGCGCCATGGCGTAGGGGAAGGAGAGGATGTCGCTGACGGCTTTGTCAAGCAGCTCCACTTTCCTTACTTTCGTCGTGTCTTTGAGCAGGCTGAGAAACCTCACAACCACCACCACCGCGGCTATGATGCCGATTGCACACGAGACATATGACATCCACTCATTGCCGAGCATCCCGAGTGTTATGAAAGGGAGTGTCGCTGCCAATACCTTTGCAGCCCCGTCGGCCAGGCTGTCTTTGAAAATCTCAGTTATCATATGTGATGCGGAATTTGTCGGCAAGTTTTGATGTGTTTGATGGCGTAAAGATAAGCAAACTTGCCGATATCGGCAAGTTTGCGGCATGAAATCAGAAATATTGTCTTTATAAAAAAGGGTATGGAGGCAGGAGGGTCAGGGGAGGGGCGTGCCGATCATTTCCAGGAAGGTTGCCTCGTCGATGACGGGGATGCCGAGGGAGGCGGCCTTCTCACGCTTGGCGGGGCCCATGTTCTCCCCGGCGAAGAGGTAGTCGGTCTTCTTGGAAATAGAGGAGACATTCTTGCCGCCGTTGCGCTCGATGAGCTCCTTGTACTCTTCGCGGGAGTGGTGGGTGAATGTGCCGGAAATCACGAAGCTCTTCCCCCCGAGGAGGTCGGTGCGGCCCTCCTCAGACTCCTCGGGCGCGGCCATCTGCAGTCCGGCCCGGCGAAGCCGTTCCACAATCTCGCGGTTGAGCGGGTTGGCGAAATATTCGGTGACACTCTCGGCGATGCGGGGGCCGATGTCCTTGGTGGCGGCAAGTTCGGCTGAGGATGCCGCCATCAGGCGGTCGATGTCGGGGAATGCCTTGGCTACCTTCTTTGCCACAGTGTCTCCGACGAAAGGAATCGACAGGGCGTAGATGACGCGGTCGTATGGCACAGACTTGGAGGCTTCGAGGCCCTCAAGCACCCTCTCGGCCGAACGGGGGCCGAATCCTTCGAGGGTCATCAGCTTGTCGGCAGTCAGGTCGTAGAGATCGGCGATGTTGCGCACGAATCCCCTCGCATACAGTTGCTGGGCGGTCTCCTCCCCCACGCCGTCGATGTTCATCATCTTGCGGCCCACGAAATGCTCCACCCGTCCGGCAATCTGCGGGGGGCAGCCGATGCGGTTGGGGCACTGCCAGGAGGCTTCTCCCTCGACGCGTACAAGGGGGGTGCCGCAGGCGGGGCAATGGCTCACGAATTCCACGGGCCTGGCTCCCGGCTTGCGTCCGTTCTCATCCACGCCGGTGATTTTGGGGATAATCTCGCCACCTTTCTCGACATAGAGCATATCCTCCTCGTGGATGTCGAGGGTGCGGATTATATCCTCATTGTGGAGCGAGGCGCGTTTGACGATGGTGCCTGACAGCAGCACCGGCTCAAGGTTGGCCACCGGGGTGACGATACCCATTCGTCCCACCTCGAATGAGACGAACCGCAGCTTCGTGCAGGCCCTTTCGGCGGGGAACTTGTAGGCCATCGCCCAGCGGGGCGACTTGGCGGTGAAACCGAGGTTGAGCTGCTGGCGCAGGGAGTCGACCTTGAACACCAGTCCGTCGGTAGCCACCGGAAGTTCGCGGCGCGCGGTGTCCCAGTGGTTTATGAATTCATCGACAGCCTCTAACGAGTGGAGCCGGGTCATTATTGAAGACACCTTGAAGCCCCATTCGCGGGCGGCCATCATGTTGTCGAAATGGTTGTCGTAAGGCAGCGACGGGCCGAGCATGCTGTAGAAGTAGGCGTCGAGTCCGCGACGGGCCACTTCCCGCGAGTCGAGGGTCTTCAATGTGCCGGAGGCCGCGTTGCGGGGATTGGCGAAGAGCGGTTCCTCGTTGAACTCCCTCTCCTTGTTGAGGCGGTCGAACTCACTCCAGGGCATCAGTATCTCTCCCCGGATTTCGAAGAAGTCGGGCCATCCCGAGCCTCTGAGTTCCAGGGGAATCGAGCGGATTGTCTTGATGTTCTCCGTCACGATGTCACCTTTCTCCCCGTCACCACGGGTTACGGCGCGTACAAGCCGCCCGTGCTCGTAAATCAGGGAGATGGATGTGCCGTCATATTTCATCTCGCCGACCACGTCGAAGCTCTCCCCCTCCAGGGCCGTGCGGACACGCGAGAACCATTCGTCAACCTCTGTGATGGAGTATGTGTTGCCGAGCGAGAGCATCGGATGGATGTGGGGTGTCTGCTCGAACTTGTCTGAGATGTCGCTTCCGACCCTCTGCGTCGGGGAATAGGGGTCGGCCATCTCGGGAAACTCCTTTTCGAGGGTTTCCAGCTCCTTCATCAGCATGTCGAACTCCCGGTCGGAAATCTCGGGGGCGTTGAGCACGTAATAGTTGTGGTTGTGGCGGTTGAGTTGTTGGCGCAAGTCGAGGAGGCGCTGCTGGCGGGGATTCATCGAGTTGTGGTTGTGGCGGTGGTGGTTAGGAATTTGCTTTCAGGTGGTTGAGGGCGCGCAGGGTGTTGCAGAGGGTCTGCGACCAGTAGCCCCGGAAATCCTCGGCCACCCCCTGGAGGGCGAGGCTGACGGTTTCGTCAGTGGTGTCGCGGACTGTGTTGATGAAGTTGTAGAACACCTGGAACAGGTCGGTCAGCCCCTCGGAGATGGAGACCGCCACCGGGGTGTCGGAATACTTCATATCCTCCTCGAACACTTCGAGATATACGTCGTCAGGCCCCAGGAGGGTCTCGACGTTGCGGCGCACGGCGTCGTAATAATCCTCGTCGAGGGCCTGCTCTATGTAGACCTCCTGGTCGAGGTATATGTCGGGGGAGATGTCGTAAGCCGAGATGTACAGCCTCGGCAGGAGGCGCAGCATGCGGTCGACAAACTCGTCACGGTCGGCCTCGCGTGCGGCCTCAAGCTCGCGGCAGTATTCGTCGCAAAGCCCTACGAACACAATGGCGTTTGATTCCATAATAATAAGTGTCAGATGTTTGAATGAGTCCGGGTTGTCGGCTCAGGAGTAGAGTGAGTTGGCCCGTATATAATCCAATACCGCCGGAGGCACCAGATTGTTCACCTCGCGCCCCCGGGCGAGCCTCTCCCTGACCTCGGTGCTTGACACCGGCAGCAGGTCGGCCCACATCGGCGTGGCGGGGGAATCCTCCCCGGGCATCACGCATCCCCGGCGGGGATAGACGATGGGGGAGTAGTCGCGCAGAATCTCCCCGTGGGATTTCCACCGGTCGAAGCATTCCCAGTTGTCTGCCCCGATTATGAGCCGGAAAGAGTCGTGTGGATTTTCGGCGGATAGCTTGCGGAGGGTGTCGACGGTGTAGGAAGGGCGGGGCATCGAAAGCTCGATGTCGCTCGCCTCCAGCTCGGGATATGGGGCGCAGGCAAGGCGCAGCATCTCCATCCTGAGGCTGTCGTCGATGAGCGACGCCGGGTTCTCCTTCAGGGGATTCAGGGGTGACACCACCATCATCACCTTGTCGGCAAGCCCGCGGGCCACGACCTCGCGGGCCAGGCTGACATGCCCGTTGTGAACCGGGTTGAATGACCCGCCGAAGACTCCGATGACCATCTCTTTCCCCCTCCCAGGTCAGTCCTCCTTGATGTAATCCCTGATGAGCGATTCCACCTCGGCTATGGCGCGGGGAAGCTCGTCGTTGGTGACCACATGGTCATACTTCGGGATGAATCCAAGCTCATACTCGGCGCGGTCGACGCGCTGGCGTATCGAGTCGGCCGAGTCGCTGCCACGGTTGACCAGGCGGTTGCGCAGCTCCTCGATGCTTGGCGGCTCGATGAAGATGGCCAGGGCCTTGTCGCCGAAGAGTTCCTTCACATTCACCCCGCCGCACACGTCGATGTCGAGTATCACGTTGTGGCCTGAGGCCACGCGGTTCTCGATTTCGCTGCGGAGGGTGCCGTAGTAGCGGCCGGGATATACCTGCTCGTATTCCACGAATGCCCCTTCGGCAATCAGTTCCTGGAATCTCTCGTCAGAGAGGAAGTGGTAGTTGACACCATCGACTTCCCCCTCGCGGGGCTTGCGGTTGGTGGCCGAGACGGAAAACTGGAGGTCAAGTTCCCCCCGGTCCATTATGTCTCCGATGATGGTCGATTTGCCGCAACCCGATGGGGCGGAGATTATGATAAGTTTACCTGCCATGTCGATTGTTTTTCTATATAAAATGAGGGTGGAAACCTGCGGTGCTTTCGCATGCCGCGCCGGTTACCACCCTGCAAATATAGCCAAATTTTTTAATACACGCCTTATTTCACGAGGCGTTTTTCGCCGTCGCGGATGTAGATGCCGGGGGCCAGCGGCTCCTCGACAGGCTGGCCCAGGAGGTTGTGCCACGGGCCACTGCCTTCTGCGTTGGGGGCATCGGCGGCGATTCCCTCGATTCCCGCCTTGTCGGCGAAAGAGGCCAGGGACTTGATGGCGTTGCAGGCGCGTCCGTTGGTGCTGTCGAAAAGCGGCGCGTTGTACCATCCCGAGAGGCTTGTGCGGTAGGCGTTGTATTCAGGCCACCACCATATCAGGCCGGTGACATTGTCGTGGGTCTTCAGCTGCTCCACTAGGGCGGAGGTGAAATCACGCTGTCCGGCGTCGGAGTAGGGGTAGACATTGCTGTAATCGAAGGTTGTGCCGGGAACCTCCCATTTGTAGGGGTATCCGGCCTCCACCACCATCACCTCCTTCCCGGGGAATTTCCCCTCCAGGCTGCTGACGGCCTTGTCGAGGTTGGCCAGCGGGCCGTGGAAGTAGGGGTAGTAGCTCAGGCCGATGATGTCGTAGTCGACCCCGGCCTCCTCCATGCGGGTGTAGAAGTTGTCTTGCACGGCAACGTTGTCTACGCGCTCGGTGTGAAGCACGATTCCGGCGTCGGGGCAGACCTCGCGGCAAGCCTTCCCGGCCTGTTTCAACAAGGTAGTGAAACGATTCCAGTTGGCGTTGCTGTTGATGAAGCACTTCTTGAGCGACGAGGCGGGGGCGTTCCAGGCTCCCCAGAGCATCCCGTATGAGATTTCGTTTCCGGTCTGGATGAAATCGGGCGTTATCCCCTCGTCGGCGAGCGTCAGCAGGGTCTCGCGGGTGTAGTCGTAGATTTTCTGGTACAGCTGGTTGTCGTCGAGGCCCACCCAGGCGGTGGGGGTCCACTGCTTGGCCGGGTCGGCCCAGGTGTCGGAGTAATGGAAGTCGAGCATCAGCGGCAGTCCGGCGCCCTTGATGCGCTTGCAGATGGGGATGATGTAGTCGAGGCTCTGGCAGGCGTTGGGGTCTTTGTCGGGGCCGTTGTAGTTGGCCGGGTCGACAAAGAGGCGGATGCGCATGATGTCCCACCCCTGCGAGGAGAAGAAGTCGAGGGCGGAACCATCGACAGGCTGTCCGTCGTAGTTGAGGTAGACCGCGCCGGCCTCCTCATACTCGGGCAGCAGGGAGATGTCGCCCCCGGCATACTTGCGCGAGGCGAAAGCTGAAGTCGCCGTCAGGGCGGCTGCGGCGGCGAAAAGAAGTAATCTGTGTTTCATCTATGGTTTTGATTGTCTATGGTTTGATTATGGATGTGTCACGTTATACAACGTCAAAAAAGAGTGGAATCTTGTATGTGACGCCACACAAAATTCCACAAATAGATTTAAAATGTCGACCTGTATTCAAAATGTCGGCCGTGCTTTGCGGAAATCACATCACGTTCAGCACCTGCTCCTTGATCTGTTCAAGTTCATCCTTCATCTTCACCACGAGAATCTGCATGTCGGCCTGGTTGCTCTTCGAGCCGAGGGTGTTGATTTCGCGGCCCATCTCCTGGGCGATGAAGCCGAGCTTCTTCCCCTGGCCGGGGGCGGCGTCGAGGGTCTCAAGGAAGTAGCGCAGATGCTGTGACAGGCGCTGTTTCTCCTCGTTGATGTCGAGTTTCTCGATGTAGAAAATCATCTCCTGCTCGAGGCGTCCCTTGTCATAGTCCACCTTGGGAATCGAGGAGAGGCTGTCGGTGATTCGCGAGCGGATTTTGGTGATGCGCTCCGTCTCGTAGCGCGGCACCTCGGCCAGCAGTTCCGAGATGCGGCTGATGCGCAGGCGGAAGAACTCGTCGAGGCGGCGCCCTTCGGCGGCACGGTGCTCCATCAGCCCCTCGACAGCCTTGCGGACACATTCCAGCAGGGCCTCCTTCTCAGGTTCGGCGGCTTCGACGGGGGTCTCGGCCTTGATCACGTCAGGCATGCGGAGCAAGACCCCGTACCAGTCGGCCGGCTCGGGGATGCCCAGTTTTTCCGAGGCCTCGATAATCTGCCTGCGGTAGTCGGCCATTGCCTCGAGGTTGAGCCGTGCCGACGCCTCCCCGGAAGTGGTCTCCACGAACGCCGACAGCTCTGATTTCCCTCTTTCGAGGCGCGGGGCGACCAACGCCCTGACTTCGGCCTCCACCTGACGGTAACCCTGGGGGAGACGCAGGGTCAGGTCGAGCTGCTTGGAGTTCAAGGATTTGACTTCAACGGTAAATTTCTTGTTGAGACATTCGGCAGTCGCGCTGCCGAATCCGGTCATAGACAGAATCATTATTCAGTTATGGTTTATACTGATTGTTTTTGTTTGCAAATTTAACTTTTTTTGATGAGAAAATTGTGTAATTTTGTGGAAAAATTTTCCGGGCCCTCCCTGAAAGGCCCCGGGACCCCACTGTCACAAGATTCCCCCTAATGGCTACCATACTGAATATAGAGACATCAACATCGGTGTGCTCCGTCGCGCTCGCCTCGGAAGGAGCTATCCTGCAGCATTCCGAAGAGTTCCAGGGACGCAACCACGCCGTGGTGCTGAGCGGCTTCATAAAGGAGGCCCTCGACCACCTGCGCCGTCACGAGATGCCCCTCGACGCCGTGGCCGTCTCTATTGGCCCGGGCAGCTACACGGGGCTGCGCATCGGCCTGAGCGAGGCCAAGGGGCTGGCTTACGCCCTCGGGATTCCCCTCATAGGTGTGCCGACCCTCGAACTTATGTCTGTCGGGGTGATGTTCTCCCGTGACGACCTCCCCGAAGGAACCCTCTTCGCGCCGATGATCGACGCCCGCCGCATGGAGGTCTACACCGCCGTCTACGACCTTGCCCTGCAGCCGCTGATGGAGCCATCCCCCCTGATTCTCGACGCGGACAGCTACAAGGAATATCTCGACCGTTCGCCGGTAGCATTCTTCGGCGACGGGTCGGGGAAGGCGCGTGAGCTGCTCGGCAGCCATCCCAACGCCATCTTCATCCCCGATGTCAACCCTCTGGCAGTCGACATGGTGGCCCTCTCGGAACGCGCTTTCCGCAACGGCGACCTCCTCGACCTCGCCTATTCAACCCCTCTCTATCTCAAAGATTTCCAGGCCACGAAGCCGCGTAACCTCTTCTCGTAAATGTTCACCCATCTCCACGTCCACTCTCAATATTCTGTCCTTGACGGCCAGGCGTCAATCAACGCCCTGGTAGACAAGGCGATGGCCGACGGTATGCCCGGCATCGCCCTGACCGACCACGGCAACATGTTCGGCATCAAGGAATTCTACAATTATGTCGCCAAGAAGAACGGCAAGACCAAAGGGGCAATCAAAGATGCCCTGAAAGCCGCCGATGAGGCCGCGAAGGGCGGCGACGAGGCGACAGCCGCCGCCAAGCGCGAGGAGGCCGCCGCCCTTGAGAAGAAGATATTCAAGCCGATATTCGGCTGTGAGGTGTATGTGGCCAGGAACTCGCTGCTCGACCGTGGCGACAAGGGTGACAAGGGACGCCACCTGATACTGCTGGCCAAGAACCTCAAAGGCTACCACAACCTTGTAAAGATAGTATCGCGCGCCTGGACCGAAGGGTTCTATTTCCATCCCCGAACCGACAAGGAGGAGCTGCGCGCCCACTCCGAAGGGCTCATATGCTGCTCGGCATGCCTGGGCGGCGAGATTCCCCGCCTCATCACCGGGGGTGAGATCGAGGAGGCCGAGAAGCAGGTGATGTGGTACAAGGAGGTGTTCGGCGACGACTACTACCTTGAGCTGCAGCGCCACAAGGCCACGGTGCCACGCGCCAACCACGAGACATTCCACCTCCAGGAGACCGTCAACGCCGAACTGCTGCGCATCGCCGAAAAATACGGTGTGAAGGTCGTGGCCACCAACGACGTCCATTTCGTCAACGAGGATGACGCCGAGGCCCACGAACGACTCATCTGCGTGGCCACCAACAAGAAAATAGCCGACGAGAACCGTATGCTCTACTCCAAGCAGGAGTGGCTGAAGACCACCGAGGAGATGAGCCGCGTGTTCGCCGACATCCCCCAGTCGCTCGAGACCACCCGGGAGATTCTCGACAAGGTGGAGTTCTACGACATCGACCACGCCCCCATCATGCCCTTCTTCGCCATCCCCGAGGAGTTCGGCACCGAGGAGGAATACCGCTCGCGCATCACCGAGGAGGAGCTGTTCAACGAGTTCACCCGCGACGAGAACGGCAACGAGGTGATGAGCCGCGAGGAGGGGGAGAAGAAGATAAAGAAACTCGGAGGCTACGACAAACTCTACCGCATAAAATTCGAGGCCGACTACCTGGCCAAACTCGCATACGAGGGGGCGGAACGCCGCTACGGCTCCCCCCTTACCCCCGAGCTGCAGGAACGCATCAAGTTCGAGCTCCACATCATGAAGACGATGGGTTTCCCAGGCTACTTCCTGATTGTGCAGGACTTCATCAACGAGTCGCGAGCCAAGCTCGGGGTGTCGGTCGGCCCGGGCCGTGGCTCGGCCGCAGGTTCCTGTGTGGCCTACTGTCTGGGAATCACCCAGATAGACCCTGTAAAATATGACCTCCTGTTTGAGCGATTCCTCAACCCCGACCGTATATCGCTCCCTGATATCGACGTCGACTTCGACGATGACGGCCGCGCCCGCGTGCTCAAATATGTCACCGACAAGTATGGCGCCGAGAAGGTTGCGCATATCATCACATACGGCACCATGGCGGCCAAGTCGGCCCTCAAGGATGTGGCCCGCGTGGAGGGTCTGCCGATTCCCGAGAGCGACCGTCTGACCAAGATGATTCCGCGCCACATGCCGGAAGTGAACGGCAAGGAGCTGAAGCCCACCCTCGGCAACTGCTACGAGTATGTCACCGAGTTCAAGAACGAGCTGCAGAATCCCGACCCGATAATGAGGGAGACCCTCAAATACGCCCGTCAGCTTGAGGGGAACGTGCGCAACACCGGCGTCCACGCCTGCGGCGTCATCATCTGCCGCGACGCCATCTCCGACTGGGTGCCTGTCGCCACCGCCGACGACAAGGTCGAGGGGAAACTGCTGGTCACCCAGTATGAGGGGCGCGTCATCGAGGAGACCGGCTTGATAAAGATGGACTTCCTGGGGCTCAAGACCCTCTCCATAATCATGGACGCGGTCAAGAACATCAAGCTCACCCGGGGGATAGATGTCGACATGGACAACATCCCTATCGACGACCCCAAGACATACCAGCTCTATTGCGAGGGGCGCACCGTCGGGACATTCCAGTTCGAGTCGGCGGGCATGCAGAAATACCTCCGCGAGCTGCAGCCCTCGGTGTTCGAAGACCTCATAGCGATGAACGCCCTCTACCGTCCAGGCCCGATGGACTACATACCGGATTTCATCGCCCGAAAACACGGGCGGTCGCCGATTGTCTACGATATCCCCATCATGGAGAAGTATCTCAAAGACACTTACGGCGTCACCGTCTACCAGGAGCAGGTCATGCTCCTGAGCCGTCTGCTTGCCAACTTCACCCGAGGCGAGAGCGACACCCTGCGAAAAGCCATGGGTAAGAAGCTCATCGACAAGATGAACCACCTCAAGGGGAAATTCCTCGAAGGGGGGCAGGCCAACGGCCACGACCCGAAGGTGCTTGAGAAAATCTGGGGTGACTGGGAGAAGTTCGCGTCATACGCCTTCAACAAGTCACACGCCACCTGCTACTCATGGGTGGCCTTCCAGACCGCCTACCTCAAGGCAAACTATCCGGCGGAATACATGGCCGCCGTCTTGTCGCGCAACCGCTCCGACATCACCAAGCTCACCAACTTCATGGATGAGTGCAAGGCGATGAAGATACCCGTCAAGGGACCCGACGTCAATGAATCGTTCAACGACTTCGGTGTGAACTCCAAGGGTGACATCCGCTTCGGACTGGCCGCCATCAAGGGGGTAGGCGACAATGTCGTGGCCGCCATCATCCAGACCCGCGACGAGGGTGGGAAGTTCACCTCCCCCTACGACTTCGTCGAGCGTGTGCCATCCAGGCTCATCAACCGCCGCGTGTTCGACTCGCTGGTGCTGGCCGGAGCCTTCGACTGGTACACCGACATCAAGCGTGAGGACTATTTCGAGAAGAACAACCGCGACGAAAGCTTCTCAGACCAGTTGCTGCGCTACGGACAGATGTACCAGAACGCCCAGATGGAGGCCTCGGCGTCGCTCTTCGGCGACATGGCCGAGGAGATGAACACCGCCGGACGTCCCGAGGTCAAGAGCGCGGTGCCATGGGTCGACGCCGTCAAGCTCGAGAAGGAGCGGGAGCTGGTAGGCATGTACCTTTCGGCCCATCCCCTCGACCGTTATTATATGGAGCTTAACTACGGCATGCGTTCCGTCAAGGATTATGTCGAGGCTGTCCCCGAGGAGGGGAAAGAGCTGACATTCGGCGGGATGGTCACCAAGTTCGTGGAACGTCCGACCCGCACCGGCGGCAATTTCGCAATCATAACCCTGGAGGACTACACCGGCTCCACCGAGATACGCCTCTTCGGGCAGAAATACATCGACTTCGCCAAGTATGGCCGCGAAGGCACCCCCATCATGGTCAACGTGCGCGCCGAAAGCCGCTTCAACAAGCCGCCGCAGTTCGAGGTTGTCAGGATACAGCTCCTCAACGACGTCAAGGGGCAGCTGATTTCCGGCGTCACGCTGTCGATAACCCGCGATGACCTGAAACCCGCCGTGACAGACCTCATCAAGGAGCAGTTCAAGGCCAACAACCCCGACGCCGGGAAGGGAAACATCAGTTTCCGCATCTTCGACCCCGACGCCAACCGGTGGCTGAGGATGACATCATCGATGAAGATGCCGATGGACCGCAAGCTGGTCAACATCCTTGACTCCCTCCCGCTGGAATACAAGTTCGAACTTCACAACACCCGCAAATAGCCGGGCTTCATACCCCTGAAATCAAAAACATAACGCAACATATTATGACAATCACAGACGAAAACGCCCGCGAAATCATCGAATCGGGCAAACCCGTAGTTATCGACTGCTGGGCCACATGGTGCGGCCCCTGCAAGGCAATGGCTCCCCTTGTCGACCAGCTCGCCCAGGAATATGAGGGGAAAGTGGTCATCGGCAAATACAATGTGGATGAGGAGGGAGACCTCGCCACCGAATACCGCGTGATGTCGCTCCCCACAATCCTCTTCTTCAAGAACGGGGAGAAGGCCCCCATCCGCCTGGCCGGTTCTCAGACCCGCGAGACCCTCGTGGCCAAAATCGAGGAGCTTCTCGCCCTCTGATTATTACCGGCCACGCGCTATGGCCGCTCAGGAGCCATGTGAATCCATCGACGGAGCCACACCAAAGAAGCTTTTGTAAAATTTCGAGAACTGGCGGGGAGTCATCCCCACCATGAAGGCTACCTCGGCGATGCTCCCCGCATCAGCCCGAAGGAGGTCGCGGCCGCGCTTGATTCTCATCTGACGGATGAACTCATTGGGCGACAGCCCGGTCAGGGAGATAAGCCTTTTGTACAGTCCGCTGCGGCTGACACACATCTGTGAGGCGAACTCATCCACGCCGAAGTCTGAATCGGCCATATGCTGCTCGACGGTCTCACGCGCCCTTTGCAGAAACCGTTCATCCTGGGAACTCGTCTTGACCGGCGAAGGCTCAACGGATACCTGCGGCGCAGGTTGGTGACGCGGGGCTTGTGTGTCACCGGCAGATGGCAATGAGGCATTTCTTCCTGCGGCTTTCCTGCGCGATGCTACTATCAATACCGCGGCAGCGGCAATCACGGCGATGATTGCCGCTGTTGTTTTTGTGCCGAAGGGTAATGGGCGTCTTATCTCGACGTCCAGCTCTTTTACAGGGGATTCGATGTTCCCGGCCAGACGTATGCTCAGAGTGTAAGAGCCGGGGCTTAGAGAATCCAGGGGGATTGAGCCGTCAGTGGCCTCGGTCCATTCATGCTGGCTGTCGAGACGGTATTCGATATATGGCACTGCCTCGGAAAGTTTGTCGGTGGCGACCCTGAGCCTTGGGGCTTCCCCCGCGTCAAAGGTGAGCGACTCCACGTCAGGGGGGAAGTCGGGGAGCAGAATCCGCGACGGTTTCTCGGGATGGGAGGCCGGCAGTTGCAGCTCGATGTATTTGCCGTTGCCTCCGAGGTATATCTTCCCCTTGGCCATCGACATGCTCGTCACATTTATGGCCGGGAAATCCTCGCCGAGAAGATAAGCCGAGGTGTACAGCCGGCCGTCGGGAGCCGCCATGATGCGGTGTAGCCCCGCGGGGCTTAGTGTCCACAGATGTCCCCGGCTGTCGGTGGCCACACTGTTGATGCACTCATGGCCCAGAGACGCTACCCGGCTGACTTTCCCGGTGGAGGGCCTGTAGCGCAGCAGCCCCCGCGCGGTGCCAATCCAGACGTTGCCGCGGGTGTCGGAAGCTATGCACCTGGCCGATATCTCGGCCAGGGAGGGTATGGCTGGACGCGGTGAGCCGTCGGGGGCATGGAACTTGTAGACACCATAACCGGTTGCTATGTAGACAGTGTCGTTGGCTGTGGAGCAGAGGTCATTGATAAAATCGGTGCGCAACCCCTCTTCCTCCGTCGTGTGGTGGAAAATGCGGTTCAGCTCCTTGTCGAAACCATATACCCCCTTCATATGTGAGCCTATCCAGAAAGTGGATGACAGAGGGGATGCCGTCGCAGCTTTGGCATGGTCAGGCGCCCCTTCTGCCTTTGACACTCGGTCGCTCCGGGTGTCATAGAGGTAGACGCCGTCGCCATATGTCAGGACGAGCAGTCGGTCGGCGTCCAGGGGAAGAAGTTTGGTGGTCTTGCTCCACGGCGCGCTTCCGTCTGAACCGCTTCTGTGGCGCGACAGCCGGTCGCCGTCAGAGACTTCCGCGATTCCGTCGCCATCGAGGGCGAGCCATAGACGGCTGTCTGGCATCTCGACGATGGCGCTTATGTCGACATTTTTGCTGATACGGTGGCGCATCACTTTTATCCTCGCGGGGTTGGCCATCGCCGCTCCCCATGAGGCTCCGAGCCATAGGCGGCCGTTGCGGTCGGTCATTATGAACGAGGTGTGGTTTGAGGGCAGGCCTGTTGTTGGTGCAGGGAGGACCGATTTGAAATCAGGCGACGCACGAAGCAGCCCGTTGTCGTTCGATGCTATATGGAAGCAACCATCCGTGTCCTGGTCAAGGCTCCTCGCCGTGATTCCCGGCATAAGAGTCTCATGGCCGTTCCCGGCCAGGCGGTGTATGCCGGGAGAGAATGAATCCCAGAACAGTATGTTCCCCTCTTTGTCCTGGAACAAAGAAGCCCCGTTTGCCGCCGACATGTGGATGGAGTCTACTTTGCCGGGCTCTTTTCCCCGTGGCGTCTGCCACAGGCGCCCGCTTTTGTCAAGGATGTATGAAAACCTGCCGTCCCGTGTGAGCAGCGCGGCTGCGGGCTCGGCCGGGACTTTGACCCTGGCGCCGTCGACCTGGCAGTTGTCGCCCCGGGAGTCAAACAGCCACAGGTGTCCGTTGTTGTCATTCAGGGCCGCCGACCATTGCGGCACGCTGTCGAACATGTCGTTCGAACGGTTGTAGCGAAGCAGGCATTTGGGGCCTGACGCGTACATCACTCCGCATGAGTCGATTGCCAGACGCTCGACTTTCAGGCCGCTGTAGCGCTTCATGCTTTTGCCGTCGAATCGCAACAGGCGGTCGGTTGTGATTATCCACGCGTATCCGTCCCGGTCAATCAGTATCTGATGAACCTCGTCTCCGTAAGCCTCTTTGGGATTGCCGAGCTTGCGGAAGAAAATCTCGTTGCGGGCAGTGGTCAAGCCTGAGCCGCATAAGACAAACAACAGCGAAATAATCAGGACGCGCACTTTCATAATGGTGCAAATTTACATAAATTCCAAGTCACCTCAAAATGCAGAGATGATGTTATGCCGCCCGCGCCGTCCGCGCCTCCCGGGGGGGTGGCCCGGGCTTGCCGGAAGCGCTCCCGCAAGGTCGGGCATTTTGTGGCGCAAATCTGTAAAACGATGACAATCAACGGTGAGTTACACAAACGATACATATGTTTTCAACAAACAGGCATATGTCCGGATGATTCTTACATCTAATTTTACACCGCAGAAACCCGACTGCCGGCCCGGTGTCGTAAAACCCTTTTATCCGGATACCCTGAAAATAATTTCAAACAGATACTATCAATAAATCAAAAATCCTATGTTGAAGAACCTGATCGTGATGCTTGCGGCCTCGTTTGTCTCAGGAGGCGTCGCTCAAGCCGTTAACCCCGTGGTTACATATGAAGAGAGCCAGGCAGAGACTGAAACCACAATCTGGACCGGCGAATGCGTGACCGGCAAATGGGGCAAGCGTGTGAAAATCCTTGCCGACAAGCTTGAATCCGTGCAGCCGATGCAGAAAGTCATCGTGGAGTTTACCGTCGCCGAAGGGGCCGAGAGTGGCAAACTTGACATCAAAGATGCCAACCAGAAGACTCTCTCGGGAATCAACTCCACGGCTTCCAACCTTGTAGGGGGTGTGTACCCTGCGGGGACTGCTTCAAGCACGTTCATTGTACTCCCCGATGAGCTTGACAAGTTCAAGGGGGGCATATATGTGTATGGAAACATGGTTGTCATCACAGCCGTGAAACTCGGCGGAATCGCTGACGAGTCGGAACTGCCCGGCCAGGGGGGCGGCAACACCGGGGGCGACATGCCCGGCTCGATTACAACCGGCGACGACAACGTCACCTGGACGGGGGAGGTGAACCTCGGCACAGACTGGAGCTCAGTGCTTCACATCAAGCCCGCCAACTTCCGCAGTGTGCTTGGCAACGGCAGCCGCCTGATAGTGGATTTCAAGGTCAATGACGACGACACTTACGGCAAGCTTGAGATAGATTTCGGCAATTATGAGATTGCCTCGGCGACCGACGGCAGCTGCACAGGGCTTAATGCCGACGGGTGCTTCGATTCCGGCGCCACCACCACCACCTACGACATCGCCGACGGTGACATAGCGAATTTCAACCGCCGGGGCATGATAATCAAGGGATACAACATAACCCTTGAGAAGGTTGTCTTCACCAAAGGGGAGAACGCCGGCCAGGGTGGAGGAAACCAGGGTGGCGGAGGAAACCATGGCGGCGGAGGCTCCGGAACCTCCGGGTCGGTCGAAGGCACAGACTCTTTCGACGCCACGGGCTACCTCTGGACCGGAAAGGCGGTGTTCTCCTCAGACTGGTCAACATGCATTGAGATTTCTCCTGAAAAATTACAGTGCGTGACCCCCGGAATGGAAATCAATATTGATTTCAGTGTGCAGGGTGGTGCATCTTACGGTAAAATGGAGATAGACTATTTTGACTGGTCAATGGCCGAGGCGACAGACAAGACTGCCACCAATACCGACAGCTACGCCTGCTTCCAGCCCGGCACAGTCAACACCATGTACACTATCGCTGCGGCCGATGCCGAAAGGTTCAGGTCGGAAGGTATGCGTATAAAGGGTACTGGCCTCGACGTCAGCAGGATTGCAATAGGCCAGCTCGGTCAGTCGGCGGTCGAGGCTGTGGAGAGTGACATGCAGCTTCCTGTCGAGTATTTCAACCTGAACGGTATGAAAGTGGAAGCTCCGGCAGACGGAATCTTCATCCGCCGTCAGGGCGCACATGTGACCAAGGTGGTCATCAGGTGACCGGCCCCGCAAGAATTACCTTGATGAAATGATGCCTGCCGGCAGGCTCCCGCCCGATGAGGGGGAGCTTGCCGGCAGCTGTCAGTTTGCCGAGAGCGAGCCGATGGCCATGATGTCGGCTTCGAATGTGGCGCGGTTTATGGCACGGTTTCGCAGGCGGTTGCGGTAGGCGTAGATGGTGTTGACCGAGAAGTTGAGAATCTGGGCCACACGGTTGGTGTCGTCGATGCCCAGGCGCATGAACGCGAGTATGCGCAGGTCTGAGTTGAGCTGTTCATTCTCGGCCAGCACGATGCGCTCCTCGGGGCGCAGCAGCTCGTTTACGGAATTCACGAAGTCGGGGTATATGTGGAGGAAAGCGTCGTCGAAGACCTTGTAGAAGTCGGCGCTCTGCTCCTCGACGAATTTCCCCGACTTGGTGAGCTTGTAGAGGTCGTCGACCTGTCCGGCTGAAATCTTGCGGTTGACGATTTTGCCGAATTGCTTGAGCTTGTCCATGTAGATGGAGCACAGCGAGAGGAACTGGCTGATGTAGACATCCTTGGTCTGGTTGACGTCCTGCAGCTCCTGTTTCATCCTCGCCACGCGGGTCAGCTGGCGGCGCAGGAAGAATATCGAAACTATCAGGGCGAACATGCACATCACCAGCACGGCTATGATGGCATACATCCAGGTGCGCCACAGGGCTATCTGCGAGTTGTGGTCACCCTCGACCAGCGACAGCAGCTCGGTTGTCTTCATCATCCTGACCGACGCGCGGCTCTCGACGGCGTTGTTCATCGCCACGGACACATACTCGTGGGCGCGCCGCTTGTCATCCATCTGGTATAGCACCCCGGCCAGCTCCTGCAGCGAGGTCACCTCCAGGGTGGCCTGGCGGGTGTCGGCGATGGCCGACTGGGTGAGGAAATACAGGTGCTCGTTGCGGTCTCCCCGGGTGAGGGCTATCGAGGCCAGGATATGCGTGGCGATGGCGTAGCTTGGGGAGTCTTTCCTGATCTTCCCTATCAGGTCGATGAGAATCTCGCGGCTGCGGGCATACTCTCGAATGTTGTAGAAATATTCCCCGAGGTTGAGCAGGTAAGTGTCACTCGACGGGTCGAGCAGCGGCAGAAGCTGCCTCTGCGACTCTATGGAGCGGTTGTTCCAGTAGTCGTATGTCTCAAGCCATCCTCCGTAATAAGAGGAGATGAAGGAATACATCTGGCGGCCCGACTCGTGGTAGGTTGCCATCAGTCCGGCGTTCATCCGCGAGGTGTCGACATCGTCATATTCCTTAATAGCGTCAGATATGAATCCGCTGAGCGACATGTAGGTGGCGCGCCTGATGCGGAACTCCGCCTGCATCGAGTCGGCTGCATGGGCCAGGCGCGAGGGGGGCATGGCTGTGGCCATCTCCAGGGCGGCGTCATACCCTTTGGTGTAGTAAATCAGGGCAGAGTCGTTGTTGAAGGAGTTGTAGCCCTTGGCTATCTCCATGGTCGTCTCGAGCCAGGCCAGGGAGTCTCTCCCCTCCAGGTCTTTCCTGACCTTCTTCAGCGAGTCAAGGCGGTTTACACGCTTCTCGAGGTAGACACCCCGGTGTTTCAGCTCGTTGTCGAGCTGTATGAGCGACCTCTCCACGTCGCGGTCGGTGAAAGCCGAGGCTACGCAGGAAATGACTGATATGGATGCAAGCAGAAAAGCGAAGATGAATTTCATGGGGTGAAGGTGGGGGCGTGATATGCTCCCGCGCGGAGAGCAATCCTAATGCAAAGTTAAGGTTTTTCCCCCTAAAGTGCAAAATTACGGTCTATTAACATCATAGTTTGGAAAAGAAAATGTAACTTTGCGCCAAATTCGTCATTGATGTTTATGAAGAAAAAACCGTTACTGTCCCTCCTGGGAGCCGCCGTCGTGGCCCTGGCCTCCGTGGCCGCCCCCGGGGCTCCGGGCAACAACATAATCGAGGAGGTGGCCTGGATGGTAGGCGACCAGCCCATTTACAAGAGCGAAATCGAGGAGGCATACCAGCAGATGCTGTATGAGAAGACCCCCGTCAACGGCGACCCCTACTGTGTGGTGCCCGAGCAGCTCGCAATCGAGAAACTTTTCCTCCACCAGGCCGACATGGACACCGTGGAGGTGCAGGAATCGATGGTGGCAATGGCTGTCGACCAGCGACTCAACTATCTGATAACCAATCTCGGGAGCAAGGAAAAGCTGGAAGAGTATTTCCGCAAGCCTATGTCTGAGTTCCGCACCCAGATGTCTGACATGATGCGCAACCAGTATCGTATCCAGCAGGTTCAGGCATCGTTGACAAAAGACCTCAAGGTCACACCGAGCGACGTGAGGCGCTATTTCTCCGAACTTCCCCAGGACTCGATTCCCTTCGTTCCCCTCCAGGTGGAGTGTGAGATCATAACCATCAATCCGAAGATACCCCAGGAGGAGATAGACGACATAAAGTCGCGCCTGCGCCAGTATGCCGACCGCGTCAACAAGGGGGAACGCGACTTCTCCACCCTCGCCACCCTTTACAGCGAAGACCCCGGTTCGAGCGTCCGCGGAGGTGAAATCGGCTTCATGGGCCGTGGCCACCTTGAGCCGGAATACGCCGCCGTCGCCTTCAACCTCAATGACACCAAGAAGGTGTCGAAGATAGTGGAGACCCAATATGGCTACCATATCATCCAGCTCATCGAGAAGCGTGGCGACAGGGTCAACACCCGCCACATCCTCCTGCGTCCGAAAGTGTCAGACCAGGAGCTGACCGAGGCCATCCACCGCCTCGACTCGGTGCGCGCCAATATCGTGACCCACAAGCGGTTCACCTTCGAGGAGGCCGCCCCGATTCTTTCTCAGGACAAGGACACAAGAAACAACCAGGGCCGCATGCTCAACCAGGCCAACGGAACAACCCGCTTCGAGATGAAAGACCTACCGCAGGAGGTGGCCAAGAAAATCGATAAGATGCAGGTCGGCGATGTCTCAGAGGCGTTCATAATGAAAGACCCCAAGCGTGACCGCGACATCGTGGCCATCGTGAAGCTAACCCAGAGGATTCCGGCCCACCGCGCCAACCTTTCGGAGGATTACCAGACCATCAAGGGGATGTATGAGAACTCCGCCAAGCAGAAGATGGTCAAGGACTGGCTCGCCAAGAAAATCCGCGACACATATGTGAAAATCGAGGACAACTGGGCCGACTGTGAGTTCGAGCATCCCGAGTGGCTGCGCAGGTAATCTGTAATTAAGGTGATAGAATATTGAACCGTAAAGGATTCAGAGGATTGCAGTGGTTGTCGCTGATGGCGATGGCCATGGTCGTGGTGTCGGTCTTCGCCCAGACCCCGCGCAAGGGGTCGATGCGCCGTGACAACACCCCCATACGTCCAACCATACCCACCGCAAACCGGAACCAGACCGGACGGGTTTTCCTCGAACGTGCCGACGTTTTGAAGAAAGCCGCCGACGCCGACTATCAGATAGTGGTCGGCAATGTGGAGTTCCGCCGGGGAGGTATGTTCATGTACTGCGACAGCGCCCACTTCTACGACTCCCCCGGGGCCATCGAGGCATACGGGAATGTCAGGATGGAGCAGGGCGACACCCTCTTTGTCTATGCCGACGAGCTTGATTACGCCGACACCACGCAGCTGGCCGTACTCTATGCCGACTTCGGCAAGAAGGTCAGGCTCATCAACCGCGACGTAACCCTCACCACCGACATCTTCAACTACGACCTCGGCATAGACCTCGGGTATTATGAGGTGGGGGGCGTGCTGACCGACCCAAAGAACCGCCTCACATCCTGGTACGGCGAATATTCCCCCACCACCAAAGACGCCCTCTTCCGTGACCGTGTCGAGCTGCACAGCCTCCGCGACGGCGACACACTCGACATCTTCTCGGAGCAGATGCTCTACAACACCAACACCCACATCGCCATCCTCGACACCGTCTCGACAATCGTCTCAAAGGATGGAACCATACATACCACAGACGGTGTCTACAACACCGACACCCAGCAGGCCGACCTCTACCGCCGCTCCCTCGTGGTGGCCAAGAACGGCAACACCCTTACCGGCGACACGCTATATTACGACCAGCAGACCGGATTCGGCGAGGCGTTCGGCAACATAGAGATGGTCGACACCGCCAAGAAGGTGACCCTCCTGGGCGATTACGGCTTCTATTTCGAGATGTCGGATTCGGCGAAGGTCTACGGCCACGCCCTGGCAAAGGAATACTCGCAGAGTGACACCCTCTATCTCCACGGCGACACCATCTCGACTTTCCGCCGTGTCTTCCTGACCGAGAAACCTGAAGAGACAGTACCCCCGGTTTCCGCCGTTGATTCCATACTGCCCGATTCGGTGGCGGCTGAGCCGCTCCCCCCCGTGTCCC